>NZ_JBPFDN010000005.1:23049-311932 GCF_059414985.1 Arthrobacter sp. SAFR-044 | reverse complement strand
ATCACCGGGCAGTTTTACTGGCCACCAGCGGGCACATTAACTGACCGTCAGTGGGCAGAAACTAATGGCCATTGACACGATTAGCAGGGTGAGGACGAGGACGCTCAGCGCGATTCCCAACGGGCCACGAAACGGCTCTGTTGCGTTTGCGACAACAGCAATAATGAGCCCACCCGCGAGTCCAAACAATACAGCCATCCGCAACAGCGTCCGGCTGATGCTGAACATATATATGTACCGGCCGGACTCGCTGGAAACCGCATGTCGGTTCATCTGCCGAGAATAGCCCTGCGAACGCTCATTGAACATCCCATATGTGGTGGCCACGGGAATGCAGATTCGTTTCGAATCGTCCACCACACCCTCGACTGCCCCAACACCGTTGGCACCTTGATCAAGCGCGCAGGTCGGGGAAAGGTGCCGGACGCACCGTCCGGTCCCTATCACTCGCACCTACCTCTGAATGTGCTCCTACACGCCTGCAGGGTGCGGACCGGACAGCCGAGATCTTGACGGGGTACTTGTATTTTGCAAGTATGACGCATGAGCCTTTTCGTCACCTGCCCTGTCGAGAGCGTCGAGCGCGCGACCGCCTTCTACACCGCCCTCGGCTGGACCCTCAACCGGGAGATGTCCGATCATAATGTGTCATGCTTCGCGATCGCGCCCGAGCAGTACGTCATGCTCGGTAGCCGCGAGATGTATGCGAGCGTCGGCGGCGCCGAGGAGTTGGTCGGCGGACCCGATACCCCCTCGAAGGTCACGGTCTCGTTCGACCTCGGCAGCCGTCAGGCGGTCGATGAGCTCGTCGAACGTGCCGGTGCCGCTGGCGGTCGGATCGGGGATGTCGACGACTACCCATTCATGTACCAGCGCCAGTTCGACGATCCTGACGGCTATCATCACTCGCCGTTTTGGATGAAGCCGGACGCCGATCCGACGGTGTGAGCGACCTCGCCGCGGCCCTCGACAAAGTTGGAGCACGGTGGGCCCTGCTCATCGTGGAGCAGCTTCTTGACGGGCCGCAGCGCTACGGCGATCTGCAGCGCGACCTCGGAGTGCCGACCAACATTCTCGCGACCCGCCTGCGCGAGCTCGAAGCGGCCGGGGTACTGTCCCGTCTGCCCCTCCGGCACAACACCCGGGCCTACGCGCTGACTGATCGCGGGCTTGCCTTGCGTGAGGCCATCGTCGCGCTGGGACGCTGGGGCAGCGGGCAGGCCTAAGCGTGGCGCGCTCAATCGCGATACCCGCCGACGAGGCCCTCCGCAGCCTACCGTGCCGCTGCCAACCACAGGACAGAGGTAGCTGTTCCGCGGCGTGCAGCTCTGTACAACGAATACCGGCTCACGGGAGACTGGCCCATGCGCAAACTGACCTTCGGCATGAACGTAAGCGTGGACGGCTACATTGCCGCTCCTGGCGGCGACCTGGGGTGGAGCGCGCCAAGCGACGAACTGTTCCAATGGTGGTCCAACCGGGTGGGGACGACGGGGCTGTCGCTGTATGGGCGGAAACTATGGGAGACGATGAGCTCCCACTGGCCGACCGCCGACCAGCAGCCTGGCACGACACAGGCGGAGATCGAGTTTGCCCGCCGCTGGCGGAACATGCCCAAGGTGGTGTTCTCCTCGACGATCAGCACGGTCGACTGGAACTCGCGCCTGGTTACCGGCGACGCGGTTGCGGAGATCACCCGGCTCAAGGCCGACGACGGCGCCCCCATGGACATCGGCGGTGCCACACTGGCCGCGGCGGCCATGCGGGCCGGGCTGATCGACGAGTACCTGATCGTCACCCATCCGGTCCTGGTGGGAGGGGGCACGCCCTTCTTCACAACCCTGGACAACTGGGTGAACCTGAGCCTGGCGGGGACCCGGACGTTTCCCGACGGCGTGCTCCTCACCAGATACGAGACCAAGAGCTGAACGCGTCAGCAGTGAGAGTGCCCGGGCAAGAGCTACTGCGTAATATGCAACAGCGCTACCAAACTGCGCAGAGGCGGTTTAGAACGAAGGCCGCTGCCACAACCAGTCCTATAAGCGCGGAAGGCCAGATATACCGCAGCTAGTCACCGTCCACGCTGAAGAACCGGTCGTTGAAACCTAAGAAGCCATGGGCCTCCACCCGCTGTAACTGCACGGTGATGTACCCCGCCAGACGTATGACCAGCACGGACCCGGCAACGGCAATGACGACAGTGACCGCCGCTCAAAGGCGGGCACCGGATTGTTCCTTTGTGCCCAACCCAACGCACGCGCAACGGGCCTTAGTAGGACCCCTACAAAATGGCCCCTGTTCCGCCCCGGTAGCGTCGGCTGTACATTGGATTCCGCTTGTACAACCCCGACAGGACCATCATGAGCAACACCGAGACCACCACAGAAACCAGCAAACGGACGCAGCGCCGCCGCTGGAACGGAACCGACCTGGGACTGATCGCCGTCTTCGCCGCCCTCGTTGCCGGCGCAGCCCTGGTGCCGGGGCTGGCCCTGAACGGCTTCGGTGTCCCCATCACCTTCCAGACCCTGGCCGTGATGCTCACCGGCCTGGTGCTGGGCCCCGCCCGCGGATTCGCCGCCGTCGGACTTTACACCCTCCTGGGCCTGGCCGGCCTGCCCATCTTCAGCCAGGGCCGCAGCGGCCTGGCCATCCTTGCTGGGCCTTCGGCCGGCTACATCATCGCCTTCCCCATCGCCGCCGCGGTGGTGGGTTGGCTGGCCACTGTGGTCATCCGGCGGACCACGAAGGCCCGCGCCCTATGGTTCTTCCTGGCCGCAACGGCCACGAGCGTTGTCTTCGTGCATACGCTGGGCGTCCTGGGAATTGCCCTCAACTCCAAAGCCACCCTGGAGCAGGCCTTCCTCAGCGACCTGGTCTTCTATCCGGGGGACATCATCAAGAACGTCCTGGCCGCCGCCGTCGCCGTCGCCCTTCACCGGGCCTTCCCCGACGTCCTGGTGCGCCGCGTACGCCACCGCGCCCTGGGCGAAAGCGCTTAGGACGCCATGCCCGCAGTGGCCTTCGACCAGGTAACCGTCGCCGTCGAAACGGAGAATTCCCCGCAGCCCAAGGTCCTCCTTGACGCGGTCAACCTGAGGCTGGACGAAGCACGGGTAGGCGTCATCGGCGCCAACGGATCCGGCAAGTCAACGCTGCTGCGCCTGGTCAACGGGCTTATCCAGCCCACCACCGGCACCGTTACGGTCGACGGCGACGATACAGTGGGTGCCGCCCGGAAGGTCAGGCGCAACGTGGGGTTCGTCTTCACCGATC
Organism: Arthrobacter sp. SAFR-044; assembly: GCF_059414985.1. Taxonomy (NCBI): domain Bacteria; kingdom Bacillati; phylum Actinomycetota; class Actinomycetes; order Micrococcales; family Micrococcaceae; genus Arthrobacter; species Arthrobacter sp. SAFR-044. Next base: position 308,656 of record NZ_JBPFDN010000005.1, on the reverse strand, counting down.
CCCTGTCCCAGCTGGTGATGCCAACGGGGCGGGAAGATGTGGAATTGTCGCTGCGCCGTTCGGTCCGCAACGGCACCGAGCGGCGGCGCCTGGCAGAAAAGGCCCTCGAACGCCTGGGCCTGCTGCACCTGGCAGACCAAAGCATCTACGAGCTGTCCGGCGGCGAACGGCAGCTGATGGCGCTCGCCGCCGTGCTGGCTGTGGACCCGGCGGTGCTGGTCCTGGACGAGCCCTCCACCCTCCTGGACCTGCGCAACCGCGAACTGCTTCGCAGGACCCTGACGGACCTGGACCAGCAGATCATCATGTCCACCCACGACCTTGACCTGGCCCTGGACATGGACCGGGTCCTGGTCATTGAACAGGGCCGCGTGGCCTTCGACGGCGCCCCGGCGGACGGCGTGGCGGCCTACCGCTCATGGTGCCTGCAGGGGCTCGACGCCACAAGGCGGGACGCGACGTGAGGGGCCACGGGTTCCTCCTGGCCAACTACGTGCCCGGTACCTCCCCGGTGCACCGGGCCCCGCTGGCTCTGAAGTTCCTCCTGGTCCTTGGTTTCGGCTTGCTTTCCTTCGTCATCGTGGACTGGCGTATCTCCGCGGCAGTCCTTGCCGTTCTGGCCGGACTGTGCCTGGTCAGCGGCGCCGGGGTAAAAAGGCTGTGGCGCGCCGTCCGCCCGCTGGCCCCCGTACTCGTTGTCATCGGACTGTTCCAGTGGTGGCAGCTGGGCGGACCCACCGCGGCACGGATCGTGCTGAACATCCTGGTCTGCGTCGTGGCAGCGTCCCTCCTCACGGCCACCACTCCCGTACAGCGGATCCTGGACGGTGTGGTCCACCTGGCACGCCCCTTCAGGAGGTTCGGAGCAGATCCTGAACGCTTCGCCCTGACCATCGGCATCATGCTCCGCAGCATCCCGTTCATCGCCGGCACCTTCGCCGACGTCCGCGACTCCGCCAAGGCCCGTGGCCTGGAGCGCAACCCCCGCGCCCTGGTCCTGCCGGTCTTTATCACGTCGGTGGCCTACGCCCGCCAAACAGGCGAGGCACTGGCCGCCCGCGGCCTGGGCGAAGCGGAAGACTGAGGGCCAGGACCGTCAGCTACAGCCGCCGGTACTCCAGGAGTGCCGCCGTCCCCATGCCACCGGCCATGCTGATCAGGGCCAGCCCCAGGGCGCCCTCGGTGTCCGCCCGCCGTGCCTGGGCCAGCAGCCGGGTCACCAGCACGGCACCCGACGCACCGTAGGCATGCCCCAGCGCCAGCGCCCCGCCGTCGAGGTTCGCCCGGCCGGGATCGATCCCCAGCTGGTCCAGGCACGCGAGTGTCTGCGAAGCGAACGCCTCGTTGAACTCCACCAGGTCCAGCTCGTCGGCTTTCACACCTGCCGCAGCCAGGACACCACTGGCAGCCGGGACAGCGCCCATCCCCAGCACCTGCGGAGCCACGCCGGCGGTACCGGTGCCGCGCACCAGCAGGCCATGGCGCACCCCCCGTTGACGGGCCCGTTCAAGGGACGTTACGACGACGGCGGAAGCGGCGTCCGCGTCGAAGCAGGAGTTTCCGGCGGTGACAGTTCCTCCGGGCACAAAGGCGGCCGGGAACCGCGCCATGACGGCCGGCGTCAGGTTGGCCCGCGGGCCGCCGTCCAAGGAGACGGTCCCCGCGGAGGTTTCCAGCGGCACGAGTTCGTTCGTGAAGCGTCCATCCTGGATGGCAGCGATGGCTTTCCTGTGGCTGGCCAGCGCGAAGGCGTCCTGCCGCTCGCGGGCAACGCCGTATTCTTCGGCCACCGTTTCCGCGGCCACGCCCATATCCGGGTCCCCGAAGCTGTCCGGCACAAACTGGGCGCGCCGGTAGAACTCCGGGCCGCCGTCGTCCTTTATGTGCGCCCGCAGGGGCGCGGTACTGGTGCTCTCCACTCCCCCGGCCAGGTACAGCGGGCTGCCGCCGGCGGCGACCAGTCGGGCGGCAAGGACGATGGCGTCCAGGCCTGAGCCGCACTGCCGGTCCACAGTGATGCCCGGCACCGTGACGGGAAGTCCGGCCTCCAGCAGGGCCAGCCTGGCCACGTTTCCGCCGCCGCCCACGGCGTTGCCGATAACGACGTCAGTGACGGCCGCGGGGTCCAGCGCTACTTCCGCCACAAGCGTCCGGAGGACCGGCGCCAGGAGTTCGTGGGCGCGCAGGCTCCGCAGGGCGCCGTTGACGGGGTACACCGGGGTCCGGCGTGCGGCGATGATGACCGGCTGGCGTTCGGGCGGCAGGAGGTCAGGCGCCAAGGGCACGCACCCTGGGGTCCCGGGTGTTGATCCACTCCAGCAGGAGGTTCCGGCTGACCTTTCCGCGGTCCGTGGTGGGAAGCTCCTGAAGCAGGTAGTACTGCAGGGGCCGCTTGTGCCGGGACAGGATGTCCTCCAGGCCGGCCCGCAGCTGGGTGGCAGTGATTCCGCCATGGGCCGGCACTACACCCGCGACGACGCGCTGGCCGCGCAAATCGTCCGGCATGCCGGCAGCGACGGCTGCCGCAACCCCGGGGACCGCTGCCAGGGCCAGTTCCACCTCGTGCGGGTAGACGTTCCGCCCGGCGGTGAGGATCATGTCGGCGCGCCGACCCAGGATGTGCAGCTCGCCGTCGGCCAAGTAGCCCTGGTCCCCTACCGTGTACCAGGCGCCGAAGGACCGCAGCGCTTCGCCGTCGTCGCCCCAGAGGTAGCCATTGCTCACCATGCCGCTGCGGACGCAGATGTTGCCGTACCCGCCGTCGGGGACAGGGGCGCCGTCGTCATCCAGGATCCGGACGTCGACGCCAGGAAACGGCCGGCCGATTCCGGTTCCACCGGCGGTGGCAGCCTGGCCGGGTGCCAGGCCAAGGCCGGACACGAAGCTCAGTTCGGAGGCGCCGTAGTACTCGTAGATGGTGGCGTTGGGCGCCCAGCGCCTGGCCGCTTCGAGGGTGCGGGCATCGAGCTTGGAACCGGCGCAGATGATAGTGCGGATACCGGACGCATCGACGCATCCGGTCATGCCGCGTTCGCTGAGCATCCGCAGCATGGTGGGCACCAGGACCAGCCGGGTGACGCGGTCGTGGGTGATGGCCGCATGGACGTCCCCGACGTCGAACGTCTCGAGGGTCTGGAACTCCGAACCGGCGTACAGGCACTCAGCCAGGGCGTAGAGGTTCAGGCTGGCGGCCAGCGGGCCCGGCGCAAGGGTCACGTCGTCCTGGCGCAGCCCGAAGAATTCGATCGACGCGTCGAAGGACTGCTGCCAGGACTGCCGGCAGCGGGTGAAGGCCTTGGGTATGGACGTGGTTCCGGAGGTGAGGCCGATCAGGAAGCTGGAGTCCGGCGGACCGTCTGCCAGCTGGTCATCCGGGGACACGGGGGCCGGATCAGCGCATGCTTCCACCCGCCGGGCAATGTCTTCCTGCAGCGGGGCGGCCCACGCCGGATCCAGGACGGCGCATTGCCGGCCGCCCGCCACGGCGGCTGCGAATTTCACGACAAAGTCCACGGAATTAGCCTCACACAGCGCCGTGACCGACTTGGTCCCGGCCATCAGTTCAGCCGCAGCGTCCCGCAGCTGTTCCCAATCGAGGCGGCGTCCGGCGATGACGACGGCGGTGTCGTGCGGCCGCTGCCCGGCCCAGCGCTGGAGCTTGTCGAGGAAAGGCACGGACCAACTTTACCGGCCGCGCGGATTGAGCGCCCGGCCCGCGGGTAATGTGACGTTATGAGTTTCAACGACAATGTGCAGCTTGATCCCTCCCAGGTCCAGGACCGCCGGGGCATGGGTACCGGCGTGAAAGTCGGCGGCGGCATCGGCGGCGGCCTGGTGCTGCTCGTTGCCCTCCTGCTGGGCATCAACCCCAACATGCTCGGCGGCCTGACTGACGGCGGCAATGCCGGTCAGTCCCAGGGCACCGCACCCGCCTGCAGCACCGGCGCGGACGCCGATGCCCGGCTGGACTGCCGGATCACGGGCACCGTGAACAGCCTCAACGCGTTCTGGCCTGGCTACCTTAAGCAGTACAACGTGCAGTACCCGCGGCCGGAGGCAGTGATCTTCAGCGGCGGCACCAACACCGCGTGCGGCGCCGCCACCTCGGAGGTGGGCCCGTTCTACTGCCCCACCGACACCACGGCGTACTTCGATCCCGGGTTCTTCCAGGAGCTCGTGGACCGCTTCGGTTCCTCCGGGGGTCCGCTGGCCCAGGAGTACGTGGTGGCGCACGAGTTTGGCCACCACGTCCAGAACCTGCTCGGCGACCTGAAGCGGGCGCAGCAGGATCCGCAGGGCCCGGAGTCCGGTTCCGTCCGCACCGAACTGCAGGCTGACTGCTACGCAGGGCTGTGGGCCAAGTACGCCTCCACCACGCCCGACCCCAAGACCGGGCAGCCCTACCTGGAGCCGCTCACCCCGCAGGATGTGAATGACGCCCTGTCCGCAGCCGCTTCCGTGGGTGACGACCGGATCCAGAAGGCAGCCACCGGACGGGTCTCCCCCGAAGGCTGGACCCACGGCTCAAGCGAGGAACGCCAGCGCTGGTTCTCCCGGGGTTACCAGACCGGCGACATCAACCAGTGCGACACCTTCAGCGCCGCGACCCTCTAACCCCATCGATTGCTCCGTAATTGTCGTTCTCAGCCCTGAGAACGACAACTACGGAGCAATCGATGTGGGACGACGACGGCGGGCCACCTTTCCTGCGAAAGGTGACCCGCCGTCGTCGTACTTTTTTAGATGTTGAAGCCGAGGGCCCGCATCTGGTCCTTGCCGTCATCGGTGATCCGCTCGGGACCCCATGGCGGCATCCATACCCAGTTCAGGCGCCAGTCGTCCACGACGCCGTCCAGGGCCTGGCCCACCTGCTCCTCGAGCACATCGGTGAGCGGGCAGGCGGCGGTGGTGAGGGTCATGTCGATCAGGAGCGCGCCGTCGTCGTCGGAGTACTTCAGGCCGTACAACAGCCCAAGGTCCACGACGTTCACGCCGAGCTCAGGATCGATGACGTCCTTGAGCGCCTCTTCGACGTCCTCCAGGGCCGTACGGCCCGGCTTGATTTCGGTCATGACAAGTCCTAACTAGGCCTGTACTACGGCTTCAGCGGCAATGGTGGCAGCGCCGGCGCCCTTGGCGTAGCGGTCGTAGCCTTCTTCCTCGAGGCGGTCGGCCAGCTCGGGGCCGCCCTCCTCGACAACCTGTCCGTCCACGAACACGTGGACGAAGTCAGGCTTGATGTAGCGCAGGATGCGGGTGTAGTGGGTGATGAGGAGCGTACCCATGTTGCCCTCGGAGTGCACACGGTTGACGCCCTCGGACACGATCTTCAGTGCGTCAACGTCGAGGCCGGAGTCGGTTTCGTCAAGGACGGCGAATTTGGGCTTGAAGAGCTCCAGCTGCAGGATTTCCACGCGCTTCTTCTCACCGCCGGAGAAGCCTTCGTTGACGTTGCGCTGGGCGAAGTCAGCGTCGATGCGCAGCTGCTCCATGGCAGCCTTGACGTCCTTGGTCCAGGTGCGCAGCTTGGGGGCTTCGCCGTCGATGGCGGTCTTCGCGGTACGCAGGAAGTTGGTCATGCTGACACCGGGGACCTCCACCGGGTACTGCATGGCCAGGAAGACGCCGGCGCGGGCACGCTCGTCCACGCTCATCTCCAGCACGTCCTCGCCGTCCAGGGTGATGGAGCCGCTGGTCACGTTGTAGCGGGGGTGTCCGGCGATGGTGGAGGCCAGAGTCGACTTGCCGGAGCCGTTGGGACCCATGATGGCGTGGTTTTCGCCGGTGCGGATGGTCAGGCTGACGCCCTTCAGGATTTCCTTGGTGCCCTGTTCCGTCTCAATGCTGACGTGCAGGTCCTTGATCTCAAGAGTAGACATATGTCTTGTTCTCCTCTGCGCCGCGCCTGCCGGCTGCGGTGCGCTCTGTGTCTGGAAGTGTGGTTCGTAATTCTGTGGTGCTAGCTGAAGTTAGGAGCTTCGGCGCCGTTAAGGACGTGGGTGACGTCCACGTAGACCTCATCCCCTGCGATCTCGACGGCGAATACCGGGACGGGATCGTAGGCGGGCAGCTGCAGCGGCTGGCCGCTGCGGAGGTCGAACTGCGAGCCATGGCCCCAGCATTCGATGGTGCAGCCCTCGACGTCACCTTCGGACAGTGAAATGTCCGCGTGCGAGCAGGTGTCGCCGATCGCGTGGATCTCCCCCATGGAATCCTTGACGATCGCCACAGGGTAGTCGTCGATCAGGATCCGCAGCGCCTGCTTCACCTGGATTTCGTCCACCTTGCAGACAAGCTCGCCCTTTGGCTGGTCAGTCATCTGAAAACCGTGCTCCGTAGCTTCTAGTTGTCCGTCAGTGCGAGTTCGTGCTCAACAGCCTCGGTCAGCCGCTCCTCGATGGAGGGGACCTTGATCTGCTGGATGATCTCGTTCAGGAAGCCCCGGACCACCAGTCGGCGGGCAACATCCTCGGGGATGCCGCGGGCCATCAGGTAGAACAGGTGCTCGTCATCCATCCGGCCGGTAGCGCTGGCGTGGCCTGCACCCTCGATCAACCCTGTCTCGATTTCGAGGTTGGGCACCGAGTCGGCGCGGGCACCGTCGGTGAGCAGCAGGTTGCGGTTGGCCTCGTAAGTGTCGGTGCCTTCTGCTTCCTTGCGGATCAGGACGTCACCAACCCAGACGGCGTGGGCGTTGCGGCCCTGCAGGGCACCCTTGTAGAGGACGTTGGACTTGCAGTTGGGTACCGCGTGGTCCACGAAGAGACGCTGCTCAAGGTGCTGGCCGGCGTCCGCGAAGTACAGGCCGAACAGTTCGGCCTCGCCACCGGGGGCGGTGAACCGGGCCGACGGCGTGACGCGGACCAAGTCGCCGCCCAGGCTCACCATGACGTGCTTGAGCTTGGCGTCGCGGCCGATCTTTGCCTGCTGGGAGGAGGCGTGGACGGCGTCGTCATTCCATTCCTGGAGCGAGACAACCGTGAGGTTGGCACCGTCTTCGACGATGATTTCCACGTTTTCCGAGACCACGGCGGAGCCCTTGTGGTTCAGGACCACAACAGCCTTGGAGAACTTTTCGGCGACGATCACCAGGTGCTGCGCGGCAGCGTCGAGGGATGTGCCTTCGATGTCGACGGTGATCTCCGTCAAGGCTTCGAACTCCGCTGGGATGGTCACCACCGTGGCCTGGGCGAAGTTCTCCCAGGCGTTGGCGGAGACACGGTCCTCGGGGATGCCGGCGGTACCGATCCGCTGGTCGTCGCGGCCGACGCCCTCGACAACGACGCCCTCCGGGCCCTTGACGATCACGGTGGGAGCCCCGCCGGACAGGACCTCCGAGTGAAGGCCGCGGAGGCGCTTGAGCGGGGTGAAGCGCCAGTCCTCCTCCATGCCGGTGAGCGGCTTGAAGTCAGCGAGCTTGTAGGACGTCAGCCGGCCGGCACGTGAGCTGTCCGGTACGCCGACCCCGCCGCCGTGGGAGTGGCTCTTGGCTGAAGCGCCCGCAAGCGGGGCCTTGCCGTTGGCGTTGATCGGCGAGAGGCTCTCGCCCTCTTCGGTGAAGCCGTCAATGAACGGCTGGGCTGAGGGCGCGCCGATGCGTGCCTTTTCAGTAGTGATTTCAGTCATCGTTATCCGACGGACCCTTCCATCTGCAGTTCAATGAGGCGGTTCAGCTCAAGTGCGTACTCCATGGGGAGCTCGCGGGCAATCGGCTCGATGAAGCCGCGCACGATCATCGCCATGGCTTCGTCTTCGCGCATGCCGCGGGACATCAGGTAGAAGAGCTGCTCTTCGCTGACCCGGGAAACAGTCGCCTCATGGCCCATCACAACGTCGTCCTCACGGATGTCGATGTACGGGTAGGTGTCCGAGCGGCTGATGGTGTCAACGAGCAGCGCGTCACAGCGGACGGTGTTGGCGGAGTGCTTGGCGCCTTCACGGACCTGGACCAGGCCGCGGTATGCTGCGCGTCCGCCGCCGCGGGCCACGGACTTGGAGATGATCGAGCTCTTGGTGTTCGGCGCAATGTGCACCATCTTGGAGCCGGTGTCCTGGTGCTGGCCTTCGCCGGCGAACGCGATGGACAGGGTCTCGCCCTTGGCGTGCTCGCCCACCAGGTACACGGCCGGGTACTTCATGGTGACCTTGGAGCCGATGTTGCCGTCGACCCATTCCATGGTGGCGCCTTCTTCGCAGATGGCACGCTTGGTCACCAGGTTGTACACGTTGTTGGACCAGTTCTGGATGGTGGTGTACCGGACGCGGGCGCCCTTTTTCACGATGATTTCCACCACGGCGGAGTGCAGCGAGTCCGACGTGTAGATCGGCGCGGTGCAGCCTTCGATGTAGTGGACGTAGGAGTCCTCGTCGGCGATGATCAGGGTCCGTTCGAACTGGCCCATGTTCTCGGTGTTGATGCGGAAGTATGCCTGCAGCGGGATGTCAACGTGGACGCCCTTGGGGACGTACACGAAGGAGCCGCCGGACCAGACGGAGGTGTTCAGGGACGCGAACTTGTTGTCGCCCACCGGGATGACGGTGCCGAAGTACTCCTGGAAGATCTCCGGGTGTTCCTTCAGTGCGGTGTCGGTATCCAGGAAGATGACACCCTGCCGCTCAAGGTCCTCGCGCAGCTGGTGGTAGACAACCTCGGACTCATACTGGGCAGCGACACCGGAAACAAGACGCTGCTTTTCGGCCTCGGGGATGCCCAGCTTGTCGTAAGTGTTCTTGATGTCCTCGGGCAGGTCGTCCCAAGTGGCGGCCTGCTTCTCGGTGGAGCGCACGAAGTACTTGATGTTGTCGAAGTCGATGCCGGAGAGGTCCGCGCCCCAGGTGGGCATGGGCTTGCGGTCGAAGTACTTCAGGCCCTTGAGGCGCAGGTCAAGCATCCATTCGGGTTCGCTCTTCTTGGCCGAAATGTCCCGGACTACCTCTTCGTTGAGCCCACGGCGGGCATTGGCGCCGGCGTCGTTCTTATCAGCCCAGCCATACTCGTAGGTGCCGATGCCGTGGAGCTCGGGATTCTTTTCCAGAATCTCCGAGATCACAGTGTTTTCGGCGACTGCTTTCTCTGATAGTTGGTCCGTCATCACGGCCTTTCTTGCTGATGGTTGTTTACTTCATTCAGGCTGGCGGGGGCTGCCTCCGGCGCGAGGGCCGGCCTGGCAGACAGCCTGCCTGTGGGAATGTGGGTGGTGCAGACATGGCCACCACGGGCCAGGGTGGAGAGCCTGCGTACGTCAACTCCCACCAGCCTTGAGAAGACTTCGGTTTCGACGTCGCAGAATACCGGGAAGCGCGTGGCGAGCTGCTGGATGGGGCAGTGGCCCTGGCAGAGCTGCACGCTGGAAAGCGCCGCCGGAAGGGGTGCCTTGGCCTCGATGGAGGCTGCGGACGCCACGAAGTTGTCGCGGCTCAGGGCGGCCGACAGTGCTGTGGCACGGTCCCGGATGTCCGGCCCGGCTTTTTCTATTTCGGGTGCATATCGCCGTTCCATGTCCGCGAACCGCTCCTCAGCGAAGGCACGCACCGCGTCCGGGCCCGCGGCTTTCTGCAACTGCTGCAGTGCAAGCGCGGCAATGTCCAGGTAGTCGTTGCCCAGGCTCGACTGGCCCTGTGAACTAAGGACGTAGCGGCGGGCGGGGCGGCCGGCACCAGCTCCGGGCTTGGCCACCCGCTTGACTTCGATGACGCCGGCACGCGACAGGTGGTCCAGGTGGCGGCGGACTGCGGCAGGGGTGAAACCGAGCATGTCCCCCAGCTCGGCCGCACTGATTGGTCCGTGTTCCAGGACGGCTGCGAGGACCCGGTCCCGGGTTCGCTCGTCGGCATCAGCCACAGGGCTGGATACCGCGGGCGCGGGGCCGGCCACGGGCACAGCAGTATCGTTGGTCATGGAATACACAACACAATCATGTCGTAATTTAGTCCCGGGCTCCAGTAAGGGCAGGCTGACCTTGGGTCCGGCACGAATATGACCGGCGCCCTTCCGGGCCTGCGGCGCCTGACGTCCGGGGCGCTGCCCTGCGGACGGCACTAAATACTACATCCCGTAGAATACTGTGGTGCGATCCCCCCAGTCCCCCGTCCTGTCCATCCATGGGCTCATCAAGGATGTTGGCCCGCTTTCCAGCCTGGACGGAAAGATGCTCAGGGTTGTCAGCGGCGTCTCCCTCGTCGCCGAGCGCGGCCAGGTCACCGCCCTGTTGGGCGCGAATGGCGCCGGAAAGACGACTACCCTCGAGTGTGCCCAAGGACTGCAGAAACGCAGCGGCGGCAGCATCTCCCTGCTGGGCCAGGACCCCGCCACGGCCGGCGCTGACCTTCGCTCCCGCGTGGGCGTGATGCTGCAGGACGGCGGGCTCCCGCCGTCGGCACGGCCCCTGCCGCTGTTGCGGCATATCGCCGGGCTGTATGCCCGCCCCTGGCCGCTGGAAGACCTGGTGGGCCGGCTCGGCATCGATACCTTCAGCCGGACCAGTGTCCGGCGTCTGTCCGGCGGCCAGAAGCAGCGCCTGGCACTCGCCGCCGCCCTGATCGGCAGGCCCGAAGTCCTCTTCCTGGATGAGCCCAGTGCCGGCTTGGATCCGCAGTCCCGGCAGCTGGTGTTCGACCTGATTGCCGAACTGCGTGACGGCGGCATGGGAATCATCCTGACCACGCACCTCATGGACGACGCCCAGCGCCTTGCCGACTATGTGTACATCATCGACGGCGGCCGCAACGTCGCCGAAGGAACCGTCCAGGAGCTGCTGCGGCGCAGCCCGGTGGCAGACCACGCCGGCGAGCACGTCCGGACCCTCGTGTTCGAGGCACCCGCCGGGCTGGACCTGGCTGCCGTGCTGCCGGACGACGTCGACGTCTCTGAAACCCGCGCCGGCAGCTACGCCGTCACCGGCGCCCTCACGCCGCACCACCTCTCCGCGCTTGCGCAGTGGTGGGCAGCGAAAGGCATCATGCCGGCGTCGATGAGCCTCCAGGCGCGTAGCCTTGAAGACGTCTTTTTGGACATATCGGGAAAGGACATCCGATGAGTACCGCAGCGATCCGGGAGGTGCAGCAGCCCGCGTCCCTGCTGCGCCGCGTCCTCCTGCAGGGCAAATACGAGGCACTGACCATGCTGCGGAACGGCGAACAGCTGATCCTTGCGGTGGTGTTGCCGCTGCTGGCCCTTGTGGGCCTGACCGTGACGCCCTTCCTGGACGGCATGGGTTCCAGCCGCATCAACGTGGCCGTTCCGGGGATCCTTGCCCTCTGCGCCATGTCCACCGCTTTCACCGGCCAGGGCATCGCCACCGGTTTCGACCGCCGCTACGGCGTGCTCCGGTTCCTGTCCACGACGCCCCTGGGCCGTGGCGGCCTGATCGCCGGCAAGGTCCTCTCGGTCCTGGCCGTCCTGTGCCTCCAGGTGGTGGTGGTGGGCCTTGTTGCCTTGGCACTGGGGTGGCAGCCGACGGCGGCGGGCTGGCTTCCGGGGCTGGCGCTGCTTGCGCTGGGTGCAGCGGCTTTCACCGCGCTGGGGCTGCTTGTGGCCGGAACCGTCCGGCCGGAAGCGACACTGGCGATCACCAACCTGCTGTGGATCCTCCTCGGGGCCATGGGCGGCATCGTCATCCCGGCCGAACGGCTGCCCGCCGCGGCGCAGGCCGTTGTCCATTTCCTGCCTTCCGGCGCCCTCGGTGAATCGATGCGCGCCGCTTTCCTGGGCGGGGCCGTGAACGGCGGTGCCGCCCTTATCCTGCTGCTCTGGACGGTCATTGCCGGTGCCGCAGCCATCCGTTGGTTCAAGTGGAATTGAGATAATCGTGACCACGGCTTCACGCCTTCCCCAGTTCGCCGGCCGCCTGGCGTCGCGGCTTCCCCGCACGGTGGACGTCCGCATCCGCCGCCTTGCCGTCGCCTCCCTGATCGGCCAGACGCTTTTGGTGGTCACGGGCGGGGCTGTCCGCCTCACCGCCTCGGGCCTCGGCTGCCCCACCTGGCCCCGCTGCACGTCAGACTCCCTGGTGAACACCCCTGCGATGGGTATCCACGGCTTCATCGAGTTCGGCAACCGGCTCCTGACCTTCGCCCTGGCCGCCGTGGCCGTGCTCATGCTGGTCTATTTGTGGAACCTGCGGAAGGAACGCAAGGACCTCTTCCTGTTGGCCCTCGGGCTGCTCGCCAGCATCCCCGCACAGGCTGTCATCGGCGGCGTCACCGTGCTTACCAACCTCAACCCGTGGGTGGTGGGCCTGCACTTCCTGGTGTCGATGGCCCTGGTGGTGTTCGCCACCCTGCTGGTGAACCGCGCCTTCGGCCGGACCGGCCGCTTCCCCGCCGGCCGCCCCGCGGAACTGCCCGCCGTGCTGCGCCCGGTGACGGCCGCCGTCGCCCTTTTCTCCGCAGTGGCAGTCATGCTCGGCGTGGTGGTCACGGGTGCGGGTCCGCACGCGGGTGACGCCGACGCTCCCCGCAATGACCTCGACTGGGACCTGTTCTCCCACATCCACGCGGTGCCGGCGTACCTGGTCACCGCCGGAACCGTGGTGGCGCTGGTGCTGGTCATCCGGCGCCATATCACCGGCCCCTTCCGGACAGCCGTCCTGATGCTCCTGGGCGTCACCATCCTCCAGGCCATCATCGGGTTCACGCAGTACTACAACGGCATCCCCGCGTTGCTGGTGGCAGCGCACATGCTCGGCGCGGCGCTGCTCATGGCAGCATCGACGAATGCCTGGGACATCGCGCGGTCCAGCAGGGTGAAATAGGCCGAGGCCCGCAGGCGCCCCCGTCCCTTCCCGGGACCGGGGCGCCTGGCGCGTTTAAGGCGGCTGGCTAGCGGCCTGCTGCGAGGGCGCTGCCCTAGCGCGCGGGGTCGAACGCAGGATCCAGGGTCTTGATGCCGTCGGCGGAGACCTGGACGACCCGGGCCGTCGCAATGTCGTAGAAGAGTCCAGTGGCCTGCACCCTTCCGCCGGCAAGGGCAGGGCCGGCCACCGGGTGGTCCTGCAGCTTGGCCAACTGCACCGCTACATTAACCAGTGAGAGCTGGTCAAGGGTGCCGTAGCCCGCTGCTGCGGCCTGCCTGCCCACCGGGTGCCCTGCCAGCAGTGCGGCATAGCTGGGCCGTGCATGGTCCAGCCACAGCTTAAATGCCGGGCCCAGGGAACTGTTGTCCCCGCCGTCGGCTTCCGCAAGCAGCGCCTTCATGGCACCGCAGTTGGAGTGTCCGCAAATGACCAGGGAATGCACGCCAAGGCCGGTGACGGCAAATGACAGGGCCGAATCGATCGAGGCGTCCCGCCCGTGGCTGCACACCACGTTGCCGATGTTCCGCAGCGTGAGCAGATCACCGGGACCACTGCTGGTGATCAGATTCGGGTTGACGCGGGAATCGACACAGGCGACGAACAGGCTGTCGGGATTCTGGCCTTCCGTCAAATCATTCCCCAGCGGGCGGACCTGGTGGGCAAACCGGCGGTGGTATTTGTTGATGCCCGCCAGCAGCGGTGCCTTCCGGGGCGGGAGCGGCAGTTCGGCGGCTTCCTCCCGCCTTGGCGCCTGGTGTCCGGCATCCTGGAAAACGGTGTTGCCGTGCTCCTCAATGCTCACGGCGCCGCCGGTGGCCTGGTGCTGGAGTTGCCAGGCGAGCAGGGCTTCGCGGAATGAGTGGTCAACGTAGTCAGCGTTCAGCTCCACCACCACATCCCTGCCGGCCGGTACAACCTGGAGGACGGGGTTGAGCTTTGGCAGCGCGAAGAAGCTGCAGGAACCGGCGACGGTCACACGCCATGGCGACGACGGCGCCGCCGGCGGATGCGCATGGATCTGTGCCCGCAGGACGCGCCAGAGCACGTTGGCGGCGGCGAGGGCGAGGCCGATCATGACGCCCTCGAGCAGGTTCAGGAACACCACGCAGGCCAGGGTTACGGCATAGACCGGCAGGTCCCCGGTCCGCAGGCTGGTGCGGATGTCCGCCACTTTTACCAGCCGGGCACCGATCACCACCAGCAGGCCCGCCAGGACGGCCAGCGGGATCAGCTGGATCAGGCCGCCGAAAAGGGCTGAGAACGCAAGGATCCAAACGCCATGCAGCACCGCGGACATGCGGGTGGCCGCGCCGGCTTCCACATTGGTGGCGCTGCGCACGATCACCCCCGTCACGGGCAGGCCGCCCAGCGAGCCGGAGATGATGTTTGCCGTGCCCTGGCCAATGAGCTCCCTGTTGAGGTCTGTCCGTGGACCGGTTTGCATCTTGTCCACGGCCACCGCGGATAGAAGGGATTCAATGCTGGCAATCAGGGCCATGGTCATGACGGCGAACGCGAAGGCGCGCCAGTTTCCGTCGGGGAGCTGCGGCAGGGCGATGGCGTCGAAGATCGAACCATCGAGGGAGATGCGTTCAACGCCGGGCGCAAAGGCCACGGCAAGGGCGGTTCCTGCCGCGACGGCGGCCAAGGGCCCGGGAATCCGCCGCACAAAGCCGGGCAGGAACTTCCAGCACAGCAGGATCGCCACGACGGCCAGCCCCAGCAGGGCAGCGTGCAGTTCGAGGTTGGTAATAGCCGCCGGCAGTGCGGCGAGGTTCTCGAGGGCGGATCCTGCCGGGCGGGATCCGAGGATCACCTGCAGTTGCTGCAGGATAATGGTGACGCCGATCCCGGCGAGCATGGCCTTGACCACTACCGGCGAAACGGCCAGGGCGGCCCGGCCCACGCGGCTGATGCCCAGCAGGAGCTGGACGACGCCGGCTGCCGCGGTGATGGCACACGTAACCTGCCAGCCAAACTCCTGGACCAGGCCGGCCACGACGACGGTCAGCCCGGCTGCCGGTCCACTCACCTGCAGGGGTGAGCCGCCGAGGCTTCCGGCCACGATGCCGCCAATGGCTGCGGCGATGAGTCCCGCCATGATCGGCGCGCCGGAGGCGGCTGCAATCCCGAGCGAGAGCGGGAGTGCCACCAGGAACACCACCAACGATGCCGGCACGTTGGCGGCCGGGCGGGCGAGGAACCGGGGCCTGCGGAACTTGAAGCGATCGCCGCTCCCACCTGGCGGGCTGTGGCTGGGGGCGGGGACGGCGGTGGGACGGGCTTCCATGGATCTTCCTTTGTTCGGGGGAAGGGTCCGCCCCACCCTAAGCAGGCATTCACGGCAAATGACATCGAAAGTGATAGATATGACAAATATGTCATATCGTTCGCAAGGGCAACAAAATCGAGGGTCGACGGCGCTTTCGGCCAACAAGCCGGGCCCCATTAGCGCCTTTTAACGAGCAATGGCGGCCCCCAGGTGACGTGGGGCCGCCATTGCTTACTCGGACCCGGCTATCCGGTAATGGCCTGTCCAACAAACGGGTCCACCGCGAGGGCGATAAACAGCAGCGTCAGGTAGCTGATGGAACCGTGGAACACCTTCATGGCGCGCTTGTCGGAAATATCCTCGCGGTGGGCGCGGGAGTACAGCGCGTGGGATTCATAGAGGAACCAGGCGCCCGCGACGACCGCCGTCACCGTATACACCCAGCCTGCCCCGCCGGCCGGGATCATGAGCAAGGAGGAGGCCACCATGGCCCAGGCGTACAGCACCACCTGGACAGAGACGACCTTGGCCCCGGCGATGGCCCCGAGCATTGGGACGTTGGCGTTGCGGTAGTCCTCGCCGTAGCGCATGGACAGGGGCCAATAGTGCGGCGGCGTCCAGAGGAAGATCACCATGAACAGGATGACGGCGGGCCACTCCACCGAGTTGGTCACGGCAGCCCACGCGATCAGCACGGGGAAGCAGCCTGCGGCGCCGCCCCACACGATGTTCTGTGCCGTGCGGCGCTTGAGGATCATGGTGTAGATGACCACGTAGAAGAAGATGGCGCCCAGGCCCAGCCAGGCAGAGAGCGGATTGGCTCCGAACCAGAGGATCACGATGGCAGCCGCGCCCAGCAGCCAGGAAAAGACCAGGGCTTCCCGCGGGGTGACTTCCCCGGTGACCAGCGGCCTGTTTTCCGTCCGGTGCATCAGTTTGTCGATGTCCCGGTCGATGTAGCAGTTGAAGGCTCCGGCACTGCCGGCAGCAAAGGCACCGCCCACCAGCGTGGCAAGGATCAGTCCAATGGAAGGAAAGCCCCGCTCGGCGTAGATCATGGTGGGCAACGTGCTTACCAGGAGCAGTTCGATCACGCGCGGCTTGGTGAGGGCGAGATACGCCTTGGCCTTACGGGCAAATCCGGCGCCGGAGGCCCGGGATGCGTTCAGCGGCGTATCTGTTGTGCTCACGGTGGCAGTCACCCGTTCTGTGTGGCAGTTGAGGCTGGCAGGGCAGCTCCGGTCGTGCGGCCCGGACCCGGGCACGGCACTCAAGGAAGAAGGAAACGCTTCAGGTGCGTGCAACAGCCGGGACACCCCGGGCGGCGATGGGGATGCGCACCCGGCGTTGGCCTCCAAATATCATACCGCGCCGCAGGCCCGCTCCCTGCCCTGCAATATGCGCAATTGATTGCTCGCGGGCCTATTCGAGCAGATTAACTCAACCTCTTGAGATGGTGATTCACAATAGGGGAAATTGCGTCCAAAACGTGAGATTTGCGCCGCCCGCAGTATGGATACGGGCTAAGCTGTCACCAGATCAGCACGCAGCAGGAAAGCGGTGGAAAACGCATTCCCGCTTGCTGTCCGTGACTGAATGCAAGGATCAACGTTTCGATGGTGAACGGCTGGTACACACCGCAGCGGGCGCCAAACAGCGCGCCCTTGGCCGGATCCGGTGTACCGCCGCCATCAGCACAGAGAGGGGCCCGGTTTTCGTGCCACATTTGGAAGAGCAAGAACTGTCATGGACCAGCTTGGACCAGAAGGCTGTAGACACCATCCGCATCCTGGCCGCGGACGCCGTGGAGAAGGTGGGCAACGGACACCCGGGAACCGCCATGAGCCTGGCCCCGGCCGCATACCTTCTCTTCCAGAAGCTGATGCGCCACGACCCGCGCGACCCGCAGTGGCTTGGCCGTGACCGGTTCATTTTGTCCCCCGGCCACACCTCCCTGACCCTTTACATCCAGCTGTTCCTGTCCGGTTACGGCCTGGAACTGAAGGACCTGGAGGCGCTGCGCACCTGGGGTTCGCTGACCCCGGGGCACCCTGAGTACAAGCACACCGCCGGCGTGGAAATCACCACCGGCCCGCTTGGGCAGGGCCTGGCGTCCTCAGTGGGCTTTGCCTACTCCCAGCGCCGCCAGCGCGGCCTGTTCGACGCCGATGCTCCCGCCGGCGAATCGCCGTTTGACCACACCATCTGGGTCATCGCCTCCGACGGCGACCTCCAGGAAGGTGTCACGGCCGAGGCTTCCTCCCTTGCCGGGCATCAGGAACTGGGCAACCTCGTGGTCATCTACGACGAGAACCACATCTCCATCGAGGACGACACTGACATCTCGTTCACCGAGGATGTCCTGAAGCGTTACGAGGCCTACGGCTGGCACACCCAGCGTGTGGACTGGACCCGGACCGGCGAATACAAGGAAGACGTCCAGGAGCTCTACAGCGCCCTGCTCGCCGCCAAGGCCGAAACCTCCAAGCCGTCCATCATTTCGCTGCGCACCATCATCGGCTACCCGGCCCCCAAGAAGCAGAACACCGGCAAGATCCACGGTTCCGCCCTCGGCGCCGACGAGGTCGCCGCACTGAAGGAGGTCCTGGGCTTCGACCCCGCCAAGTCCTTCGAGGTGGACCAGGAAGTCCTGGACCACGCACGCGCAGTGGTGGAACGCGGCGCTGCAGAGCACAAGGCATGGGAGGAGTCCTTCAACGCCTGGCGCGAAGCCAACCCCGAGGGCGCCGGGCTCCTCGAGCGCATCGAGGCGCAGGAGCTTCCCGAAGGCATTGACGCCGCCCTTCCCGTCTTCCCGGCCGGCAAGGATGTCTCCACCAGGGCAGCTTCCGGCAAGGTCCTCAACGCCCTGGGCCCGGTCCTGCCCGAGCTTTGGGGCGGCTCCGCCGACCTTGCGGAGTCCAACAACACCACCATCGAAGGTTCCCCGTCGTTCGTGCCTGCCTCCAAGCAGACCGGAGCCTGGTCGGGCAACCCGTACGGCCGGGTGCTGCACTTCGGCATCCGCGAGCACGCCGCAGCGTCGATCGTGAACGGCATCAGCCTGGCGGGCAACACCCGCGCGTTCTCCGGAACCTTCCTGATCTTCAGTGACTACCAGCGCCCTGCCATCCGCCTCGGCGCCCTGATGGGTGTGCCGTCGCTGTACGTCTGGACGCACGACTCCATCGGCCTGGGCGAGGACGGCCCCACCCACCAGCCCGTGGAGCAGCTGGCCTCGCTGCGTGCCATCGTGGGCCTGGACGTGGTTCGCCCCGGCGACGCCAACGAAGTGGCAGCGGCCTGGAAGGCCATGCTGGAGAACCACGCCAACCCTGCAGGCATCGTGCTGACCCGCCAGAACATCCCCACCTGGGAACGCGGTGCGGGTGACGCCGACGGTGACACCTTCGCGTCCACGGCAGGTGTGGCAAAGGGCGGCTACGTCCTGGCTGAGGCTTCGAAGGACGGCGCCACGGTCCCTGCTGACGTGATCCTCATTGCCACCGGCTCCGAGGTCCAGCTGGCCGTCCAGGCCCGCGAGGCCCTCCAGGCCGACGGCATCGCCGCCCGCGTGGTGTCCATGCCCTGCGTCGAGTGGTTCAAGAAACAGGACGCCGCCTACCGCGAGTCCGTCCTGCCCGCCGCCGTCAAGGCGCGTGTGTCGGTTGAAGCCGGACTGGCCCTGGGCTGGCGTGAATTCGTCGGCGACGCCGGCCGGTCCGTCAGCCTTGAGCACTACGGTGCTTCCGCAGACTACAAGCGCCTCTTCCAGGAGTTCGGCATCACGGCAGAAGCAGTTGCCGCCGCCGCCAAGGACTCCCTCTCCAGCCTGCAGGCCTGAAACCTAAACTTTTAGGAGATACAACAATGACTACTCCCACCCAGCAGCTCTCCGACGCCGGAGTCTCCATCTGGCTCGACGACCTCTCCCGCGGACGCCTCCAGACCGGCACCCTCCGCAAGCTCATCGAAGAGAAGAATGTGGTTGGTGTGACCACCAACCCGTCCATCTTCCACGCCGCCATCACATCCGGCACCGACTACGACCACATCATCGCCGGAAAGGCAGCCGAAGGCGCCAGCGTCGAGGACACGATCTTCGAGATCACCACCACCGACGTCGCCGACGCCTGCGACCTGTTCGCCCCGGTCGCTGCCGCTACCAGGGGCGTCGACGGCCGCGTCTCCATCGAGGTCGACCCGCGCCTGGCCTGGGACACCGCAGGAACCATCGCCGAGGCCAAGCACCTCCACCAGCGCGTCAACAAGGACAACGTCCACATCAAGATCCCGGCGACGCTCGAAGGCCTCGAAGCCATCACGGCTACCCTGGCCGAGGGCATCAGCGTCAACGTCACCCTGATCTTCTCCCTTGAGCGCTACCGCGCAGTCATCAACGCCTTCCAGTCCGGCCTGGAGCAGGCCAAGGAAAAGGGCCACGACCTCGCGAAGATCCACTCCGTTGCGTCCTTCTTCGTTTCCCGCGTGGACACCGAGATCGACAAGCGCCTTGACAAGATTGGCACCGACGAAGCCAAAGCCCTCAAGGGCAAGGCCGGCGTGGCCAACGCCCGCCTGGCCTACCAGGTCTACGAGGAACTCTTCGCCACCGAGCGCTGGGCCCTGCTGGCTGACGCCGGCGCACTCCCCCAGCGCCCCCTGTGGGCCTCCACCGGAGTGAAGGACCCGGCGTACCCGGACACCCTGTACGTCACCGAACTCGTGGCCCCCGGCGTCGTGAACACCATGCCGGAAAAGACGCTGGACGCCACCTTCGACCACGGCGTGGTCACCGGTGACACCGTCACCGGCACCTATGATGAGGCGAACGCAACGCTCGACGCCCTGGAAAACCTCGGTGTCTCCTACAACGAGGTCGTCGCGCTCCTTGAAACCGAAGGCCTGGACAAGTTCGTGGCCAGCTGGAAGGAACTGCTGGCCGACGTCGAAGGTGCCCTCGCCTCTGCACGGAAGGCTTCCTAACACCCATGAGCACTCTCAGCTACGACGCCACTGGCGCTGCCCAGCAGGCGCTTGAACAGCACCTTCCCGCCCTCGTCGAAGACCGGATTGCCACCCGGCTCTTCGCCAAGGACCACACCCTGTGGGGTCCGGACGCCGAATCCGAGTCCGCAGTCCGCTTGGGCTGGGTGGAGGCCGCAACGGTCTCGCAGCCCTTGGTCAAGGACATCCTTGAACTCCGTGACTCGCTGCGCGCCGAAGGCGTCAGCAGGATCGTGCTCTGCGGCATGGGCGGATCCTCGCTGGCTCCCGAAGTCATCGCGGGAACGGCCGGCGTCGAGCTGACAGTGCTGGACAGCACGGACCCGGACCAGGTCCGTGCTGCCCTCGCGGACCGCCTGGCCGCCACGGCCATTGTGGTCTCGTCCAAATCAGGCTCAACCCTGGAAACGGACTCCCAGCGGCGAATCTTCGAGCAGGCCTTCACCGAGGCCGGCGTGGATGCAAAGAGCCGGATCATCATCGTGACCGACCCGGGTTCACCGCTGGATAAGGCTTCCCGCGAAGCCGGCTACCGCGCAGTGTTCAACGCAGACCCCAACGTCGGCGGGCGCTACTCGGCCCTGACCGCGTTCGGCTTGGTTCCCTCCGGCCTGGCGGGTGTGGATATCCAGGCGTTCCTGGACGAAGCCGAGGAAGCTGCCGAGATCCTCAACGATGACGCCCCGGAAAACATCGGGCTCGCGCTGGGCGCGGCGCTGGGCGGGACCACCCCGCTGCGGAACAAGATCGTCATCGTCGAGGACGGCTCCGGCATCGTTGGCTTCGCCGACTGGGCTGAACAGCTCATCGCCGAATCCACCGGCAAGCTGGGCACGGGCGTCCTGCCGGTCGTCGCAGGTCCGCAGGCCCCGGAGGTAACATCCGGCGCCCCCGATGTGCTGGTGGTTCGGCTCGTGGCAGCGGATGCCGATGTTGAGCTAGGCGAAAACCAGGTGGCCATCGCAGGCGGCCTTGCCACCCAAATGATGGTGTGGGAGTTCGCCACCGCCGTTGCCGGCCGCCTGCTGGGGATCAACCCCTTCGACCAGCCCGACGTCGAAGCCGCCAAAGTGGCGGCACGCGGACTGCTGGACGCCCAGCCGGAGCCCACGCCGGCGGCATTCGTTGACGGTGCCATCGAGGTGCGCGGCGGCGACTGGCTTGGCGATGCTGCGACCGCTGAGGGCGCGGTCAAGGCGCTGCTGGGTACCTTGGCTTCCGACAGCTACCTGAGCGTCCAGGCATACTTCGACCGGTTGGCCTTTGCCGGCCTCGAGGGGATCCGCGACGAACTGGCCGCTGCCACCGGCCGTCCGGTCACATTCGGCTGGGGTCCCCGCTTCCTCCACTCCACCGGGCAGTTCCACAAGGGCGGCCCCGCCATCGGCGTGTTCCTCCAAGTAACTGCCGCTCCCGCGGAAGACCTCGGCATCCCGGACCGGCCGTTCACCTTTGGTGAGCTCATCGCTGCCCAGGCAGCAGGCGACGCCCAGGTCCTGGGTGAACATGGCCGTCCTGTGCTGCGCCTCCACCTCACCGACCGTGCCGCCGGCGTGGCCCAGCTGCAGGACGTTGTTGCTGCGCTGTCCACCCGCGCATCCGCAACCGAAAGCTAAGGCGCAGAAGCAACCATGCCAGAAACTGAATACGGCAGGAAGGGCGCGGGCCGCGGGCGTAATCCGTTGCGCGACCCGCGTGACCGCCGTTTGAACCGGATCGCCGGTCCGTCGTCGCTTGTGTTGTTCGGGGTCACGGGGGACCTTGCCCGGAAGAAGCTGATGCCGGCGGTGTACGACCTCGCCAACCGTGGCCTGTTGCCGCCCAGTTTCGCCTTGGTCGGGTTTGCCCGCCGGGAGTGGGACAAGGAGGACTTCGCCGCGGAGGTGAAGGCCTCGGTGCAGGCCCACGCCCGGACGCCGTTTGATGAGGCGGTCTGGAACCAGCTGTCCGAGGGCATCCGGTTTGTCCAGGGCGAGTTCGACGACGACGCGGCCTTTGAGCGGCTCGGCGAGACGATCAAGGAACTCGACGATGTCCGGGGCACCCGCGGGAACCACGCGTTCTACCTGTCCATCCCGCCGAAGGCGTTCGAGCAGGTCTGCCGGCAGCTCTCCAAGCATGGCCTGGCCCAGGCGGACGGAGATAAGTGGCGGCGGGTGGTGATCGAGAAGCCGTTCGGTCATGACCTGGAATCGGCCCGGCAGTTGAACAACATTGTCGAGTCGGTGTTCCCGCCGGACGCGGTGTTCAGGATCGACCATTACCTGGGCAAGGAAACGGTACAGAACATCCTGGCGCTGCGCTTCGCGAACCAGTTGTTCGAACCGTTGTGGAACGCGAACTACGTGGACCATGTCCAGATCACTATGGCCGAGGACATCGGCACCGGCGGCCGGGCTGGGTATTACGACGGCGTGGGCGCGGCCCGGGATGTGATCCAGAACCACCTTTTGCAGCTGCTGGCGCTCACGGCGATGGAGGAACCGATCTCGTTCAACGCCGATGACCTGCGGGCGGAGAAGGAAAAGGTCCTGGCCGCGGTCAAGCTCCCGGAGGACCTGTCCACGCATTCGGCGCGGGGGCAGTTCACCGGCGGCTGGCAGGGCGGGGAGCAGGTCCAGGGGTACCTGGAGGAAGAAGGCATCCCTGCCGATTCCACCACGGAAACCTATGCCGCGGTCCGGGTGGACATCCATACCCGCCGCTGGTCAGGGGTTCCGTTCTACCTGCGCGCGGGCAAGCGCCTGGGCCGGCGGGTGACGGAGATCGCGGTGGTATTCAAGCGCGCCCCGAACCTGCTCTTCCGCGACCATGCCGAGGACGACTTCGGGCAGAACGCGGTGGTCATCCGGGTCCAGCCGGACGAGGGAGTGACCATCCGTTTCGGGTCCAAGGTCCCCGGTACCCAGATGGAAGTCCGCGATGTAACGATGGACTTCGGCTACGGGCACTCGTTCACCGAGTCCTCCCCGGAAGCGTATGAGCGGCTGATCCTGGACGTGCTGCTCGGTGAGCCGCCGCTGTTCCCGCGGCACGAGGAAGTGGAACTGTCCTGGAAGATCCTTGATCCGTTCGAGGAATACTGGGCAACCCTGGACGAGCAGCCCGAGCCCTACGCCCCCGGCTCCTGGGGGCCGGCCTCTGCTGATGAGCTGCTGGCCCGTGACGGACGAACCTGGAGAAGGCCATGATCGTTAACCTGCCCGATACCACCACCTCGAAGGTGTCCAAGAAACTCATGTCCCTGCGCGAGCAGGGCGGCGTGATTGCCCTGGGCCGGGTCCTGACCCTTGTGGTGGTGACCAAGTCCGGCCTTGAGGAGGAAGCGATCGAGGCCGCGAACGACGCCTCGCGGGAACACCCCTGCCGGATCATCGTGCTTGCCGACGCGGGGAAGGACGCGCAGGACCGGCTGGACGCGCAGATCCGGGTGGGCGGGGACGCCGGTGCGTCCGAGGTGATTGTGCTGCGCGGCTACGGGCAGCTCGCGCACGAGTCCGAGTCCCTGGTGGCTGCGCTGCTGCTGCCGGACGCCCCGATCGTGGCCTGGTGGCCGCATGGCGCTCCCGAGAACGCGTGCGAAACCTCCATCGGTGCGATCGCGCACCGCCGCATCACGGATTCCGCGAACGAACCCGACCCCCAAGCCGCCCTGGAACGGATCCACCGGACCTATAAGGCCGGTGACACGGACCTCGCCTGGACCCGCCTCACCAACTGGCGGATCCAGCTCGCAGCAGCCCTGGACGAAGTGGACTCCTCGCCCGTGACCGCCGTCGCCGTCGAAGGGGCCTCGGACTCACCCTCGACCATCCTGCTCGCCGCCTGGCTCACCCTGACGCTGGACGCGCCCGTCACCATCGTCGCGGACCCCGCGGGAACCGGCATTCGCCGAGTCCGGCTGACCCGTCCCGGCGGCGACGTCCAGCTCTTCCGGCCGGGTCTCTCCATCGCTGAACTCACCCAACCAGGCCAACCCGCCCAACGGATCTCCCTTCCACGCCGCAGCCTCCGTGACTGCCTCGCCGAAGAACTGCGCCGCCTGGACCCCGACGAAGTATTTGGTGAAGTGATTACTATTGGACTGCCACGTACCAATCTAAGGAGTGTCCGGCCCAGTGAGCGTTGACCCACGAGTAAGCATCCATCCTGATTCGTCCGTCCTCATGGCCGCCATAGCGGCACGCCTGATCACCAAGCTCGTTGATGTCCAGGACAAGTACGGCGAAGCCACCGTGGTGCTCACCGGGGGAACGGTGGGGATCGGCACGCTGAAGGCTGTGGCAGACTCTCCGGCGGCGCCCGCCGTCGACTGGTCCAAGGTCAACTTCTGGTGGGGTGACGAACGCTTTGTTGGTTCCGCTGACCCGGAACGCAACACCAAGCAGGCGTTCGATGCGTTGCTTTCGCATATTGCGGTGGACCCGGAACGGGTCCACTCGCCCGGTTCTTCGGACGAGTTCGGCACGGCCGAAGAAGCGGCTGAGGACTACGCACGCCAGCTGCGGGACGCCGCGGCAGCCGAGCACGCGGCTGACATGTCCGACGACAGGCCGGACGAGCCGTCCTCGCTCCCGCGCCTGGATGTGGTGCTGCTCGGGGTGGGTCCTGACGCACACATTGCTTCCCTGTTCCCCGAGCAGGCCGGTATCCGGGAGAAGGAGCGGACTGTCGTTGGTGTCCGGAACTCCCCCAAGCCGCCCCCGCTTCGGATCTCCCTGACCCTGCCTGCCATCAACACGGCCGCCGAGGTCTGGATGGTTGTGGCAGGCGAAGACAAGGCCGGAGCAGTAGGACTCGCCCTGGCCGGGGCCAATCCGGTGCAGGTACCTGCGTCCGGCCCCCGGGGAACCTCCCGTACCCTGTGGCTGATCGACGAGAATGCAGCGTCACGTGTCCCCGAGCAGCTGGTCCGGAAGGACGCCGCGGGCGCGTAGCTTTTCTAGCGCTCCGGCCAGGACGTCTTCGGCGTCCTGGCCGGAGCGCCGTTCTTTAACGTATTCCAGATGGGTCTTGTAGCCGTCGTCGAACGGGTCATCCGGCGCCGCCGCCTGGCCGTCGCGGGAAGCGGGCGCACCGCACCGCCGGCAGTCCCATGTCTGGGGAATCTGGTCCTCAGGCATCTTCAGGAACACGGGCTGGGTCTCATGGCCCTTGGCACACCAGTAGGACACCCTGATCCGCGGCAGTGGCCGCGACGACGGGTCATTGTCCTGCAGGCTCGACCCTGAGCCCGCGACAACCCCGGCACGGGTGCCCCGAAAGCCTGATGCTGGATGGACCATGACAACTCCTGCCTCGAAGCGGACGCCGTAGCCCTGCAGCTTAAACAAAACTGTGGCTGCCGGGTGAACCGACAGCCACAGTTTAGATGCCCGGGCAGGGCGGCGGGAGTGCCACAGGACCCTATCCGGCGGATCCTTTAGGAGTCGCCGGCACCGCTGAACCGCATGATCAGGCCAAGTGCGATGATCACGACGCCCCAGGTGACGCCCAGGACGATGGTGAAGCGGTTCAGGTTGCGTTCTGCCACGCCTGAGGAGCTGAGCCCTGAGCTCATGCCGCCGCCAAACATGTCGGACAGACCGCCCCCGCGTCCCTTGTGGAGGAGGATCAGCAGCGTCAGCAGGAGGCTGGTGATGCCCAGGAGGATCTGCAGAATGACATGAAGAACGTCCACGACGGCCTTTCGAAGTTGGAAATGCGGGAGTTTGTACCGGTGACGGACTAGTCCGTGACCAGGTGGCTCTCGAACCTGACAATATTAGCAAACTCGGCCGGGTCAAGGCTGGCGCCGCCCACCAGGACGCCGTCCACATCCGGCTCCTGCAGGATGGCCGCGGCATTGTTGGCCTTGACCGAGCCGCCGTACAGCAGGCGGGTTTTGGCTGCCACGTCGGCGCCGAAAAGGTTCTGGAGCTCGGCGCGGATGGCAGCGCACATCTCCTGCGCGTCTTCGGGTCCGGCTACTTCGCCGGTGCCGATGGCCCAGACGGGTTCGTACGCAACAACCAGTTCGGCTGCCTGTTCGTTGGTCAGGCCCGCCACGCCGGCGCGGAGCTGCTGCAGCGTGTGCTCCACATGGGTCCCCGCCTGGCGGATCTCCAGTCCTTCGCCCACGCAGAGGACGGGGGTGACGCCGTGCTTGAAGGCGGCTTTGACCTTGGCGTTGAGGACGTCGTCGGACTCATTGTGGATGGTGCGGCGTTCGCTGTGGCCCACCAGGACGTAGGCGCATCCGAGCTTGTTCAGGAACTGCCCGGAAATGTCACCGGTATAGGCGCCTGAATCGAACTGCGAGAGGTCCTGGCCACCGTAGGCGATGTGCAGGTCATCACCCTGGACCAGGGTCTGCACGCCGCGGAGGTCCGTAAACGGCGGGAAGACGGCAACCTCTACGCGGTTGTAGTCATGCTTGGCGTCGGACAGCGTCCAGGCGAGTTTCTGCAGGAGGGTAATGCCCTGCACGTGGTCCATGTTCATTTTCCAGTTGCCCGCGATGAAGGGCTTGCGGTCGAAAGCGCCGTTCGTTGACGTAGTCACGTAATCTCCAAAAAGTTCTTGATATGTGTTCGGCCGGCAGGTTGCCGCGGGCAACCTGCCGGCCGGAGGACTGCGAGGCCGCGTACTACCGGTCCAGGACGCTAAGTCCGGGAAGTTCCTTGCCCTCGAGGTATTCCAGGCTGGCGCCGCCACCGGTTGAAATGTGGCCGAACTGGTCGTCACTGAAACCGAGCGTGCGCACAGCGGCAGCCGAATCGCCGCCACCCACCACGGTGAACCCATCAGTCTCAGTCAAGGCCTGGGCGATGGCACGGGTGCCTGCAGAGAATGCCTCGAATTCGAAGACTCCCATGGGGCCGTTCCAGAAGACGGTCCGGGCTCCCTTGATGCGCTCCGCAAAGGCAGCAGCGGTATCAGGCCCAATGTCCAGGCCGATGCCCTGGGCACCAAAACTGCTGCCCTCAATGGCGTCAGCCGCAACCGTTTCGTACCCAGCGTCGGCAGCAAACTTCTCTGCCACCACCACATCAGTGGGAACCACGAATTCCGTGCCGGCATCCGCGGCACGCTTCAGGTAGTCCTGGACGACCGGAATCTGGTCCTCTTCAAGGAGGCTCGAGGCAACCTTGTAGCCCTGGGCGGCCAGGAACGTGAAGAGCATGCCGCCGCCCACCAGGATGGTGTCAGCTTTGCCGATCAGGTTGTTGATGACCGCGAGCTTGTCCGAGACCTTGGAACCGCCGAGAACCACCACGTAGGGGCGCTGGGTGTCGGTGGTCAGCTTGCGCAGGACCTCCACCTCGGTGTGCACCAGGTCGCCCTGGTACGACGGCAGCCGGGTGGCGACGTCGTAGACGCTGGCGTGCTTGCGGTGGACGGCACCGAAGGCATCGTCCACGTAGGCGCCGTTGCTGCCAGTGAGCGCCACCAGCTCGTCAGCGAAGGCGCCGCGTTCGGCGTCGTCCTTGCTGGTCTCGCGGGCGTCGAAGCGGACGTTTTCCAGAACCAGGGCTTCACCGTCCTGAAGGGAGGCCGCGGCTGCCTTGGCAGCGTCACCGACGGTATCGGCAGCCAAGGTGACCTTGAAGCCTGCAAGTTCGGCGAGGCGGTCCACTGCGGGGCGAAGGGAGTATTTGTCCTCCGGGGCGCCCTTGGGGCGTCCGAGGTGGGCTGTTACCAGCACGCGGGCACCGGCGTCCGTGAGCTTTGCCAGCACTGGGAGCGAGGCCTTGATGCGGCCGTCGTCAGTGACTGTAGAGCCGTCGAGCGGCACATTCAGGTCACTTCGAACCAGAATGTACCGCCCGCGGACACCTTCAGCGATCAGTTCGTTGAGGGTGTGTGATGTCATGTGTCTAACCCTAGCCCAGCTTGGCTGCCACAAGCTCCGTGAGGTCGACGAGGCGGTTGGAGTAGCCCCATTCGTTGTCATACCAGGAAACAACCTTGACCTGGTTGCCGATCACCTTGGTCAGGCCGGCGTCGAAGATGGACGAAGCGGGGTCGCCGACGATGTCGGAGGACACGATGGGCTCTTCCGTGTAGGTCAGGAAGCCCTGCAGCTCGTCGGACTCAGAGGCACGCTTGAGTGCTGCGTTGACTTCCTCCACGGTGGTTTCGCGGGACACGGTGACGGTGAGGTCGGTGGCAGAGCCGGTGGGCACGGGTACACGGATGGCGTAGCCGTCCAGCTTGCCCTTGAGCTCCGGCAGGACCAGGCCGATGGCCTTGGCGGCACCCGTGGAGGTGGGAACCATGTTGATGGCGGCAGCGCGCGCACGGCGCAGATCCTTGTGCGGGCCGTCCTGGAGGTTCTGGTCGGCAGTGTAGGCGTGGACGGTGGTCATGAGCCCGCGCTCGATGCCGAATTCGTCGTTAACGACCTTTGCCAGCGGGCCCAGGCAGTTGGTGGTGCAGGACGCGTTGGAAATGATGTTGTGCTTGGCGTTGTCGTAGAGGTTGTGGTTGACACCCATCACAATGGTGATGTCCTCATCCGAAGCCGGAGCGGAGATCAGGACCTTCTTGGCGCCGGCATCGATGTGCTTCCTTGCGTCGGCTGCCTTGGTGAAGAAACCGGTGGACTCGATGACAATGTCAACACCCAGTTCGCCCCAGGGGAGGTTGGCGGGATCGCGTTCGGCCAGGACCTTGACCACATTGCCGTTGACGACGATGTTGCCGTCCTTGACCTCGATGGTTTCCTTGAGCCGGCCGCCGACAGAGTCGTACTTGAACAGGTGGGCCAGGGCTTCGGGGCTGGTGAGGTCGTTGACGGCAACGATCTCGAGGTCAGCGCCTTGGGCAAGCGCTGCGCGGAAGTAGTTGCGGCCGATGCGGCCAAAGCCGTTGATACCAATACGGGTCGTCACTTTTACAGTCTCCTTGGTGCTTTGAAAAGCACTACTAGTTGAGCGGGCGTTGAAGCCAACTAACAGATCCCGCACGCCATTGGGCAGAGATGATTTACACGGAGGGCGACCAGCCTCATTGCTGAAGGCTAACCGCCTTCCGTGACCTATCTTACGTTTAACTGGGTCCGCCCCCGCAAGTGCGGGGGCGGACGGTCCACATCCCGGCCGGTTTAAGTCGGAATGTGAAGTTTGTTACAGCGATGTATAACGCCGGTCACTACGGAAGGGTGATCAGTCCCGTGGCGTTGGCGCGGGCTGCTTCGAAGCGCTGGGCGACGTCCGCCCAGTTGACGATGTTCCAGAACGCCTTGACGTAGTCGGCCTTGACGTTGACGTAGTCCAGGTAGAAAGCGTGCTCCCACATGTCCAGCATGAGCAGCGGGGTGGTGCCGAGTGCGACGTTGCCCTGCTGGTCGTAGAGCTGCTCGATGACCAGGTTTCCACCGATGGGTTCGTAAGCCAGGAAACCCCAGCCCGAGCCCTGCAGGCCAAGGGCTGCTGCGGAGAACTGGGCGCGGAACGCATCGAACGAGCCGAAGGCGTCATCGATCGCTGCGGCCAGTTCGCCCTCGGGCTTGTCGCCGCCGTCCGGGGAGAGGTTCTTCCAGAACACGGAGTGGTTGATGTGGCCGCCGGTGTGGAACGCGAGGTCCTTGGAGAGCCGGTTGATGTTGGCGAAGTCGCCCTTTTCGCGGGCCTCCGCCAGCTGGGCCAGGGCGTTGTTGGCGCCAGCCACGTAGGCGGCGTGGTGCTTGCTGTGGTGCAACTCCATGATCCGCGCAGAGATGTGCGGTTCGAGGGCGGCGTAATCGTAGCTGAGTTCCGGCAATACGTACTCGGTCACAAAATCCTCCAATATCGTGGACCAGAAAGGCCCGGTTGGTAACTCTCGGATTGTGCATCCGGGCAGCTGGTGCCCGGAATTATTTCTGATTCTAGGGGGCGCCTACTCGTCCAGCATTTCAGGCGTCACATTGGCGTCCGTTCCGGGAATGCCCAGGTCAAGCGCGCGCTTGTCCGCCATGGCCAGCAGGCGGCGGATCCGGCCCGCGATCGCATCCTTGGTCATCACGGGGTCGGCAAGCCGGCCCAGCTCGTCAAGGCTTGCCTGTTTGTGCGCCACCCGCAGTTCACCTGCATACTTCAGGTGGTCCGGGACATCATCACCCAGGATTTCCAGGGCCCTGTCCACGCGCGCGCCCGCCGCGACGGCTGCCTGGGCGGAGCGGCGCAGGTTGGCATCATCGAAGTTGGCAAGCCGGTTGGCGGTGGCCCTGACCTCTTTGCGCATCCGGCGTTCCTCCCACACCATCAGCGCGTCGTGGGCGCCCATGCGCGTCAGGAGCGCGGCGATCGTGTCGCCGTCGCGGATGACGACCCGGTCCACTCCCCTGACCTCGCGGGCCTTGGCCTGGATATCCAGCCGGCGGGCGGCGCCGACCAGCGCCAGGGCAGATTCGGGTCCCGGGCAAGTGACTTCCAACGACGATGACCGGCCGGGTTCCGTGAGCGAACCGTGCGCCAGGAACGCCCCGCGCCACACGGCTTCGGCGTCTGCTGCCGAACCGTTGACGACGGCGGATGGCAGGCCGCGCACGGGGCGGCCGCGGCCATCCAGGAGGCCGGTTTGGCGGGCCAGCGCCTCGCCGTCGCGGACCACGCGGACCACGTAGCGGCTGGCGCGGCGCAGTCCCCCGGCGGAGACGACGATGATTTCGCTCTGGTGTCCGTACACCTCGGCGATGGCGGCGCGGAGCCTGCGGGCGGTGGAGGCCAGGTCAACCTCCGCCTCGATGACGATCCTGCCGGAAATGATGTGCAGTCCCCCGGCGAACCGGAGCATTGCGGAGACTTCAGCCTTGCGCACTGATGACTTCTTGATGTCCAGACGGGACAGTTCTTCCTTGACCGATGCTGTCAGTGCCATGGCACCTTCCTAACTGTTCCCAAAAATGTCCTGGTACGCCGTGGCCAGCCGGAGCGGCTCGTGGACGGGGCGGCGTCCCGACGCCCCTACTTTACCCAAGACCACCTCCGCGCCGATCATGCCGGCGGCCTTCTCGAACTCCTGCCGGTCCGGTACGGACGCGGGGTCGGCCAGGACCACGTCCACGCTGAACCCAGGCGCATAGCGCCGGAGGACGTGGAGGTGGTCTGCCGCCGTCATACCGCTGGTTTCCTTGGTGTCCGTGGCGAGGTTCATGGTGAGGCAGCGTTTGGCGGAGGTGCTGCACAGCGCCTGCCGCATCTCGGGCAGGAGCAGGTGCGGCAGGACGGACGTGTACCAGGAGCCCGGGCCCAGGACCACCCAGTCCGCCAGTTCAATGGCCGTCAGGGCGTCGGTGCAGGCAGGCGCTGCTTCCGGGAGGAGCCGGACTTCCTCCAGCGAGCCGGCCACGGCGCAGCGTGCCTGGCCGTGGATGGTCTGGAGGGCGGTTCCTCCGTCGGGTGCGGTGACGCGAACGTCGCCTTCGATGGTGAGCGGGACTGTTGACATGGGCAGGACCTGGCCACGGGCGCCAAGCAGCGCACCGGCCCACTTGAGCCCTGCGACGGCGTCGCCCAGCAGCTCCCACAGCGTGACGATCAGCAGGTTGCCCATGGCGTGCTCGTCCAGGGACCCTCCGGGGTGCTTTCCGGCGCGGAACCGGTGCTGCATCACATCGCGCCAGGTGCGTCCCCAGTCGGTGTCGTCGCAGAGTGCCGAAAGGGCCATGCGCAGGTCTCCGGGCGGAAGGACGCCGTACTCTTCGCGCAGGCGCCCGGAAGAGCCGCCGTCGTCCGCCACTGTGACGATGGCTGTCAGCTCTGAGGTGAGCAGGCGCAGCGCCGACAGCGAGGCCGCCAGGCCGTGGCCGCCGCCCAAGGCCACGACGTTGGGGCCCTTGTCCTGCTGGCTCGAGCCCTTACCAGCGGCCGGCGGCACCAGGGGCAGGGCTCCGGTGAACAACGACATTACTCGCGGCCCAGATCCCGGTGCGCGGTGGTCACCGTCACCCGCGGATACTGCGCGAGTTTCTTGGAAAGTTCCACCGCGACCGCTACGGAGCGGTGCTTGCCGCCGGTACAGCCGACAGCGATGGTGGCGTAGTGCTTGTTCTCCCGGCGGTACCCCTCGAGGACGGGTTCCAGGGCCAGGACGTAGCGGTCCACGAAGTTCTTGACGCCCTCAGCCTCCAGCACGTAGTCGCTGACGTCCTTGTCCAGGCCGGTCTGCGGGCGAAGTTGCGGCACCCAGTGGGGGTTTGGGATGAAGCGGACGTCGGCCACATAGTTGGCATCCACCGGCAGCCCGTATTTGAAGCCGAAGCTCATGACGTTGAGGCGCAGGGCCACCGGGCCGGTTTCACTGAACAGTTCCGTGATGGCGGTGGCCAGGCCGTGCACGTTGTAGTTGGAGGTATCAAGGACGACGTCGGAGCTGTCGCGCAGTTCCTGCAGCAGCTCACGTTCGGCAGCGATGCCGTCCAGGATGCGTCCGCCGCCCTGCAGGGGGTGCGGGCGCCGGCCCTGTTCGAACCGCCGGACCAGGACGTTGTCGCTGGCGTCGAGGAACAGGACGCGGAAGGTGACCCCGCTGGCCGCGAGTGCCCCCAGGGCTGCACGGATATCCGCAAAGAGGCCCTTGCTGCGGACGTCAACCACCACTGCCAGCCGGGGAATCGACTGCGGGGCGTGCGAGACCAGCTCCGCGAGCGTGCCCAGCATCTGCGGCGGCAGGTTCTCCACGACATACCAGCCGTGGTCTTCCAGCGCGTCCGCCGCGGTGCTCCGACCGGCACCCGACATTCCGGTGACCACCAGCAGCTCCGCCTCGAGCGGCTTAACGGGCTCCAGCCCATCGTGGCCCGCGCCGGATCCCGCCGTTGTGTCTGCCATGAAGCCTGCCCCGTTTCGTCGTCGTCTCAAGGGCCGCCGCGATGGCGTTGCCCCGTCCTTTACCCTAGCTAAGTTTCAATGATTTCGCCGGTGGTCATGTTGATGGCCGGCACCGCCAGAGGCTCGGATCCCTCTGCGGCGAAGTGGCTAATGATGGCTCCGGCCAAGGCAGGGCCAATGCCTTTCGCCTCTGAGAGCTCCTCCACCGTGGCGGCCTTCACGCCCTTGACCGATCCGAAGTGCGCCAGCAGGGCTTTGCGCTTGGAGGCGCCGAGGCCCGGGACGGCGTCCAGGGCCGACACGGTCATGGCCTTGCCGCGCTTCTGCCGGTGGAAGGTGATGGCGAAGCGGTGGGCCTCGTCGCGGATCCGTTGCAGCAGGTAGAGGCCCTGCGAGGTGCGGGGCAGGATCACCGGGAAGTCGCTGTCAGGAAGCCAGACTTCCTCCAGGCGCTTGGCCAGCCCCACCACGTAAACATCGTCGATCCCCAGGTCCCTGAGTGCACGGGCGGCGGCGTTCACCTGGGGCTGGCCGCCGTCCACCACCACGAGGTTGGGCGGGTACGCGAACTTGGCCTTGGGCGCCGGAGTGGTGGTGTCCAGCACGGCGGCATCCGATGCCCTGTCCTGGCTGTCCCCTTCCAGCACCGATTCGTCCACCTGCGCCGACTTGTCCTGGAGGTAGTGGCGGAACCTGCGGGTCAGGACGTCATGCATGGCGGCAGTATCATCAGCGGCCGCGGGGCCGGTGATGGAGAACTTGCGGTAGTCGGACTTCTTGGGCAGCCCGTCCTCCACCACCACCATGGAGGCCACCACGTTGGTGCCCTGGACGTGGGAAACGTCGAAGCACTCGATCCGGAGCAGGGGGACGGGCAGGTCCAGTGCTTCCTGTAGCTCCTGGAGGGCCTGCGACCGGACGGTGATGTCCCCCGCCCGCCTTGTTTTGTGGAGCTTCAGCGCGTGTTCGGCATTTACGCGGACGGTGGACATCAGGGCCGCCTTGTCCCCGCGCTGCGGCACCCGGATGTCGACTTTGGCGCCCCGGATCCCGCCCAGCCAATTGGCCAGGTCCTCCTGGTTGCTGGGCGCCACCGGTACCAGGACTTCGCGGGGCAGCCGGCCGTGCGTGTCGCCGTCCTCCCCGTAGACCTGCTGCAGCAGGTGCTCCACCAGGTCCGGGGTGGTGAAGTCCTCCACCTTTTCCACCACCCAGCCACGCTGGCCCCGGATCCGGCCGCCGCGGACGTGGAACACCTGGACGGCCGCTTCCAGCTCGTCTTCGTGCAGGGCGAAGACGTCGGCATCGGTGTCCTCGGCCAGCACGACGGCATTGCGCTCGAAAACCTTCCGCAGTGCCGTGATGTCGTCGCGGAGCCGGGCTGCGTGCTCGTAGTCGAGTTTCGCCACGGCGTCCGCCATCTGCTTTTCAAGCTTGTTGATGAAGCGCTTGGCTTCACCGCCCATGAAGGCGCAGAAATCTTCAGCGAGTGCCCGGTGGTCCTCCGGCGAGATCCGCCCGACGCACGGCGCCGAGCACTTGTCGATGTACCCCAGCAGGCAGGGCCGGCCGCTGGCCTCGGCCCGCTTGAAGACGCCGGCGCTGCAGCTCCGGACCGGGAAGACCCGGAGCAGGGTGTCCATGGTTTCCCGGATGGCGCCGGCGGTGTAGGGGCCGAAGTAGCGGGTTCCCTTCCGCTTGTCCCCCCGCATGACCTGCACCCGGGGGTACTTTTCGCTCATGGTCACGGCAAGGTAGGGATAGGTCTTGTCATCCCGGAACACCACGTTGAAGCGCGGCTTGAATTCCTTGATCCAGGTGTATTCCAGCTGCAGCGACTCCAGTTCGCTGCCCACCACGGTCCACTCGACGCTGCTGGCCGCGTGGACCATCGCATAGGTCTTCGGCAGCAGCCCCGCCGGGTTGGCGAAATAGGAGTTCAGCCTTGACCGGAGGCTCTTGGCTTTGCCTACGTAGATGACCCGGCCGTGCGGATCACGGAACCGGTAGACGCCCGGGTTGGTGGGGATTTCACCCGTCTTGGGCCGGTAACTTGCTGGATTTGCCACCCATCAAGTCTACTGAGTCGCGCCGGGTCTCCTCGCCAGCCGGCGAATTTGGACCGGCCCAGGCGCTGCCGGAGGAGGTGCTGCTGGACCGGGGGCTGGACTACTCCGCGGACTTGCTTTGGTTGTAACTGGTGGAACGCTCCTGGCCGCTGAGCACAGCGATTGCGTCCATAATGCGGTCCGTGACCTCGCGGCGGGCCGGCAGCGAGTGGTCCGGCCCGGTCTTGTCGAAGTACAGCGGCTCCCCCACCTTCATGGTGAAGTGCTGTGGCCTGACACCCTTTTCCCCGGCGCGTTGCAGCTTTTCGGTGCCGATCAGGCCTACGGGGATGACGGGCGCGCCGGTGGTGAGCGCCAGCCAGCCGACGCCGGTGCGGCCGCGGTACAGGATGCCGTCACGGGACCGGGTGCCCTCCGGGTAGATGCCGATGCCGCGGCCGGCCTCCAGGATGTCCAGCAGGGTTCTCAGTGCCTGGACGCTGGCGGCCTGCTCACCGCGCTCCACTGGAATGGAGCCCACGGATTCGAAAAAGGCCTTCATGACCTTGCCCTTGACACCGCCGGTGGTGAAGTACTCGGCCTTGGCGAAGAAGGCAACCGGCCGCGGCATCAGGGCCTGGACGATCACGCTGTCGAAGAAGGACAGGTGGTTGGGCGCCACGATAAAGGGACCGTCGGAAGGGACGTTTTCAAGTCCGACGACGGTGGGCCGGCAGGTGCCGCCGATCAGGTTGCGCGTGGTCCAGCGGACGGCATCAAACATTTCCATCGTTGCTCACCCCGCTCATGGCCGCGGTGTGGACCGCCTGGAGCCGTTCGATGACCGCTACCAGCTCCTCGCCGGTGCTGACGACGGCCACGGATCCGGCCTCCTCCAGCTCTCCGTCGGGAGCGAAGCCCCAGACAACGCCGATGCAGTCCAGCCCGTTGGCGATGGCACCGGACACGTCCTGGGCACGGTCGCCCACCATGATCGCGTGCCGGGTATCGAGGTCCCTCAGCGCGGCGGCGATGATCTGGGTCTTGCCGAGCGGAACGCCTTCCACAGCCGCTTCGTCGTCGCCCGAGCCGTGGATGCCATGGAAGAAACCATCGATGCCATGGTGTGCCAGGACCTTGTGGGCAAGCCGCTGGGGTTTCTGGGTTGCTACCGCGACGGGCCGGCCCGCCTCCGCGAAGGATTCCAGGATTCCGCGGATGCCCGGGTACAGCCGGCTTTGGGCGATTCCCTTGGCGACGTAGTGCTCGCGGTAGCGGCGGACCACCTCTTCCAGGCGGTCCGCCGGCACGTTGGCCACGTTGAGCAGGGAATCGCTGAGCTTGGGGCCGATCATCGAATCGAGCAGGTCCTGGCCGGGAACGGGGAGCCCCAGCCCGCGGAGGGCTGAGGCAATCCCCTCAGTTATTCCACCGGCCGGATCGACAAGAGTGCCGTCCAGGTCAAAGATCACGGGCACTGTTGTTGAAGTCACCGGGTTAGTTTCTCACGACAGCAGTAATGCCTGAAACTCGCATTCCAGCTGCGGAATATTTCGGTGCAGTTTCCTCCGGTCAGCCGAGTATTTCGGCGAGGAATTTCCCGGTGTGGCTGGTGCTGGACTTGGCAACCTGCTCCGGTGTTCCTGCCGCAACGATCTGGCCACCGCCTGAACCGCCGTCCGGCCCAAGGTCCACCAGCCAGTCGGCGCTCTTGATGACATCGAGGTTGTGCTCAATGGTGATCACCGTGTTGCCCTTGTCCACCAGGCCCTGCAGGACCATGAGCAGTTTCCGGATGTCTTCGAAGTGCAGGCCCGTGGTGGGTTCGTCCAGGACATAGATGCTGCGGCCGTTGGACCGCTTCTGCAGTTCCGCCGCGAGCTTGACGCGCTGCGCCTCGCCGCCGGAGAGGGTGGTGGCAGGCTGTCCAAGGCGGACGTAGCCCAGTCCCACGTCCACCAGGGTGTTCAGGTGGCGTGCGATGGGTGAGAACGCCGCGAAGAACTCGGCGCCCTCCTCGATGGGCATGTTCAGGACATCGGCGATGGTCTTGCCCTTGTAGTGCACTTCCAGGGTTTCCCGGTTGTAACGCGCCCCGTGGCACACCTCGCACGGGACATACACGTCCGGCAGGAAGTTCATCTCGATCTTCAGCGTGCCGTCACCCGAACACGCCTCGCAGCGGCCGCCCTTGACGTTAAAGGAGAACCGCCCCGGAAGGTAGCCGCGCACCTTGGCCTCGGTGGTCTCGGCAAAGAGCTTGCGGATGTTGTCGAAGACGCCCGTGTACGTGGCAGGGTTGGATCGCGGAGTACGGCCGATGGGGCTTTGGTCCACGTGGACCACCTTGTCCAGGTGCTCCAGGCCCTGGACCGTCTTATGCCGCCCGGCCACCTGCTTGGCGCCGTTGAGCTTATTGGCCAGCACCTTGTAGAGGATCTCGTTGACGAGCGTGGACTTGCCCGAGCCACTCACTCCGGTCACCGCGGTGAAGAGCCCCAGCGGGAAGGCGGCGTCGACGTTCAGGAGGTTGTTCTCCCGTGCGCCCAGCACCTTGATCTCGCGCTTCTTGTCGTACTTGCGGCGCTTCTTCGGTACCTCGATGGCCTTGCGGCCGGACAGGTAGTCGCCGGTCAGCGATTCCCGGTTGTCCAGCAGTTCCTTGTAGGTCCCCGAGTGGACCACCTGGCCGCCGTGTTCGCCGGCGCCGGGTCCGATGTCCACGATCCAGTCGGCCACGTGGATGGTGTCTTCGTCATGCTCAACCACGATGAGGGTGTTCCCCATGTCGCGGAGCCGGGTGAGCGTTTCGATCAGCCGGCGGTTGTCGCGCTGGTGCAGGCCGATGGAGGGTTCATCGAGAACGTAGAGGACCCCCACCAGGCCGGAGCCGATCTGGGTGGCGAGCCTGATGCGCTGTGCTTCGCCGCCGGAGAGGGTGGCGGACGGGCGCTCAAGGTTGAGGTACTCCAGGCCCACGTCCAGCAGGAAGGTCAGGCGGGCCTGGATCTCCTTGAGGACCTGGTGGGCGATCTGGGCTTCTCGTCCGGTCAGCACCAGGTTGTTCAGGAACTCTGCGCAGTCCCGCATGGGCAGCGCGGCCACCTCGGCGATGGACTTGCCGTTGATCAGGACCGACAGGGATGCGGGGTTGAGGCGTGCGCCGTTGCAGGCGGGGCAGGGGACCTGCCGCATGTACTCCTCGTAGCGGTCGCGGGCCCAGTCGGAATCGGTCTCGCCGTGCTTGCGGTGGACGTACTGGATGGCGCCTTCGAACCCGGTGCTGTACTTGCGTTCGCGGCCAAAGCGGTTGCGGTACTGCACCACCACCTTGTGGTCCTTGCCGTGCAGGACGGTCTGGCGCACATCCTTGCCCAGCTTCTCCCACGGCGTGGTCATGGAGAAGCCCACTTCCTTGGCCAGGCCTTCCAGGAGCCGGTTCCAGTACTCAGTGGTGGCCGTCCCCAGCGACCACGGTGCAATGGCGCCCTCCGACAGGGACAGCTCCGGGTTGGGAACGATGAGTTCCTCATCCACCTCCAGGCGGGTACCGATTCCACTGCAGGCCGCGCAGGCGCCGAACGGGTTGTTGAACGAGAAGGAGCGGGGCTCGATCTCGTCGATGGCGAGGGGGTGCTCGTTGGGGCATGCGAGGTTTTCGGAGAACGCCCGGATCCGCCCCGGCGCGTCGGCCTCGAGGTCCACGAATTCAGCAAGGACCCGGCCCTCGGACAGACCCAGGGCTGTTTCGATGGAGTCCGTGAGCCGCTGGCTGATGCCCTCCTTGACCACCAGGCGGTCCACCACCACTTCAATGGTGTGCTTGAACTGCTTGCCCAGCTTGGGGGGATCGCTCAGCTGGACCAGGTTGCCGTCCACCCGTGCCCGGGAGTAACCCTTGGCGGTCAGTTCCTTGAAGAGGTCCACGAACTCGCCCTTGCGTCCGCGCACCACCGGCGCCAGGACCTGGAAGCGGGTGCCCTCGTCGAGTTCAAGGAGCTGGTCGACGATTTGCTGCGGCGTCTG
This sequence comes from Arthrobacter sp. SAFR-044, assembly GCF_059414985.1. NCBI lineage: Bacteria > Bacillati > Actinomycetota > Actinomycetes > Micrococcales > Micrococcaceae > Arthrobacter > Arthrobacter sp. SAFR-044. The sequence goes on along the minus strand of NZ_JBPFDN010000005.1, from coordinate 269,712 downwards.
CTTGGACACCGGCTCACCGCACACCGGGCAGTGGGGCCTGCCCACGCGCGCCCACAACAGACGCATGTAGTCATAGATTTCGGTGATGGTTCCCACCGTGGACCGCGGGTTCTTGCTGGTGGATTTCTGGTCGATGGAGACCGCCGGGGAGAGGCCTTCAATGAAGTCGACATCGGGTTTGTCCACCTGGCCAAGGAACTGGCGTGCATAGGCGGACAGCGATTCAACGTAGCGCCGCTGGCCCTCCGCGAAGATGGTGTCGAATGCCAGCGACGACTTGCCGGATCCGGAGAGGCCGGTGAAGACGATCATGGCATCGCGGGGCAGGTCGAGGTCCACGTTGCGCAGGTTGTGCTCCCGCGCGCCCTTCACCACGAGGCGGGAGAGGTCCGGACGCTGCGGGACGGCAGCAGCGGGGACGGCTGGGGAAGCGGAGGGGGCAGGGGTTTCTTCAGCTAAGGCTTTAGGCACCCAATAATGCTAATCGAAAACTTTTTCGAACTTGGACGGTTCCGCCCTCAGGGAACATCGTAGGCGGCCGCCAGGAGCTTCACGGCTTCGGCGAAGCTGGCGCCTTGGGATTTGGCGACGGCGGCGTACGCGGCAGCGGCCTCCGACAGGCCTCCCAGCCTCTCATCCCGGGCCGAGACCACGGTCCCGTTGCGTCCCCGGGTGGCAACGATGCCCGCCGCCTCCAGTTCCTTGTACGCCCTGGCCACGGTGTGCGGGGCAACGTCGAGTTTCTCCGCTAGGGCGCGCACGGCGGGGAGCCTGGTGCCGGCCGCCAGTGCACCGTTGTCCGCGAGGTGGATGACCTGGAGCCGCAGTTGTTCGAACAGCGCCACACTGCTGGCAGGATTGGGCCGCCATGATCCCGGAAACTCTCCTGTGCTCACAGGCCGCCCTCCAGGACCCCGGCCCTGCCGTCCCGTTCAGCGAACTGGGCGTTATACAGGGTTGCGTAGTAGCTGTTGGCTTCAAGCAGGCTCGCGTGCGTACCCTGCTCGACGATGCGTCCATGGTCCATGACGAGAATTAGATCAGCGTTCCGGATAGTGGACAAACGGTGGGCGATCATGAAGCTGGTCCGTCCGTGGCGGAGCCGCTGCATCGCCTGGCGGATGAGCAGTTCCGTCCTGGAATCCACGGAACTGGTTGCTTCGTCCAGGACCAGGACGGTGCGTCCGGCTAGCTGTGCCCTGGCGATGGTGAGGAGCTGCCGCTGGCCCTGGCTGAGGGGTTCGCCGCCATTTTCCAGCACTGTGTCGTACCCGTGCGGCAGGGACCTGATGAAGCGGTCCGCGTGGGTGGCTTCCGCGGCCGCGACAATAGCTGCATCCGGCGCGCCGGGCCGGCCGTAGGCGATGTTTTCGCGAATGCTGCCGTCGAAGAGCCAGGAATCCTGGAGCACCACACCGAACTGCGCCCGCAGCTGGTCCCGGGGAATTGACGCGATGTCCCGGCCCCCCATGGTGATCCGGCCGGATGAGGGTTCCAGGAATCGCATGAGGAGGTTCACCACGGTGCTTTTGCCCGCGCCAGTGTGTCCCACGATGGCCACCGCCTGGCCAGGCTCCACGGTGAAGGTGAGGTCGCGGACAGCGGGCACGGAGCCGGGGTAGCCAAATGTGACGTGGTGGAAGCCTATGCGGCCGCCGGGCAGCGCGCCGGTGCCCTGCCTTTCGGGGTCGGGCGGGTCTTCCCCGGCGTCGAGGAGAACGAAGACCCTGGCGGCTGACGCTGCGCAGGATTGCATGACGTTCAGCAGCCCGCCGATCTGTCCCACCGGCTGCGTGAACAGCCGGCTGAACTGGATGAAGGCCTGGACGCCCCCGATGGTCATTGCGCCGGCGATGACCTGCAGGGCACCAACCACCGCAACCGCGATGTAGTTGAGGTTGGACATCAGCACCATCAGCGGCTGGACCACCCCGGCTGAATACTGTGCCTTCGCGGCCGCCCGGGCCAGGCGGCCATTGCTGCGGGTGAAGACGTCCGCCGCCTGTTCCTGCCGGCCGAACGCCTTGATGACTTCGTGGCCACTGATGAATTCCTCCACATGGCTGTTCAGCTCGCCGGTCTCCTTCCACTGCCGCGCGAAATGCTCTTGGGACCGCCTGGCCACCATGACGGTGATCAACGTGGAGACGGGGACGGTGGCGATGGCGATGGCGGCGAGCAGCGGTGAGATCCACAGCATCATGGCCAGCGAGCCGCAGAGCATCAGGACCGAGACGATGAGCTGGGTCAGGACCTGGTTCAGGGCCTGGGCGATGTTGTCGATGTCATTGGTGGCGCGGCTCAGTACGTCACCGCGGGACCGTGCCCGGAAGTAGGTGGAGGGCAGGTGGTGCAGCTTGTCCTCCACCGATGCGCGAAGGCCGTACATGAGCCCTTGCACGGCCCGGGCGGTCAACGCGCCCTGGACCCAGTTGAACAGGGAAGCGAAAACATACATCATGGCCACCGCAGCCAGCAGGATTCCGAGGCGCTGGTCCAGGCTGCCTTGGAAGACGCCCTCCACCACCTCGTCGGTGGCATCACCGAGGTATTTCGGGGCTGCCACGTTGAGGACGGCAAAGGCGCAGGTGGATCCCACTGCTCCGAGCATCTGCAGGCGGAAGGGACGCAGGAGGCCAAGGAGCCTCGCGGCTGTTGGCCAGAATTTGTAGGCCGTTTCCCCGGGTTCGTCCCCTGCCGTCACAGCGTGCCGCCCAGCGCGAGCTGCGATTCGGCAATTTCGCGGTAGGTGGTGGACGTTTCCAGCAACTCCCGGTGCGTGCCCTGACCGACGAGGTGGCCGTCGTCGAGTACCAGGATGAGGTCTGCGTCCTCCACGGCGGAAATGCGCTCGGCCACAATGATGACCGTTGCGGCGGCGAGTGCCTGCCCCAGTGCATTCCGCAGCCTGGTGTCCGTGTCGTAGTCGAGGGCGGAGAAGCTGTCGTCAAAAATGTAGAGGGGCGCCCTGCGCAACAGTGCGCGGGCGATGCACAGTCGTTGGCGCTGGCCGCCGGAAAGGCTGGCGCCCCCCTGGCCCACGGGGGTGGCAAGCCCAAGCGGGAGGTCATCCATGAACCGCATGGTCTGCGCCGTCTCGAGGGCGGCCCACAGGTCCCCGTCCGTGGCGTCGGGGGCAGCCATCCTCAGGTTGTCGGCGATTGTCCCGGTAAACAGGTGGGAATGCTGGGGCACGATGGCCATGGCAGCGCGGAGTTGGTCCAGGGGCAGGCCGCGGATGTCGTGGCCGGCAAGTGAGATGCGGCCTTCAGTGGGGTCGAGGAAACGTGGGATCAGGTTCAGCAGCGTCGTCTTGCCGCTGCCGGTTGAGCCGACGATTGCGGTGGTGGTACCGGGAGAGGCGGTAAAGCTGATGTCAGCAAGCACGGGCGCTTCGGCTCCGGGATAGGAGAAGCGAACGCCCTGGAAGGCCAGTGTTGCCGGCTGCGTCGGGTCCAGCCGGAACTGCGGCGGCCCTGCGGGACTGTGGACGGACGCTTCGGTGTCCAGCACCGCCTGGATGCGTTCGGCACAGACGGCGGCCCGCGGCGCCGTCATCAGGACGTACATGGACATCATGATTGCCAGCAGGATCTGCATGATGTAGGCGATGAACGCCGTGAGCGCGCCGAGGTTCATCAATCCCGCCTGGATGCGGTGGCCGCCGAACCACACCACGGCAACCGAGCTGGTGTTGACCACCAGCATGATCATTGGCAGCATCCCGGCCACCAGGAGCGCAGATTTGAGGTTATTGGCGGTCAGCCCGGCATTGGTCGCCGCGAACCGCCGTGCTTCGTGGCCCTGGCGGACAAAGGCACGGATCACGTCCACGCCGATGATCTGCTCGCGCAGGATGCTGCCTGACCGGTCCAGCATCTCCTGGCCCTCGCGGTAAAGCGGAATGAGCCGGCGCACGATCAAGTACATGATCAGCAGGAGCAGGGGCACAATGACAATCACCACGACGGACAGTGCCATGTCCTGCTGGACGGCCAGGACGATCCCGCCGATGCCCATGGCCGGGCCGGCGAAGAGCATGGTGAAAACCAGCAGGGCAAACGCCTGGACCTGTTGGACATCGTTCGTGGCGCGGGTGGTCAGGCTTTGCGTTCCGAACAGGGCCACATCCTGCGAGGACAGTGTCTGGATCCGGCCGAAAACTTCCGCGCGCAGGCAGTGCCCGATACTCATGGCCACGACGGCGCCGAGGTAGCCGGCGGCGATGGCGGACACTGCCTGGACCACGGCAATAGCGGCCATGAGCGCGCCAAGCCGGGAGATTACCTGGGGCTGGCCTGCCACGATTCCATCATCGATGATGGCTGCATTCACGGTGGGCAGCAGGAGGTTCGCCGCCGCCTGGACCAGCTGGAGCACAACGATCGCCCACAGTTGCGCGTGCTTGCCCGCAAGCTGCCGCTTTAAGAGTCCGACCAGCAAAATACCCCCTGCAAATGCCTACGGCCGAAGAGGGGGCCGGCGGCTTGACCCCTGAAGCATAGTGGCCATTGTAAGCCACATCACTTTCCGGTGCTGTCACATCCTGTGACTGGCTGGAAAACACGGGAACTGGGCCCCGTTTACTCCGCCTTCTGGCCCACGGCGAAGATCCGCCGGAAGGGGAAGACAGTGCCGTGCGCCCCCCGGGGGTAGGCCTTCCGCAGGGCCGCTGCGTACTCCGTTTCGAAACGCTGGGCGTCATCATCGCCAAGAACGGCCATGACCGGCCGCAGTGCCGTGCCGCGGACCCACTCCAGCACCGGGTCCGGCCCCTGGAGGACCTGCTGGTAGCTGGTTTCCCACGCATCGGCCGCGCAGCCGGCGTCGAACAGGATGCCCAGGTAGTCCTCGGGCTCCCCCACCGACTCCCCGCCCCGCAGCACCCCGCCCAGCTTGCCGGACCAGCGGTCCGACGCCGCGAGCTCCCGCATGAGGGAATGCGAGGGGGCGTTGAAGTTTCCCGGCACCTGCATGGCAAACCAGGCGCCCGGCCGGAGGGCTTCGAGCCATCTGCGCATCAGTTCCTGGTGGCCGGGTACCCACTGCAGGGCTGCGTTGCTTACCACGACGTCTGTCTCCGAACCGGGCATCCAGGCGGCGATGTCGGCCCGTTCAAATGCCAGGCCCGGAACTTCCTCCGCCAGGGGTGCCGCCTTGGCCAGCATCTCCTCGGAGGAATCCAGGCCAACCACCTGGGCGCCGGGCCAGCGCTCAGCCAGGGTGGCTGTCAGGTTCCCCGGCCCGCAGCCAAGGTCGACGACCCGCGCGGGACGGTCAGCATCGACCCGGCCCACCAGGTCGAAGAACGGCCGGCTCCGGTAGTCACCAAACCGGATGTACTTTGCGGGGTCCCATTTCATCAATTTCTCCAGGTCTTAACACGCACACGGGCAAGGCGAAGCCTAACCCGGCCGGGGCGCCGGGTCCGTCCGCAACGTGGCACTAAGGTTTAAGTCAATGAAACTCGTTGACCAGCTGAGCGACCTGTCCGTCCCCAACGCCGCCGCCGTCGACCCCGACGCCCTTTACAGCCGTTTTGTGGAGTGGACGGAAAGCCGGGGCCTTTCGCTGTACCCGGCCCAGGACGAGGCCATCATGGAACTGGCAACGGGCGCCAACGTCATCCTTGCCACGCCCACCGGGTCAGGGAAATCGCTGGTGGCAATCGCCGCGCACTTCCAGGCCATGGCGCAGGGGCGGCGGAGCTACTACACCGCCCCGATCAAAGCCCTGGTGTCGGAAAAGTTCTTCGCGCTGTGCGACATCTTCGGTGCCGGGAACGTGGGCATGATCACCGGCGATTCCGGGGTCAACCAGGATGCGCCCATCATCTGCTGCACCGCGGAGATCCTGGCCAACATCGCCTTGCGGGAGGGCCCGGCGGCCGAGCTCGGTGCGGTGATCATGGATGAATTCCACTTCTACTCCGACCCGCAGCGCGGCTGGGCCTGGCAGGTCCCGCTCCTGGAGCTTCCGCAGGCACAGTTCCTGCTGATGTCCGCCACCCTGGGTGACGTCACCCGGTTCGAGGAGGGGCTGACGGCGCTGACCGGCCGCGCCACCACCACGGTGAGTTCTGCGGAGCGGCCCATTCCGCTGCACTACTACTACCACCAGACCCCGGTCCACGAGACGCTGGAGGAACTGCTCTCCACCCGGCAGGTGCCGGTCTATGTGGTGCATTTCAGCCAGCTTGAGGCGATCGACCGCGCCCAGAACCTGATGAGCATCAACGTGTGCACCCGGGAGGAAAAGGACAAGATCGCGGAGCTGATCGCCAACTTCCGGTTCGCCGCCGGGTTCGGCAAGACGCTGAACCGGTTGGTGCGCCATGGGATCGGCGTGCACCACGCCGGCATGCTGCCCAAGTACCGCCGGCTGGTGGAACAGTTGGCCCAAGCGGGACTCCTGAAGGTGATCTGCGGGACGGACACGCTGGGCGTGGGCATCAATGTGCCCATCCGCACCGTGCTGCTGACCGCCCTCAGCAAGTACGACGGCGTCCGCACCCGCTTGCTCAACTCACGCGAGTTCCACCAGATTGCGGGCCGGGCCGGCAGGGCGGGCTACGACACCGCCGGGACGGTAGTGGTGCAGGCTCCCGAGCACGTGATCGAGAACGTCAAGGCCATGGCGAAGGCCACCGCCAAGTTCGGCGACGACCAAAAGAAGCTGCGTCAAGTGGTCAAGAAGAAACCGCCCGAAGGTTTCGTGTCCTGGGGCGAACCGACGTTCAACCGGCTGGTGGAATCAGTCCCCGATCCGCTGACGTCCAGCTTCACGGTCACGCACGCCATGCTGATGAACCTGATGGAACGGCCCGGTGACCCGTTCGCGGCGGCCCGGCGGCTGCTCACCGAGAACCACGAGTCCCGTTCCAGCCAGTTGCGGCTGATGAAGAAGGCGCTGGGCATCTACCGCGAACTCCTCGCCGCCGAAGTCATTGAGCGGATCCCGCCGGAGGAGCAGGGGCCGGATGGCCGATCGGTCCGGTTGACCGTGCACCTGCAGCCCAACTTCGCCCTGAACCAACCACTCTCCCCCTTCGCGCTTGCCGCGCTGGACCTACTTGACCCGGAGTCGCCGTCTTACGCCCTCGACGTGGTGTCCGTTATCGAGGCGACCCTGGAGAAACCGCGGCAGATCCTGTCCGCGCAGCAGAAGAAGGCCCGCGGCGAGGCGGTGGCCGCCATGAAGGCTGACGGCATCGACTATGACCAGCGGATGGCCATGCTGGACGATGTCACGTACCCCCAGCCGCTCGCCGAAATCCTGGGCGAAGCGTTCGAGGTATACCGGAAGGCCGCGCCGTGGGTGGGCGACTTCGAGCTTGCCCCCAAAGCCGTGGTCCGCGACATGTACGAGCGCGCCATGAACTTCGGCGAATTCGTCCAGTTCTACGGCCTGGCCAGGTCCGAAGGCATCGTGCTGCGTTATCTCGCGGATGCCTTCAAGGCGTTGCGCCAAACTGTTCCGCAGGACATGCTCCGGGAGGACCTCGAAGACCTTGTGGCCTGGCTGGGTGAGCTGGTCCGGCAGGTGGACTCCAGCCTCCTCGACGAATGGGAGGAACTCACCTCCGGTGCGGCACCTACGCCGCACGACGCGCCGCCGCCCCCGCCGCCGTCGCTCACCTCCAACATCCGCGCGTTCCGGGTGATGGTGCGCAACGAGATGTTCCGCCGCGTGGAACTGTTCGCCGACGAGGACGCCACCGCGCTGGGAGAGCTCGACGGCGGGTCCGGCTGGGGTGCCGAACGCTGGGAAGATACGCTGGACGACTACTTCGACGAACACGATGATATCGGGACGGGACCGGATGCGCGGGGGCCGGGCCTGCTCATCATCACCGAAGAACCGGGGACCTGGAAGGTGCGCCAGATCTTTGACGATCCGGCGGACAACCACGACTGGGGCATCTCGGCGGAGGTGGACCTGGCGGACTCGGACGCGACCGGAACAGCCGTGGTGAAGGTAACGGACGTCAACCGGCTCTAACCCGGGTCTGGCCCTTCCGTTGCCCTGCGGCTGCCACGCCCGAGCCGGCGGTAAGCTCGAACAATGAGTGTAATCCGCCCCGCAACCCGGCATGACGTTCCCGCAATCCTCCGGATGATCCACGAACTGGCGCACTACGAGAAGGAACCCGACGCCGTCCGGAACACACCGGAAATGCTGGAGCAGGCACTGTTCGGTGAGAACCCGCGGGTCTTCGCGGCCATCGCGGAAGACGCGGCGGGCACTATGCAGGGCTTTGCGCTGTGGTTCCTGAACTATTCCACATGGGAAGGCGTCCACGGGATCTACCTGGAGGACCTTTACGTCTCCCCGGACGCCCGGGGAGACGGGCACGGCAAGGCCCTGCTGCAGCACCTTGCCGCGATCGCCGTGGAGAACGGCTACGCACGCGTGGAATGGAGCGTGCTGGACTGGAACGAGCCCTCCATCAACTTCTACCGGCGCCTGGGCGCCCGCCCCATGGACGGATGGTCCACTTTCCGGCTCACCGGCGAGGCGCTGGACCAGTTTGGAAACGCGGGCTCCCGCGGCTCCCTTTCCGCTCCTGCCCGTGGCTGACGTGCGCCGGGGAGCGGCCCCGGTCGCCGGGCATGAGGTCAGGGCCAGGCACGAATTCCGTGGGATGCGCACCCTGGAGCACTACTTCGAGGTCCCCCTGGACCACTCCGCGCCGCCCGGCGGTTCCGCGGAGACCATCACGGTTTTCGCCCGCGAGTACGTGTCAGCGGCGCACAGCGAGGAGGCTGCCGCCCAGCTTCCCTGGCTCCTCTTCCTGCAGGGCGGCCCGGGCGGGCGCGGCAACAGATGGGGGTCCCTGGGCGGCTGGAGCAAGGCCGCAGCGCAGGACTTCCGCATCCTGATGCTGGACCAGCGCGGCACCGGGCTCTCAACGCCCCTGGACCGCAGAACCCTGCCCGGCCGCGGGTCCGCTGCGGACCAGGCAGCCTATTTGGAGCACTTCAGGGCCGATTCGATCGTGGCAGATGCGGAACTGATCCGCGGTGCCCTCGAATCACCCGCCTGGACCATCTATGGCCAGAGCTACGGCGGCTTCTGCGCATTGACGTACCTGTCCTTCGCCCCCGAAGGACTGCGCGAAGTCCTCATCACCGGCGGCCTGGCACCTCTGACCGGAAGCGCTGATGACGTGTACCGGGCCACCTATCAGCGCGTGGCGGCACGGAACGACGAATACTTCGGCTGGTATCCGGAGGACCGGGACGCAGTGGAGCGGATTGCCCGCCACCTGCGCTGCACAAGGGAGCTCCTGCCCGACGGCAGTCCCCTGACCGTGGAGCGGTTCCAGATGGCCGGCGCATTCCTGGGCGGCAACACGCGCGTGGACAGCCTGCATTACCTGCTGGAGGACGCGTTCGTGGACACCGCCGGCGGTCCCAGGCTTTCGGACGCCTTCCTGGAACAGTTCCTCCACAGCGTGGTGTCGCGCCGCTCTAATCCGCTGTATGCCCTGATGCATGAATCCATTTACGGCCAGGAGCAGGCAACCAACTGGTCAGCCTGGCGGATGCTCGGCGAAAACCCGTGGTTCAGGCCGGACGCGGAACCGCTGCTGCTGACCGGCGAAATGGTGTACCCGTGGTACTTCGAGCAGGACCCGGCCCTGCAGCCGCTGCGGGAGGTGGCTGACCTGCTGGCAGCCAAGCAGGACTGGAAACCGCTCTACGACCCGGAGGTCCTGGCCGCCAACACCGTCCCCGCGGCCGCTGCGGTCTATTCGGACGATATCTACGTGGACCGCGACCTTTCCCTCCGCACGGCAGCTTCGGTGCGCGGGCTGCAGGTTTGGGAGACTGCGGACTTCCATCATGACGGGATCGCCGACGACGGTGAGAGGATTTTCGCCCGCCTCCTGGGTATGGCGCGCTCAGGCGGCCGCTGAGCGCCGGCGTGACGTGCGGGTGACGACGGCGGCGGCCAGGACGGCCGCCCCGATGGCTCCACCGAGCAGGTTGAGGCCGAGGTAGCCGGCAAAGCCCAGGACCAGCCCGGACACGGCGCCTCCTACGGCGCCTGCGGCACCCATCAGCATGTCGGAGACGCCTTGCACAGCCACGCGGGCGTCCTGGCCCACGCTTTCGGCCAGCAGGGTGGATCCTGAAATCGTGGCCGCGGACCAGCCCATGCCAAGCAGCACCAGTCCTGCGGCCACCGCGCCGGTGGAGGACTGGCCGAACCCGGCAATGGCCACGGCAGCGATCAGCAGCGTGAAGCCGATGATGATCGTCTCTATCCTGCCTGCCCGGTCAGTCAGCCAGCCCATGACCGGGGAGAGTGCGAACATCCCGGCGATATGCAGCGAAATGGTAAAGCCGATGATGACCAGCACGTCCCCCTCCGCGATGTGGCCTGCATGGGGACCGGGTCCTTCCACCAGGTGCTGCAGGTGGAGCGGCGTCATGGACATGACGCCAACCATCACTGCGTGGGCCGCTACGACGCCGGTGACCGCCAGCAGTGCCGTCCGGGAGCCGCGGATGGCCCGCAGCCCACGGTCCAGCGATCCCCGGGAAGCCGCCCCGGTGGCCTGGGTCCTTGCCGGCGCGCCGTTCGGTGGGGCAGTTGCCGGGGTGCTGCCGGCGGGCGCGGTGGCGGTGGGCAGCGCTTCCCGGTCCCGTGGAATCGGCGAGACGTTGTTGGCCGCGGCAAGACTGCGTGCCAGCAGCAGCGGGTCCGGGCGAAGACCGGCGAACAGGAGCACGGCGGCGATGAGGAGCCCGGCCGCGGAGATCACAAACGGGCCCGCGATGGGCGGCAGGCCCAAGGCAGTTCCGACGGCCGTTCCGGGCTGGATCAGGTTGGGCCCGGCCACGGCGCCGACTGTGACCGCCCAGACCACGGTGGATAAGGCGCGCCCGCGGTGTTCGGCGGCAGCGAGGTCCACCGCGGCGAACCTGGCCTGCAGGCTGGCGGCGGTGCCCACGCCGATGCCTGCCGCTCCCAGGACCAGCAGGATGAAGGCACTGGACGTCACCGCCAGCACCATGAGCACGGCACCTGCCAAGGCGGCGGAGAGGCCTGCCACTTGGCCCGCCCGGCGCCCGCGCCGTTCGGCCAGCGATGCCAGCGGCAGTGCGGCGGCCGCTGCCCCGAGGGTCATTACTGTTGCCACGGAGCCAGCCCAGGCTCTGGAACCGGAGAGTTCCACGGCCAGGATGGAACCAATGGAGACGGTCGATCCGGTCCCGAGTCCACCAAACACCTGGGCCACGCTCAAGAGCAGTACGGTACGCCGCTGCACCTGGCGGGCACCCCGATCCATCACAAGCGTGCGGGCCATGATCCGAGCATAGTCCTGCGCGGGCACGACCCACAGGGGTGGGACCCCATGCGTCCCGTGGAGGCTTAAAGGGGTAATCCCGGCCGCCTGAGCGGCCGGGATTACTGGACTGGAACGCGCCGGAGCGCGCTTACTCGGCGTCGCTGTGGCTCTTCCGGGCGTCTTCCTCGAGGCGCGGATCCACCTTGGCAGCCTGGGCCTTGGAGCTGAGCAGGCTGGCGACGACGGCCACGATGATGGTGCCCACAATCACGGCGAGCGACACGAAGGTGGGGATTTCGGGGGCCCACTCGATGTGGTGTCCGCCGTTGATGAAGGGCAGTTCGTTGACGTGCATGGCGTGCAGGACAAGCTTGACGCCGATGAACGCCAGAATGAAGGACAGCGCGTGCTTCAGGTAGATCAGCCGGTTCATCAGGCCACCCAGCAGGAAGTACAGCTGGCGCAGGCCCATCAGCGCGAACAGGTTGGCGGTGAAGACAATGAAAGGACTCTGGGTCAGGCCGAAGATCGCGGGGATGGAGTCCACTGCAAACAACAGGTCCGTGAGCCCGATGGTAACGAAGACGATCACCATGGGGGTGAAGACCTTCTTGCCGTTGACCACGGTGCGCAACTTGCCGCCGTCGAACTTCTCAGACATCGGGATGACCTTGCGGATCTTCGCAATCAGCGGGTTCTCGCGGTCTTCTTCCTCTTCGCCCTCGTCCTGGGCCTGCTTCCAGGCCGTCCACAGCAGGAACGCGCCGAAGATGTAGAACACCCAGCTGAACTGTTCGATGACGATTGCGCCCAGCATGATGAAGATGCCCCGCAGGATGAGCGCGATGATGATGCCCACCATCAACACTTCCTGCTGGTATTTCCGGGGCACGGAGAACCTGGCCATGATGATGATGAAGACGAAGAGGTTGTCTATGCTGAGGCTGTACTCAGTCACCCAGCCCGCGACAAACTGGCTGCCGAATTCCGGCCCGGTGAAGGCAAACATAGCGCCGGCGAAGGCCAGGGCAAGGGTGACGTAGAAAGCCACCCACAGACCGGCTTCCTTCATGGACGGCTCGTGCGGGCGCCGCACCACCAGGAGGAGATCGATCAGGAGAATCAGGCCGAGGACGGCAAATGAGCCAACCTCGAACCATACGGGCAAATCGAGCACAGGGCGGCCTTTCGCAGGGTACACAAAAATGGTGTAAGTCTCTCCGGCCTGCCTGTGCACTTGGTGCTGATGTGGCGGCCCGCTACGCCCGGCGGGGCAACTGTGCCCTGCGTGTTGACGATCGTAGCGCTTGGGATACTCCCCTACGTGCCTATAACTCTACCCCAGGCAGCCGGGGGACCGCTTCCGCGCCCGCGGGATAACGTTTTCCGATTTCCATTGACGCTCGGCGTTGGCCCTTGCAATAATCGCTCGCAGCGAGAAAGCGGTTTCTCGTCCAACCTGGGTCACTTTCAGAAAGTCAGGGTCAATGAAGACTTCCCTTTGCTCCGGCATCGTGCTCAAAACGCTCGCCGCGGCCGCCACGGTCGCCATGCTCGCCGCTGGCTGTACTCCCGCATCGTCGACCGACAGCGGCGGAAACGTCACGGTCCGCTTCACCTGGTGGGGCAACGACCTGCGGAACAAACAGACGCAGCAAGTGATCGACGCCTTCCAAGCCTCGCATCCCAACATCAAGATCCAGGCTGAACCCGGCGTGTGGAGCAGTTACTGGGACAAACTGGCCACCACCACGGCCGCGAACGACTCTCCGGACGTGATCCAGATGGACCAGGCCTACATCGCTGAGTACGGCGGCCGGGGTGCACTCCTGGACCTGTCCAGGCAAAGCAACATCGACACGTCGAAGATCGACCAGGATGCTTTGAAGTCCGGGCAGGTGGGCGGCAAGCAGTACGGCCTGAGCACCGGGCAGAACGCCAAGGCCGTGATGATCAACACCAAAATGTTCCAGGATTACGGGGTGCCCGTCCCGGACGACAAGACCTGGACCTGGGATGACTACGCAAAGACTGCCTCCGCTGTGGCCGCTGCGGCAACCAAGGCGGGCCAGACCAACTACGGCAGTTCATACTCGCTGACGGACTCCGACCTGAACACCTGGGCCATGCAGCACGGCGAGTCGCTTTACTCGGCCGATGGCGGACTTGGCTTCAAGGAGGCCACGGCCACGTCCTTCTTCCAGAACGTGCTGAACCTGCGCAACAAGGGAGCTGCCCCTCCGGCCAACATCGCCACGGAGGACATCAGTGCGCCCGTGGAACAGACCCTGTTCGCCACCGGCAAGACGGCAATGTCCTGGTGGTGGACGAACCAGGTCAACGCCCTTCAGTCTGCACTGAAGACCGACGTGAAGATCCTCCGCGCCCCCAGCTCCGCCGGCAGCGCCAAAGAGAACGGCATGTCCTACAAGCCCTCAATGTTCTGGTCCGTTTCCTCGAGGAGCAAGCACCCTAAGGAGGCTTCAGAAGTTGTCAACTACATGCTCAACAACCTGGATTCGGCGAAAACGATCCTGACCGAGCGCGGCTTTCCCACGAACACGGATGTCCAGGCGGCCATCGATCCACAGCTGACGCCAGCGGATAAGGCCGCTGCGGCATTCCTGAAGGACATCAAGCCGGATCTCAGGAGCGGCCCTCCTGTCCCTCCCACCGGTTCTTCCGGGGTCCAGGCGTTGATCCAGCGCTACAGCACCGACGTCCTCTTCGACCGCAAGTCCCCCGCCGACGCTGCCAACGGCCTGATGCAGGAAGCAAAGGCCATGATCGACTCGGCCAGGAAGTAAGTCAGGAAGCACATCGCCAACAAGAACGGCGGACACCCCACCAGCAGGGTGTCCGCCGTTCCTGGCTCCCAGGCCAGCGCGCTGCCGGCACAGGGTGCCCGGACCTCCGTGCTAGGCGTGGCCTGCCGCCTGCATCTGGCGCAGCTCCTTCTTCAGTTCGCTGACCTCATCGCGGATCCTTGCCGCCACCTCGAACTGCAGTTCAGCCGCGGCTCCATGCATTTGTTCCGTAAGTTGCTGGATCAGGCCCACCAGGTCCTCGGCCGGCGCGGCCGCCAGGCCATCGGTACGGACCTTCGCCGCGCCCTTCTTAGCCCCGGCTTTGTTTGCCCCCGTGATGCCTCGCTTGCCCTTGCCGTAGTCGAAGCTGCCCAGCAGTGCATCCGTATCGGCGTCTTCCTTGGCCAGTTGGTCGGTGATGTCGGCGATCTTTTTCCGCAGCGGCTGCGGGTCAACGCCGTGCTCGGTGTTGTACGCCACCTGGATGGCCCGGCGCCGGTTGGTTTCGTCAATGGCGTGCGCCATGGAGTCGGTGATCCGGTCCGCATACATGTGCACCTGGCCGGAGACGTTGCGGGCGGCACGTCCGATGGTCTGGATCAATGAGGTGGAGGACCGCAGGAAGCCTTCCTTGTCTGCGTCAAGGATGCTGACAAGGGACACTTCGGGCAGGTCCAGGCCCTCACGGAGCAGGTTGATGCCAACCAGGACGTCGAACTTGCCCATCCGAAGTTCGCGGAGGAGCTCGACGCGCCGCAGGGTGTCAACATCCGAGTGCAGGTACTCCACCTTGATGCCGTGGCCCATCAGGTAGTCGGTGAGGTCCTCCGCCATCCTCTTGGTCAGGGTGGTGACCAGGACGCGCTCGTCCTTCGCTGTACGGGTCTTGATTTCCCCCAGCAGGTCATCGATCTGGCCCTTGGTGGGTTTGACCACCACCTCGGGATCGATGAGGCCGGTGGGACGGATGATCTGCTGCACGAATCCGTCGGCCTTGCCGAGTTCATACTTGCCCGGCGTGGCGGACAGGTAGACGGTCTGGCCGATGCGTTGGAGGAATTCGTCCCATTTCAGCGGCCTGTTGTCCATCGCCGAGGGGAGTCGGAAACCGAAGTCCACCAGGTTCCGCTTCCGGGACATGTCACCTTCATACATGGCGCCGATCTGCGGGATGGTCACGTGGGATTCATCCACCACCAGCAGGAAGTCGTCGGGGAAATAGTCCAGGAGGCAGTGCGGCGCTGTTCCGGGTGCACGGCCATCAATATGCGAAGAGTAGTTCTCGATGCCGTTGCAGAAGCCCATCTGCTGCATCATTTCGAGGTCATAGGTGGTCCGCATCCGCAGCCGCTGTGCTTCCACCAGTTTGTTCTGGCTTTCCAGCACCTTAAGCCGGTCGGCGAGCTCGTCCTCGATCCGCTTGATGGCCCTTGCCATACGTTCGGGGCCGGCCACGTAGTGTGAAGCCGGGAAAACATACATTTCCTCTTCATCCCGGATTACCTCACCGGTCAGTGGGTGAAGCGTGTGGATGTTCTCGATCTCATCGCCGAAGAATTCGATCCGGATGGCCAGTTCCTCGTACATCGGGATGATCTCCACGGTGTCGCCCCGGACCCGGAACGTTCCGCGGTGGAAGTCCATGTCATTGCGCGCATACTGCATGGAAACGAACTTGCGCAGGAGGTCGTCCCGGTTCATCTCCGCCCCCTTCCGCAGCGTGACCATCCCGGCGATGTATTCTTCGGGCGTACCCAGGCCGTAGATGCAGGACACGGTGGCCACCACGATCACATCGCGGCGCGTCAGCAGCGCGTTGGTGGCGGAGTGGCGGAGCCGTTCCACTTCCTCGTTGATGGAGGAATCCTTCTCGATGAAGGTGTCCGTCTGCGCCACGTATGCTTCGGGCTGGTAGTAGTCGTAGTAGGAAACGAAGTACTCCACCGCGTTGTTGGGCAGCAGTTCGCGGAACTCGTTGGCGAGCTGGGCGGCGAGGGTCTTGTTCTGCACCATCACCAGGGTGGGGCGCTGCACCTGTTCGATGAGCCATGCGGTGGTGGCGCTCTTACCGGTACCGGTGGCACCGAGGAGCACCACGTCCTTTTCACCGTTGTTGATGCGCTCGGTCAGCTCCGCAATGGCGGCGGGCTGGTCCCCCGCGGGCTTGAATTCGCTGATGACTTCGAAGGGCGCTACAACACGGTTGACTTCCTGCGCAAGGCTCATGGATCTAATTTACAGCCGGGCACCGACACTGGACGGCCCCTTCCGTTACCGGCGAACATCGGCCGGTGCCCGGGCCGGTGTCAGGAAGCGTACGACGGCGGTTCCCACCCGGTTGCCTCAGCCCACGCGGCCATCTGGGGCCATGCGACGTCCGTGAACCACGGTTCCTTCGCCTCCGCGTAGAAGCTGGTGGTGCCCGAATCGGCGTGCCGGGCGGCGAGGCCCGCCTTGTGCGCTGCGTACAGCCGGAGCGCGGAGGGATCGTTACGCAGCCAGTCGCGGAACATGAGCGCATACCGCCAACCCGCCGATCCAGCCGCCCGGACATGCACGTTCACGGCGCGGCACGGGTCCGCGTTGGCGTGGAAGCGCTTCAACCATGCGGCCGGGTCCGGAGCATTGGGCTTTGGAGTATCCGATTCGACGTCCCGTACCGCCGGAAAGCCTGCTGCGGCCAGGAGAGGTGCAATTGTGGCCGCAACCTCAAGGTCCGGCACCGTCACCTGCAGGTCAATGACGTCCTTCGCCGGCAGGCCGGGAACAGATGTGGAGCCAATGTGGTCCACGGCCAGGATGAGGTCGGGTGCGGCCGCCACCAGCCGGGCCGCAATCCTGGCCGCCTGCTGCGCCCACTCGTCGCGGTGTGGTTCCAGCACCGGTCCCCCGTTCCGTTTTGCGCGTTCCCCGGCCGCAATGTTGCCGGCGTATGGCACCAGGCGGGCGTCCCACAGCCTGTCCACCTGGTCCAGCAGGTTCTGTACGCTGCCCGAGTTGTCCAGGACGACGTCGGCCGCGGCCAGCCGGTCGCTCCGCGACGCCTGCGCAGCAATTCGCGCCCGCGCGGCGTCAGCGGTCATGCCGCGAAGTTCCACCATGCGCTGCAACCGCACGTCGTCCGGCGCATCCACCACCACCACCAAGTGGAAAGCGGACCCCTGGCCGGTCTCCACCAGGAGGGGAATGTCCTGGACCACCACGGCGTCACCGGGCGCCGCGGCCGTCATGGCTGCGGCGCGGGCGCGCACCAGCGGATGGACGATGCCGTTCAATGCGGCGAGGCGCTCTGGATTGCCGAAGACCGCCGCGCCGAGCCGGGCGCGGTCAAGCCGCCCGCCGTCGTCGAGCATTCCTGCCCCGAACTCCTCCGCGATGCGCTGCAGCCCTTCGGTCCCGGGTTCCACAACTTCCCGGGCCAGCGCGTCCGCGTCTACCAGCACGGCGCCGCGTTCCTTCAGGAGCGCGGCCACCACCGACTTCCCCGAGGCGATCCCGCCTGTCAACCCGATTTTCAGCACACCCCCACCCTACTGAACCGGCCGGGCCTTCTGAACGCGCCGGGCCACGCCCCATGGCGGCGTTAGACTGGGCCGGATGCAAGAGCAAGAGAGCCGGGCCACCTCCTACACCACGCTGGCAGCCGGGCCTGATTTCCGCCACGAGATCGAGATCAGGCGCTCGAGGTTCATTACCGTCCTGCGCCGCGTCGAAACCGAAGAAGCCGCCCGTGACCTGGTGGCCGGCCTGCGCCGCGAATTCCACGATGCACGGCACCACTGCTCCGCCTTCATCATCGGTCCGGACCGGGACATCCAGCGTTCCAATGACGACGGCGAACCGTCCGGAACAGCAGGCATCCCCATGCTCGAGGCGCTTGCCAAGAGGGAAACGGCACCCGGGGTGGCCGATCTCAGCGACGTCAGTGCCGTCGTCGTGCGGTATTTCGGCGGTGTCCTGCTGGGGGCCGGCGGATTGGTGCGCGCCTACTCGGAATCGGTCTCCACCGCCCTGTCCCTGGCGCCGATGGTGCGCCGGAGCAGGCTGCGCATCTGTGCCGCCGAAGTGCCGCATGCTGCTGCCGGCCGGCTGGAGAACGACCTGCGGTCCGCAGGATTCGTGATGGCAGAAACAAGCTACACCGCCCGGCACACCGTCCTGCGGGTGGCCGTACCGGATGAGGCTGCCTCCCTTGAGGCAGCCGCCGAACGCGTGCAGCTGCTCACAGCCGGGAGTGCCGCCCTGACCGCGGAGGGAACGGAGTGGGTGGATGTCCCGCTTGCCTGAGGTGTCCCTGGTGGACGTGGACGAAGAAGTGATGGACCAGCTCCTGGACCTCGCCAAGCGGGATGCGTCCCCGGATGAGGTTGCTCCCCCGCTCGGCGGGCCCGGCTGGAACCTTGAACGCACGGCCTGGTTTTACGGCTACCACCGCGCCGCCGCGGAAGGCCTTGAGGGGGCGGCCGGCGAGAAGTCCTGGGGAATCCTTGCCGATGGCGCCCTTGCCGGATCCATCCGGCTGAAGCGTGTCGGATCCGGCGACGGCCGGGAGTCGGCCGAGACCGGCATCTGGCTTGGCCGGAGCTTCCGTTCCCAGGGGATCGGCGGTGGCGCCCTGGACCTCGTCCTGGCGGAGGCCCGCCGGGCGGGCCTGACGCGCGTCACCGCGCGTACCCTGTCCGGGAACCTCAGCGCCCAGCGGCTGCTCGCCGCAGCCGGCGCGGCACTGACGCACGACGACGACGGGACGGTCCTCGCCGTCGTCGACCTTTAATCACAACGGGTTAAAGCACAACGGGCCCCCGCTTTCGCGGGGGCCCACTGTGTCAGCCCGGGAAGTCCAGGCCGGTGGCAATTAGTTGCCGGTCAGCTTCTCACGCAGGGCAGCAAGTGCCTCGTCCGAAGCCAGGGTGCCGGCACCGGTGTCGGTGGCAGCAGGCTCGGAAGAGTAGCTGGTGGTGCCGGAGTCGCTGTCACCGGACGTTGCAGCTGCAGCGTCGTCGGCAGCGTGCTGGGCAACCTGCTTCTTGTGTGCTTCCCAACGGGTCTGGGCGTCAGCGTACTGCTGCTCCCAGGCTGCGCGCTGGTTCTCGTAGCCCTCGAGCCATTCGTTGGACTCGGGGTCGAAGCCCTCGGGGTACTTGTAGTTGCCCTCTTCGTCGTACTCTGCGGCCATGCCGTACAGAGCGGGATCGAATTCGGTGCTGTCGGCGTCGACGCCCTCGTTGGCCTGCTTGAGGGACAGCGAGATGCGGCGGCGCTCGAGGTCGATGTCGATGACCTTGACGAACAGTTCGTCGCCAACGGAGACAACCTGCTCAGCCAGCTCAACGTGGCGCACGGCGAGCTCGGAGATGTGGACCAGGCCTTCGATGCCGTCTTCGACGCGGACGAACGCACCGAACGGAACCAGCTTGGTGACCTTACCCGGAACAACCTGGCCGAGGGCGTGGGTGCGGGCGAAGGTCTGCCACGGATCTTCCTGCGTAGCCTTGAGCGACAGGGAGACGCGCTCGCGGTCCAGGTCGACCTCGAGAACCTCGACGGTGACTTCCTGGCCAACTTCGACAACCTCGGACGGGTGGTCGATGTGCTTCCAGGACAGCTCGGAAACGTGAACCAGGCCGTCTACGCCGCCCAGGTCCACGAAGGCACCGAAGTTGACGATGGAGGAAACGACGCCGGGACGGACCTGGCCCTTTTCCAGCTTGTTGAGGAACGTGGAGCGGACCTCGGACTGGGTCTGCTCGAGCCATGCACGGCGGGACAGGACCACGTTGTTGCGGTTCTTGTCCAGCTCGATGATCTTGGCTTCGATCTGCTGGCCGATGTACGGAGCAAGGTCGCGCACACGGCGCATCTCGACGAGGGATGCGGGCAGGAAGCCGCGCAGGCCGATGTCGAGGATAAGACCACCCTTGACAACCTCGATGACGGTACCGGTGACGACACCGTCTTCTTCCTTGACCTTCTCGATGTCGCCCCAGGCACGCTCGTACTGAGCACGCTTCTTGGAGAGGATCAGACGGCCTTCTTTGTCTTCCTTGGTGAGCACCAGGGCTTCGACCTGATCGCCGACGGAGACAACGTCCCCGGGATCAACGTCGTGCTTGATGGACAGCTCGCGGGAGGGGATGACACCTTCGGTCTTGTAACCGATGTCGAGCAGGACTTCATCGCGGTCGACCTTGACGACGGTACCTTCGACGAGATCTCCGTCGTTGAAGTACTTGATGGTGGCGTCGACAGCTGCGAGGAAGTCCTCAGCGGTACCGATGTCGTTAATGGCGACTACGGGGGTACCGGGCTTCTCGGTGGAGGTGATGGTCATGTAGTAGGGGCTCCGTTGTGGATAGTTAGTCGGTCAGGCAAACCGGCGCGCCCGCGTCATGGAACGCAGGCGCGATTCGCGGAGAATCCGACGGATTCTCCGGGTCATCCTGATTTGTGGATTGCTTTCAATGCAGTCTTTAGGGGACCGCAAGCGCGTGCACGTGGTACACGCCCGTTTATTCTAGTCGTTGCCGGCAACAGGGGTCAAAGCGGCGGCGCAGGAGGCGTGCGGTTTCAGAAGTGGGTCAGGCAGTGCGTTGCCCGTTCAACAGCGAACATCTGTCCGGCCCTGAATGCGGCACCTTTGGTGTGTTCGGAAATCCTTCCCGCAGCCGCAAGGATTACCGGGCAGACGCCACCAAGGTACATGGAGGACAACGCCGAGACATCCATGGCCAGGTCCGGTTCCTCCCCCGGGCCGAGGCGTTCGACGGCGGCCTGGCCGCCTTTGACTTCCAGCGCAAAGGTTCCTGCGGTGAGGCCCAGCGGGTCCCCCACCTCCAGGACAAGCCTTCCGTCCGAGGGGAAGTGCCGGGCCTCCAGGGCCTTCCGGACGTCGAGGATCCGGAGCCAGAGCATGTCTCTGCTGTCTGACGCTTCGATGCAGCGCGGATCCGCAAGGGCCCACGCCAGGGGATCGTCCACCGGGGCCTCGTTCCAGGAGACGCGGTCCACGAGGTCGATGGCGGCCAGGTACTGCCAGAGTTCAAGGTAGGCGTGGTCGGTGGCGGCCACGAGATCCACCACCTCCACGGTGACCGGCTCGGCCTCCCAGCCGAGGAACTTGTAGGAGACGTAGCCGTCGATGGCGCCGTCCGGACCATAATGCAGCGCGGCTTTGATGGCCGGGTCCTCCTTGCCCTCCCGGCTGAGCGACCCCGACGCGAGCTGCCAGTACCAGTGCTGGCGCCCCAGGGAGCCAGGGGTGTGGCGGTGAACGCGGTCGAAGACCTTCGGGGCAACCTCGAGCAGGACTTTGGGATCCGCCACTTCCACGCTCCCCGCGGCCTGGTGGCGCAGTTCGAACCGGGCGGTGGTGTCCACCTTGACAGACCGCTCCATGCTGGCAACGCCATACCCGAAACGCCCGTAAATGCTTCCCTCGGAGGCGGTAAGGGCGGCAACGGCGATGCCGTCCTCCTTGGCTGCCTGCAGGTCCTCGCCCATCATGCGGCGGAGCAGGCCGCGCCGCCGGTGCGAGGTGCGGACGGTAACAGCGGTGACCATCTGGGTTTCGAGCATCCGGCCAAAGCCGACGTTGAGGGTTTTCCGGAACGTCCCGAAGGTGGCAACGGGCACCTCGGCCGGCAGCGAGGACTGCGCTACCGTGCCTGACTGGTAGGCGCCGGTGAAGATCCTGCCGTCCGCCTGGTACGTGGCCATGGAGCGCGCCACATGTTCCGGGGTGCGGGTGGAGTCATGGAAGCCGAAGGCAACCGCCCTGGCCCAGGCCTCTGCTTCCGCGTAGCCGGCACTGCCTTTAGTCACGGCAGGGAAGCGCCGGATCTCATAGTTTCCGCTCAGATCGCCCATTCACCCGAGCCTAGTTATGAATCCGGCGCCTGACCAGCGCAAACATTCCCCGTTGCGCCGCTTCAGTGCCCGCCCGGTCCTAGTGGCCGGCGTCGTACCAGCTGGGCCCGACGCCGATCTGGACTTCCAGCGGCACGCTGAGGTCGGCAGCGGCGGCCATTTGTTCGGTGACGAGCTTCTCGACGGCGGCGCGTTCGCCCGCGGCGACCTCGAGGACCAGTTCGTCATGGACCTGGAGCAGCATCCGGGATTTCAGGCCCTGCCCCTGCAACTCAGCGTGGACGCCCAGCATGGCGCGCTTGATGATGTCCGCGGCTGAGCCCTGGATGGGGCTGTTGAGCGCAATGCGCTCGGCGTTCTCGCGCAGCTGCCGGTCGGTGCTGGTGAGGTCCGGCAGGTAGCGGCGGCGGCCCTCGATGGTGGCGGTGTAGCCATCCACCCTGGCCTGGTCCACCACTCCGCGAAGGTAGTCGCGGACGGCGCCGAAGCGGTCGAAGTAGTCCTTCATGAGGGTGCGGGCTTCGTCGACGGAAATCTCGAGCTGCTTGGACAGGCCAAAGGAGGTCAGGCCGTAGGCGAGGCCGTAGGACATGGCCTTGACCTTTGACCGCATGGCGCTGGTGACCTGGTCCGTGGGGACGTGGAAGATGTTGGAGCCGACGAACCGGTGCAGGTCCTCGCCGTCCTTGTACGCCTGGATCAGGCCGGCGTCGCCGGAGAGGTGCGCCATGATGCGCATCTCGATCTGGGAGTAGTCCGCGGACAGCAGGCACTCGTACCCGTCGCTGACCACGAAGATGCCGCGGACGCGCCGGCCTTCCTCGCTGCGGATGGGGATGTTCTGCAGATTGGGGTTGTTCGACGAGATCCGGCCGGTGGCCGCGACGTTCTGGGCGTACGTGGTGTGGATGCGTCCGTCGTCGGCCACGGACTTCTTCAGCGACTCGATCATCTGGCGCAGCTTGGCGGCCTCCCGGTGCGCCATGAGCTGCACCAGGAACTCGTGCCCGGTCTTCTCCAGCAGGTTCTTCAGGGACGCGGCGTCCGTGGTGTAGCCCGACTTGATCTTCTTTGTTTTGGGGAGCTGCAGTTCGTCGAACAGGACGGCCTGCAGCTGCTTGGGCGAGCCAAGGTTGACCTCGTGGCCGATCGCGGCGAATGCCTGTTCCTGCGCCTGGTCGATGACCCGGGCAAGGTCGGCAAGCTGGTCATCCATCTTGTCCATATCGATTGCAATGCCCGCCAGTTCCATGTCCGCCAGGACGCGGCTGACCGGCAGCTCAAGGGTGGACAGCAGTTCTTCGGCCCGGCGGTCCTTGAGCTCGTCCTCGAAGTAGCGGCTCAGTGCCAGGACAACGGCGCCGGCCTGGACCAGGGCGTCGGCGGCTGCAGTGTCGTCGCCGTCGAAGGACAGCTCCAGCTGCCCCGCCTTGGCCGTGGCGGCCGGGATGCCCACGTTGAGGTGGTGCTGGGCGAGCTCGGCGAGTTCGTAGGTGCGGCGGTCCGGCTGGATGAGGTAGCCCGAGATGGAGGTGTCGTCCACCACGCCCTCCAGCTCCAGGCCGCGGGCCGTCAGCGCCTTGAGCGCGGCCTTGAAGCCGTGCATCACCTTGGGTGATTCAGGATCGCGCAGCCATGCGGCCAGCACGTTTTCGGTCTCCGCGTCCTGGCCACCAAGCTCGACGTAGACTGCGGCGTCGCCCCGGACGATGGCCAGCGCGGCGGCATCCTCGCCGATCCGGCCCGGGACGAGGTCGACGGCGAGGGCGGACCGCTGCCCGGCGCCGGCAGCCAGGAAGGCGGCCAGTTCGGCGGCGCCGGCGGGGCTGGTGTAGTCCGGGGTTTCGATGCTTTCCCGTTCAGCGGCCGGGGTGTCTGCGTCGCCGTAGAGTGCGAACAAGCGGCCCCGGATGGCCTTGAACTCGAGCTGGTCGAAGAGGTCCTCGATGGCTGCCTGGTCCGGGCGCGGCTGGTACAGGTCATCCAGGGTGACGGGTAGCGCGAGGTCGGTGTGGAGCTGGTTCAGCCGGCGGTTGCGCTTAACGGCGTCAACGTTCTCCCGGAGGGCATCGCCCACCTTGCCGCCGATGGAATCAAGGTGTTCCAGGACGCCTTCGAGGCCGCCGTACTGGTTGATCCACTTGGCCGCCGTCTTGGGTCCGACGCCGGGCACGCCAGGCAGGTTGTCAGCCGTCTCCCCCACCAGCGCGGCGAGGTCGGAGTAACGGGAGGGGCTGACGAAGTACTTCGCTTCGATGGCGGCGGCATCCATCCGCGGGATGTCGCTGACGCCCTTGCGCGGATACAGCACGAAGACGTTGTCGGTGATGAGCTGGAAGGCATCCCGGTCACCGGAGACGAGCAGGACCTCGAACCCTGCCTTTTCACCCATCGCGGCAAGGGTTGCCAGGATGTCGTCAGCCTCGTACCCGGGCATCTTGATGGTCTTGATGCCCCAGGCCTCCATGACCTGGCCAATGAGGTCGATCTGGCCACTCATCTCGCGGGGGGTTTCGTTCCTGCCGCCCTTGTACTCGCTGTACTCGGTCTTGCGGTGGGTGGATTCGTCAGAGACGTCGAACGCAACCGCGATGTGGGTGGGCTGCTGCTCCTTGATGAGGTTGATCAGCATGGAGGTGAAGCCGTGGATGGCGTTGGTGTGCTGGCCGTTGGAAGTGGAGAACTTGTCCGCCGGCAGGGCGAAGAAGGCGCGGAACGCCATGGAATGGCCATCCAGGACCAGCAGCCGGGGCTGGTCGGTGATGGGAATGACCGGCGCTTCAGTAGCTGAAACAGAGCCACCGGCGGCGGGGGCAGCGGACTTCGCAGCAGGCCTGCGGGCGGAAGACGAAGGCTGCACGGGAGCCCCCTCGTCGAGCGCCGGGGACGGGAAAGGGGCCGGTTTGGTTGTTTCACTCACAGGTGCCAGCCTAGTTGCCATGACAGACAATTTCACGCCGGGTGCTTTCGCCGAAGAGCTGGCAGCCGCCGGTATTCCCGACCATATGCATGACTGGCTGGGCGCATTCGGCGTTGGCGCCCTGGTGGTCAAGATGGGAATCCATTTCCTGGAAATGAGCCCCGAACGCACAGTCGCCACCATGCCGGTCAAGGGCAATACGCAGGTGGCAGGAATCCTGCATGGCGGTGCTCATGTGGTGTTGGCGGAGACCTTGGGGTCGTTTGCCGCCGGCATGCATGCAGGCCCGGGGCGCCACGCCGTCGGCATTGAGGTCAACGCCACGCACCACCGGTCCATCCGGAAAGGCCTGGTGACGGGTACCTGCACCGCGATCCACCTGGGCAGGACCCTGGCCACTCACGAGATTGTCATGACGGACGCCCAGGGGCGCCGCCTTTCAACCGCACGGATCACCAACATGCTGCGGGACAACGCCGGCTGAGGCAACGCGTCAGGACTGCGGATCCGTTCCGGCATGCAGCAGGTACCGCAACTCCACGATCCCCCGCCCCAAGGTGCGCGAGGCAGTCAACTCAAGCGGCGGCGTCGGCCCCTTCATCGGCAGCAGCCGTTTCCCCTCACCCAGCACCACGGGGATGACGGAGAGGATGATCTCGTCCAGCAGGCCGGCGTCGGCGAACTGGGCCGCCAGGTTGCCGCCGCCCACCACCCAGGTGTTCCGGTCCCGGGCGGCCTGCCGGAAGTCTGCGACGAATTCGCGCACGTCCCCGCGCACAAACGTGACGTCCGCGCCGTCCGGCGCCCGGTGTTCGTGGTGCGCGAAGACGAAGCAGGGCGTCCCGGAATACGGCCACGCGCCGGGCTCATGCTCCATCAGCCAGGCATAGGTCTCCCCGCCCATGACGATGCAGCCCACGCGTTCGATGAAGTCGTTGTAACTGTCCGCTCCGCCCTCGAAGCCGTCGAACTGCAGCAGCCAGCCGAGGTCGTCCGTGGACGTTGCGATGAAGCCGTCCAGGGACGCGGCGACAAAGTATTGGATGCTCGGCATTGCCCCAGCCTAGCCAGCAGCCCGGACCCAGCCAACCCCGCCCGGCCAAGGCACTCCGGCTGCCCGGAGGCCTCGGCAGAAAGGCGCCTACTTGGAGAAGTAAGGGATGATCAGGTACAGCCCCAGGAGGACCGCCAGGCCACAAAGGCCAAAGCACATGTAGGCAAGAGACCGCTTGACGCGGGGGGACGTCTGCTGGGCGTCGGCGGCAATGGCTGTAAACCGGACGCCGAGCGAATAGAGGGTGACCACGATTGCCGCGGATACGAGGGTGGTACCTGCAACGGTCAGGAGTTCCAACCACTTCATCGCTGATTCTCCTTGGAATTCCTGGCCTTGGCGTCGGCCTGCGCTTTGGCTTTTGCTTCGGCCCTGGCGCGGGCCATGGCCTTCTTCTTGGCGAACCGGACGGCCTGGCCGGCTTCCTCGCTTGGCGAACCGGACGGCCTGGCCGGCTTCCTCGACCTCGACGGCGTTCTGGTGGCTCACGGAGGACTTGCGTGAGTAGAAGAACATGAACAGGACCGCGGCGCTGCCGGCGATGGCGGCAATGAGGACACCCACGACGCCGGTCTTCACCAGCAGGGCGGTCAGGGCACCGACGATGCCGGCGGCCGGCAGGGTGAAGAGCCAGCCCAGCGCGATCTTGCCCACCATGTTCCAGCGGACGGTGGTGCCACGGCGTCCCATTCCGGAGCCAATGACGGAACCGGAGGCTACCTGTGTGGTGGAAAGGGCAAAGCCGAGGTGCGAGGAGGCCAGGATGGCTGATGCGGTGCTGGTCTCGGCCGCGAAGCCCTGGGCAGGCTTCACCTCGGTCAGCCCCGAACCCATGGTGCGGATGATGCGCCAGCCGCCGGCATAGGTGCCGATGGCGATGGCCAGGGCGCAGGCGGTAATCACCCAGAGTTGGGGACCGGAACCGGGCGCCTGGCTGCCCGCAGCAATCAGGACCAGCGTGATGATGCCCATGGTCTTCTGGGCGTCATTGGTTCCGTGCGCCAGGGCCACCAGGCTTGACGTGAAGATCTGGCCGGTGCGGAAGCCGCCGCGCTTCTGGGTGAGCTTGGTCCCTGTTTCGGGATCGTGGCGGGCCGTGAGGGCATAGGCCAGGCGGGTGCAGACGTAGGCGGCAAGGCCGGCTATCACAGGAGCGAAGACGGCCGGAAGGATGACCTTCTGGAGCAGGCTCTCGAAGTTGACAGAGCTGAATCCTGCCCCGACAACGGCGGCGCCGATCAGGCCGCCAAAGAGGGCGTGGGAGGAGCTGGACGGCAGGCCTTTCAGCCAGGTGACCATGTTCCACAGGACCGCACCCATCAAGCCGGCAAAGATGATCTCCGGCGTGATCTGTACTCCGCCGGAGCCTTCGCGGATGATGCCGCCGGACACTGTCTTGGCCACCTCGGTGGACAGGAAGGCGCCCACCAGGTTCAGGACGGCCGCCAGGGCCACCGCTGTCCGGGGCTTGATGGCACCCGTTGCGATAGGCGTTGCCATGGCGTTCGCGGTGTCGTGGAAGCCGTTCGTGAAGTCGAAAAATAGTGCCAGTCCGATGACCAGCGCCACCATGAAGGTGATATCCACCTGTTGCCCAATCTGCAGAGTCGACGTTCAGCAGTTTCTCCTACCAGGCTGCCTTGGACAGCATAGTTCACCAGCTGTTTGCGTGGAATGATTTGCGGTGTTGGCAGAACCGGCGGGAAACCTTATCGATCGTACGCGTCCCCCGCATGAGGTCAAAACACGGGTTGGGCCAGGAAGGCATAGATCCTGGCCAGTTCGGCGGGCGTGATTCCGCGCCGGGGATGGGGCGAGACGGTAAGGATCCGCCTGCCCAGGAACCGTGCCCACCGCTGCGCTTCCGCCTCGAACGCCAGTTGGTCGTCCACCCAGGCAACAGCGTCGGGCCCGGTGTTTTCGACGTCATCCTGGATGGCCCGGAGTTTCCACCAGCCGGTCCCGCCGGCCGCCCCGTCCGCGCTCAGGTACGGCCATCCGCTGCCCTTGAGCCCGACGGCGGGACACAGGTACAGGGGCGCCAGTTCCTCCCAGCTGGTGAGCCAGACACAACGCACCCCAGGCGTCAGGGCCAGGGAGTTCAGCCCCGCCACGAGTTCCGCGGCGAACGCGACGGGCAACAGTCCCGCGTCGGCTTGCTGCCAGGCGGAACCCCAGCCGGTGGTTCCTTCGGGGCCGAACGGGCAGACCACGCCGTCGACGTCCAGGTAAAGCGTGCAACCCATGCGGCAACCCGGGCAGCTTCAGCCCTGGTGGGACTGTGCCGGACGGGGACCCGTACCCAGTTCCGGGGCGATCTTTCCCTCAAGGGCCGCCAGGGTGACGTCCGGGAGGACGATAAGGCCGTCCAGCTCATGCCGGGCCCGCTTGTAGGCTGCCTGCCGTTCGGCCGGAGTTGCGGCCTGGTTCTCCGCGAGCATGAGCAGTTGGCGGGCCGTGGCCAGCCGTTCACGCTCGGGGCCGCTGAACTTGCTGTCCCTGATGCGCCGGGCTTCCCGCTCGGCCAGGTCGAGGGCCACCGCAAAGTTGTTGACCGCCTGCCGGTAGGCCGCCAGGCCGGACACGGACCGGAGGTCCCCGGCGGACACTGGGCGCTGGCCGTCGGCATCCCGCTTGGCGCGAAGAAAGGCCACAGTGAGGGGTTCACGGACGTCCGTCATGAGGGGGAAGTCGATGAGCTTGCCCACGTCGAGCTCATACTCGAGCCACCGGCGGTTGGTGGCGTCATGGGTGGCCATCAGGGCCAGCACCTCGGCCTCGGACGCCTTCTCAGGCTCCGCCGCCTGGTTATTGGGCCCGTCCAGTCCAGCCCGGTGCCGGTACCGTCGTTCTCCGGCGCGCCGCCAGCCGCTTGCCCAGCGGCCGGCGAACGCCATCAGTGGAAACACCATCCACCACTTATCGGACAGGAACTCCATGAAGGACCTCACCCGTTAATCCTCGCAGCCCGGGGCCCTGTCCTCAAGAAGTGGGTCCTGTCCTCAAGAAGTGGATCCGGCCTCAAGAAGTGGGGCAGGTCCGGCGGGGGCCAGGCGGTCCGGACGCCGGCCCCCGCCCGGTGGGTCAGGGAGCGGCCGTCGCCTGGGCTGCGTTGACGTTGACCAGCCAGGCGACACCAAACCGGTCCGTGCACATGCCAAAAACGTCACCCCAGGGTGCCTTCTCCATGGGAACAGTCACCGCTCCCCCGTCGCCGCTCAGCTTCTCGTAGTAGCCGCGGAGCTCCACCTCGTCGTCGCCGCTGAGCGAGATGGAAATGGAGGATCCAGGGTGGTACTCCATGCTGTTCGGAGTATCAGCGCCCATGAGCACCAGACCCTGCGTTGTGGTCAGCATGCCGTGCATGATCTTTTCCGCTTCCGAAGGGTCTTCGCTGGCCTGGAAGTCGGCGAACGTGCTGAGCGTCAGTTCGCCGCCGAACACGGACTGGTAAAAGTTCATGGCGTCGCGGGCATTGTCGCGGAAGCTGATGTAAGGGTTGAGAACTGTGGGCATGGCAGGATCTCCTTCACAAGGGGCCGGGAATTGCTTCGGCCAGCACTTTGGCACTCATCA
Source organism: Arthrobacter sp. SAFR-044 (assembly GCF_059414985.1). Lineage (NCBI taxonomy): Bacteria > Bacillati > Actinomycetota > Actinomycetes > Micrococcales > Micrococcaceae > Arthrobacter > Arthrobacter sp. SAFR-044. Next base: position 240,187 of record NZ_JBPFDN010000005.1, on the reverse strand, counting down.
TCCTGCCCCATCCAGCGGCGGCCGGGTAGGGGAAGATTCCCCCGTCCACCCCTCGGTTCATGGTGCGGCGCGGCCCACGGGAACGTAGGCTCGGGGGCATGGCCAGATTCTTTGATGTTCATCCCCACGACCCCCAGCCCCGCGCCATTGCCCAGGCGGTGAAGATCATCCGCGACGGCGGCCTGATCGCCTACCCCACGGACTCCTGCTACGCGTTGGGGGCACAGATGGGAAACCGGGAGGCCCTGGACCGGATCAGGAGCATCCGGCACCTGGATGACAAGCATCACTTCACGCTGGTCTGCCGCGATTTCGCGCAGCTGGGACAGTTCGTGAACATCGGCAACGACGTTTTCCGCAGCATCAAGGCCGTCACCCCCGGAAGCTACACCTTTATCCTGCCGGCCACCAAGGAGGTTCCCAAGCGCCTGCTCCACCCAAAGAAGAAGACGGTCGGCGTGCGCATTCCGGATAACAGGGTGGTGCAGGCGCTGTTGGCCGAACTGGGCGAGCCGCTGCTGTCGAGCACGCTGCTGCTGCCGGACGAGGAGGAACCGCTGACGGTGGGCTGGGAGATTAAGGAACGGCTGGACCACCAGGTGGATGCCGTGATCGACGCCGGGGACTGCGGCGCCGAGCCCACCACCGTTGTTGATTTCTCAAGCGGGGTGGCCGAAGTTGTGCGCCGTGGCATGGGCGATCCGTCCCGGTTCGAGTAGCCCCCCACCGCCCCGTGGAACTGCCTGCCGCCCGGGGCGCTTTAGTCAGTCCTGCTTGCGTGCCCTGCTGGGCTGCACCCGCGGGGGTTCTCCCGGCATCTTGGGGTAGTCGGGCGGGAAGGGCAGCTCTCCCAGGCCGGCTTTGCAGTCGCGGTCCCACCACTCCAGCAGGGTGTCGATGGTTCCGGGGTTGGCCTTGAAATCCGCCCAGGGGTCTCCGACGGTCTTCAGCCGCCCGGGCACCGTGAGGATGGTGAAGTTCTTTGGATCCGCCTTTTCCAGTTCATCCCAGGTGATGGGGCAGGAAACCGGCGCGTGCGGGAGGGCCCGCGGACTGTAGGCGCCGGCGATGGTCCGGTCGCGGTTGGCCTGGTTGAAGTCCAGGAACACCCTCTGGCCCCGTTCTTCCTTCCACCAGGCCGTGGTTACCTTGTCCGGGATGCGCCGCTCCACTTCCCGGGCGGCAGCAATGACGGCGTGGCGGACGTCCAGGAACTCGCGGGTGGGCTCGATCGGGGCGTAAACGTGCAGGCCCCGGTTCCCGGAGGTCTTGATGAAGCAGGTGAGCCCAGCCTCGGCCAGCACTTCCTTCAGCACCAGGGCAGCGGGGACTGCATCGTCGAAATCGGTGCCTGGCTGCGGGTCGAGGTCGATCCGCAGCTGGTCCGGATTGTCGGTGTTTTCCGCGCGGGACGGCCAGGGGTGGAACACCACGGTGTTCATCTGCACGGCCCAGACGGCGGCTGCGGGCTCGTCGAACACCAACTGCGGGTGGGACCGCGCGCTCGGGTACACCACCTTGACGGACCGGATGAAGTCCGGCGTGCCTTTGGGCGGGTTCTTGGAGAAGAACATCTCGCCGTCAATGTTGCCCGAATACCGCTGGAGTGACACGGGGCGGTCCCCGTTGGCGGCCATGAACGCCTCCCCCACATCGCAGATGTAGTTCACCAAATCGAGTTTGGTGAGTCCCAGGTCCGGCCAGAGTACGCGGCTGGGACTGGAAATGCGCATGTCGCGCGGCCCGTTGGGTCCTTGCACAGTGATGGTGGTCTGTTCACTCGCCATGGGGACAACGTACACCCCGCCACCGGCAGGGATGGGTACATCCGCCGCCCTCCGGCATGATGGTCCCATGCCAGCATCCGATGACCAGCTCACCGTGGCCGTGGGCGACGCTTCTTTTTCCGCCGTCTACGCCCGCCCGGAAGACCCCACCGCCACTGTGGTGGTGGCGCACGGCGCAGGCGCCGGCATGGAACACCCGTTCCTTCGCGGCTTCACCGATGCCCTGAACAACCTGGGACTGGCCACCGTTCGCTTCAATTTCCCCTACCGGGAGGCGGGACGGAAGTTCCCTGACCGCCCTCCCATGGCCATCGCCGCCTGGCGGGCCGCCATGGCCGCCGCCCACGCGCAGGCCGGGGCCCACGGTGACCGCGGCCCGCTCTGGGCGGCGGGCAAGTCGTTCGGGGGAAGGATGGCGTCCATGGCCGTTGCCGATGGCATGGACGCGGCCGGGCTGGTCTACCTGGGCTATCCCCTGCACGCTCCCGGGAAGCCGGAGAAGCTGCGGGATGAGCACCTGTACGGGCTGGCCACACCGATGCTGTTCCTGCAGGGCACCCGGGACACGTTTGCCACCCCGAAAATCCTTGAGGGCGTCGTCTCCCGGATCGGGCCCACCGCGGTGCTCCAGTGGGTGGAGGGTGGCGACCACTCGTTCGCGGTGGCGGGAAAGAAGCGGCCCGCCGACGAAGTGGGTGCGTCCCTGGCAGCCCCCGTGGCCGTGTTTATCGCTGCGCACAGCTGAGGAGGCAGCTAGGCAGCGTCCTCGTGCCACCACCCTTCCCACGCGGCCGAGGTGAGCCGGCCGGCGGGAAACTCACCGTGCACCGCGCCACTGGAGGGCCCGCCGTCATTACGCCGTGCATCGTCGCCGCTGCCGCCATCGAGCAACAGGTTCCGGCCGTTCAAGAGGTTCAGGCTGTGCAAGAGAAACATGGTTCCGTCCTTCCTGGGGGTGTATGGACACCGCCGTCCACGTAGGAAGGAGCGTACCCAGTGCATGTTTCACCGGGGCGACGGGACGTTTCGGCCGTGTATCGGGTATCTCACCTACCCCTCTCCCTAGTGCCAGGGGCGCCGGGGCACGGCTACCTGCGCTGCTTGGTGCGTGCGGTGGCCGGGGCTGACCAGGGGTCCTCCGGCCACGGGTGCTTGGGGTAGCGGCCGCGCATTTCGCCACGGACCTGGGTGTACGGGCCGGACCAGAAAGACGTCAGGTCATCCGTCACCGCGAGGGGCCGCCGGGCCGGGGAGAGCAGATGGAACAGGACCGGGACACGGCCGTCCACCAGCCGCGGGGATTGGGCCAGCCCAAAACACTCCTGCAGTTTCACGGCGACGACGGGGGGTGCACCCTCGTCGCCGGGTTCCGGGTAATCGATCCGGACCCGGGAGCCGCTGGGGACCTCAAGGTTTTCGGGGGCGAGCTCACCCAGCCGGGCAGCTTCCGGCCAGGGCAGCAGGCGGCGCAAGGGGTCCGCCAGGTCAACGGAGCCGACCGGCTTCCCGGCGGCAAGGGCCTCGAGCTCGGGTCCCAGCCACTCGTCCAGCCGGTCCAGCAGCGCCCTGTCCGACACATCGGGCCAAGGCTCCCCCAGCTCGCGGTGCAGGAAGGCAAGCCTGCGCCGGAAGGAGGCCGCCGCCGTCGACCATGACAGGGCAGCCAGCCCGCCGGTCTGCAACGCGGCCGCCACAGCCTGCTTTCCCTGTCCGGCGGTGGGACGCACCGGTGTTTCGGAGAGCACTATGGAACCTAGCCGCCGTGTCCTGCGGGCGCTCAGCCGGCCCCCGGTGAATTCCGCTTCCACGGTGTCGGCCAACAGGTGCGACGCTGCTGTTTCGGCCATGGCGGGGGTCAAGGCTGCGGCGGAACGGATGACGGCGCCGGTCCCGGCCGCGTCCCGGCCGCCGGCGCGGGACACTTCGGCTACGGCCAGCCACTCGTGGCCGGACAAGGTGCTGCCTGCGGGCGGGCCTGCCCTGGTGCCGGAAGCCAGCAGGTACTGCCCGGCACCCCCGCTGCCCGGCACACGGTGGGCTACGCGGTCGGGAAAGGCCAGGGCGACGACTGCGCCGACAGCCTCGGAGCCGCCGGCGGAACTGGCCGGAACCGACGCGGCATCTGCGTCCTGCCGCCGCGCCAAGGCAGCGAGCCGCCTGGACTCGTCCGCCCAGCGCTTTCCCGCCGGGCTTTTGTCAGTACGGAGCTGGGCCAGCAGCCGGGGCAGGTCACCGCCGGGTGCCCGCTGGTCTCCGGAGACCGCGGCCACCACCTCGGCGGCGAGCTGCCGGCCGGCGGAGGCGCCGCCGTCGAGCAGCGCCCGGGCCAGCCGGGGATCGGCGGGGATGGCCGCAAGGGACCGGCCGGCGGGGGTTACCTGCCCGTCGTCCGATACCGCGCCGAGCTCCCGGAGCACCTCGACGGCTTCGTCCATGGCCAGGCGGGGCGGCTCATCCGGGAGCGCGAGGCCCTTGCCGCCCGGCGCTCCCCAGCACGCGAGGGTGAGGGCTGCGCCGGTCAGGTCCGCCACGTTGATTTCCGGGGTGACGTGGGCAGGAGCCGCGCCATAGGCCTGCTGCGAGTAGCAGCGGACCACCCGCCCGGGGCCTTGCCGTGCGGCGCGGCCGGCCCTCTGGTCTGAGGACGCCCGGGAGCAGGAGACAGTGACCAGCCCGCTCATGCCGCGCCCTGAGTCCCGTCGCGGTTCCCGGGTCAGCCCCGAGTCGACCACCAGCCGGACGCCGGGCACCGTCAGGGAGGATTCGGCGAGATCGGTGGAGACAATGATCCGCGGGGGATCCCCGGGACTCCGCCCCGACACGGCCCGGTCCTGATCCGCTGCGGGCACCTGGCCGTGAAGTTCCAGGACATCCACGCGGCGGCCCAACCGGCCACGGAGCGCCGCGGCCACGTGGGAGACTTCCCTGGCGCCGGGCAGGAACACGAGTGCATCGACCGCGTTGTCTCCAGCGAGGGCCCGGGCGTGGGCATCTGCCGCAACCGCGGCAACATGGTCCAGGAAGGCGGGCGCCACGCCCCTGGTGTCCAGCCGTGCCGCCGGAGCCGGGAGCCACTGTGCTTCAAGCGGGTAATTCACCGAAGGACAGCCGACGACGGGAGCCGGCCCCCCGCCGTCGCGATCCCCCAGCAGCGCTGCGAACCGTGGTGCGTCCAGCGTTGCGGACATGGCGACGACGGCGAGGTCGCCGCGCAGCGCGCGGACCTCCGCGATCATGCCGACCAGGAGGTCCGTTTCCAGGCCGCGCTCGTGCACTTCGTCCAGGACGACGGCGGCCGTCCCGTCCAGCCCCGGGTCTGCCAGCAGGCGGCGCAACAGGATCCCCGGCGTGACAAACTCAACCCGCGTATCCGGTCCTGCCTGGCGTTCCCCCCGGACGGTATAGCCCACGCGGCCGGCAACTCCGCTGCCGTCAAGGGCGGAAAGGCGGCGGGCGGCGGCACGGGCGGCAACACGCCGGGGCTGGGTGACGATGATGCGCCCGGAGCGGCCATAAAGATTGGCGAGCAGCGGCGGAACGAGTGTGGTTTTACCGGTTCCCGGTGGCGCCTGCACAACAGCCGCCCCGCATTCCAGTGCCTGCTGCAGTGCGGGCAGGGAGGCTTCGAAGGCGAGGCCGGCACCGATGGCCGCGAGGTTGAAGGCGTCGGCGGCAGGGTTGCCGTCAGGAGGAATCATGCGTCCATTTTGCCCTGACGGGGAAGCGGGTCAGGGTTTGCCTTGGCTCTTGCCCTTGCCCTTGGCTTCTTTTGCGGTGTCAGAACGCTGCGAGCCGGGCGCTTCCGGGGCGGGGGCAGGTGCCGGGGCGACGGCTGGAACAACGGGTTCCGCAGGGCTGGGGCCGTCCTGGGCGGTGTCTGCCAAAGCAGGGGCCGCGGCGCCGGCCTCCGGCGCGGCGGCAGGGGGCTCCGCCGCGGAGGCTGCGGCCACCTGTGTAGCGATATCTGCCCGGACGGCCGAGAGCGCATTTTCGATTCCGCGGTACCGGGCAGCTGACACGCGGCCTGCCGCGGCGGCTTCGCCCAGGTCCTTTTCGAGCGCCTGCAGGGCGGCCAGTGCCCCATCCATCCTGTTCTCCGATGCAGCCTGGCTGATGCTCAGGACGCGGATTTGGAAACCGCGCAGCACATTGGCGTCCGTGTCGGCCGGGTGGACGGCTGCCGCTCCCGCTACCAGGGCGGCTGCCAGCACGGCGCCGCACAGGACCATTAGGGCACGGACGCCCCGACGGCGGGTCACGGGGGCGGACGCGCCGGCCGCTTCCGGTCCGGCCGGCTTCTGCACCTCAGGCGGCATGCCTGCCCCGCAACGGGACGGTGGAGGCTGACCGGACGGGCAGGACCGTCACCGGAGTGGCCTCAACTACGGGTGCCCGCACGGCAGCCTTGTGCGCGGGAGAGGCGGCCCGCGCCAGCAGGATGCGGCCGCCCGTCCGCAGGGCCGTGGCGATCAACAAGCCGATGCCCACTCCGAGGAGCACGTGGCCGGCCAGGTAGTGCTGGGCCGTTCCCGGGCCACCCGCCGCAGCCACCGCCGCACCGCCTGCGGTCAGCATCAGTGACAGGGCCGTACCGAATATTGCGCCCATGGCTCCTGCTCCCATCCCATTTAATCAGCAAGCTTACTAGTAATGCTCAGCAAGCTTACTACTACGCGGGCCTGAAGCAAGAGTGCGGAAGGCTGCCACCGGGCAAAAATGGTCAGCAGCCCGCCTGGCTGGAGCCGGAGCTGGACCGGGAGCCGGGTCAGCCGGCGGCTTCGAGCAGGTGCCCGGCCGGCGCGAGGCCGGCGTACCTGCCCTTGAAGAACAGCAGGGGCTCGGCGTCGCCCCGCGCCTGGAGGTGCCGCACGGCGGCCACCACAATGGTGTGGTCGCCGCCGTCGTACTCTGCGCGGAGGTCGCAGTCGATCCAGGCGAGCGCACCGTCCAGCACGGGGTTGCCCAGCGGCGAGGACGTGTGGCCAACTCCCGCGAACTTGTCCGTCCCTGTGCGGGCAAACTGCCCGGCGAGGTGCTGGTGTTCCGCGGGGAGGATGTTGACGGTGAATGAACCGGCCTTCCGCAGCACGGGCCAGGTGGTTGAGGTCCGGGCCGGGCTGAAGGTCACGAGCGCCGGGTCCAGCGACAGTGAGGCAAAGGACTGGCAGGTGAAGCCGGCCGGGCCCTCAGGGGTGGAACCGGTGACAACGGTCAACCCGCTGGCAAACGTTCCGAAAATGTCCCGAAGGCGGCGGGGGGCAAGATCTGAAGTGACTGTCATTGAGTGGCCTCTCGTCTGGATCGTTACCTCACCAAACCACCAGCCAACCGGCCCGCTCAAGCCGCCCGAAACACGCGGACCCGCACCGCAACGAAAGGTCACGCCGGTACATCCGGCGTCATCGGTTCCCGGCCGTTATGCCGGCTGCGGCCGCTGGTCCAGCGCGGCGAGCAGCCGGCGGACCGAGCCGCCCAGGTTCCAGTCGATGGTCAGCTGCTCAAGTTCGGCCCGCCGGCCACCGGTGACCGGCTGCAGCAGGGCGCCCGCCTGCTCAAGGGTGGGCAGCTCGAGGTCGCGCACCAGGCGGACGACGGCGGGGGCTGCTTCGAGGTACGCGGCAGCGGCGGAGAGTTTGGCCCGGACGGGACCGGACACGCCGCCGTCGTCGTCTTCCGCCGCTGCCAGCAGCCGTTCCAAGGTGCCGTACTTGAGCAGGAGCGATGCGGCGGTCTTCTCGCCGATCCCGGCCACGCCGGGCAAGCCGTCGGAAGCGTCGCCGCGCAGCGTGGCGTAATCGGCGTACTGCTGCGGGAGGACCTTGTACTTGGCCACGACGGTTTCCTCGGTGATGACTTCCAGGTTCTTCATGCCGCGGGCTGTGTAGATCACCCGGACCTTCCGGTCGTCGTCGCAGACCTGGAAAAGATCCCGGTCGCCCGTGACGACGTCCACCGGGAGGACTGCCTGGCTGGCGTAGGTACCCACAACGTCGTCAGCCTCGTGTTCGGCTTTGCCGACGATGGCGATGCCGGCCAGCTCCAGCACGCGGCGGATCATGGGCAGCTGCGCCTCCAGGCCCTCAGGCACCACTTCCACGTCCGTGCCGCCGGGGACTGCCTGGGCCACCCGGTGGGCTTTGTAGGTGGGGATCAGGTCCACGCGCCACTGCGGCCGCCAGTCGTCATCCCAGCAGGCCACCAGGTGCGAAGCCTGGTAGTCAGTGCTGAGCCGGGCAATCATGTCCAGCAGTCCGCGGACGGCATTGACCGGCGTGCCGTCCGGGCGGCGGATGGTGTCCGGCAGGCCGTAGAAGGCGCGGAAGTACAAGGAGGCAGTGTCGAGCAGCATGAGGCGCTGGGGCATACCTCGATCCTCACACGGAATTGACCGGGAGGGCAGCAGCCGGGGTGTCCGCCGTGGCGCCTGGAAGGACTGCGACGTGAATCCCAGGCGCAGCAAGCCGCGCCCTGCCTGCTCGAACCGGAAATGGCCTAGGGTACAGCCGGACGTTGGGGTGCTAAAGGCCGGTCACGGCTGCCCGGTGCCGGGCGGGCCGGTGAGTACCGTGGGAACGTACTCCAGCAGCTGGAGCCTGCCGTCGAACGTCCTGCTCTGCACCATGTCCAGCCGGACGTCGGGATATCCGTCGAAGATCCGCTCCCTCCCGGTGGCGCCGGTGATGACGGGGAAGACCACCAGCCGGAACCGGTCCACGAGGCCCGCCACCAGCAACGACCGTGCCAGGCTGATACTGCCCAAGGTACTCAGGGGCCCCGTCCCTTTACGCTTCAGCTCGCGGACCGCGTCAACCGCGTCCCCGGTTACCAGGGTCGAGTTCGGCCAGTCCAGGGGAGACTGCAGCGAGGAAGAGAACACGATTTTCGGTACGGCGGAAAGCCCCGTGAGGCTGGCGCCCTCCTCCTCCGAAAAACCAGACCGGTTCGCCGCGGCCTGAGCAGACATGCCGTACATCAGCCGGTACGTATTCGCGCCCAGGAGGAAGGTGTAGTTCTTCGCCGATTCCTGGTCCAGCCAGGCAAGGTATTCGGGACCCTCCAGTCCCCACCACCCCGGCCAGCCCTCTGCGGAGGCGCAACCGTCCAGCGAAATGATCAGGTCCACCATCAGGGGTGCTTGGGACGGTTCGGCAGGTGTGGCGCCCATGGCCGGCTCCTTGGACTGATCGGCGTTGATCTGGCGGCAATGCTATGCCCGCCAGGGCGAAGGTACAAGGGTCCGGCCCTTTCATCAGCCCTGCCGCAGGCGTAGCGTCTATTCCGCTGGAACCGTCGTAGCCGTCTAAGGAGCGGACATGGCTGGATGGAATGCAGACACAGCGGCGGGGCCTGTGGGGGCAGGGACCGTAACCCTGGTCGAGGGCTCATGTTTTTGTATCTCCGCAGCCAATGGAGATATCCACCCGGAACTGCCCCACGGCGTCTTTCATGAGGACACCCGCATCCTTTCTGGGTGGAGCATGACGGTGAACGGCCAGGCCCTTGAGCCGTTGACGGCGGAGACGAAGGAACCCTACCGGGCACTGTTCATCGGCCGCGTTCCCCGGGCAGACGGATACGCGGACAGCCCCTTAATCGTGGAGCGGCTGCGGGAAGTGGCGGCCGGAGTGGTTGAGGAGATCACGATCCGCAACTATTCCGGCAACCCCGTTGAATGCAGCATCTCCGTGGGCGTCGATTCCGACTTCGCCGATCTGTTCGAGGTGAAGGAGGCGAGGGTCCAGCGGCGGTGGGACGTCACCCGCGGAGCCGACGGCGACTCCCTGATTATCAGCGCGGCCTGGCAGGACCTGCGGAAAGCTGTCCTGGTCAGGGGACGCGGCGCCGTCGCCTCCGCCGGCGCACTCTCATACCACGCCGTGGTTCCCGGATACGGCCAGTGGACCACGCGGTTGAGCGTGGCACCGGCAGGGCAGCACAACGTTACGCACCCCGCCGGGCACGGGGTGTCACCGAGTGACCGGCGGCACCAGGAATGGGTCGCCAAAATCCCCAGGCTGCAGATGGCGAACCGGTCCATTGAACGCACGCTGCGGCGCAGCTATGACGACCTCGGCGCGCTCCGGATCGAGGACCCTGAGCATCCGGAACGAATAGTGGTGGCGGCGGGCGCACCATGGTTCATGACCCTGTTCGGGCGTGACTCGCTGTGGGCTTCGGAGATGGCCCTGCCGGTGGATCCGTCCCTGGCCTTGGGCACCCTGCAGACGCTGGCGGACCGGCAGGGCAAGGTGGTGGACCCGATGAGCGAGGAGGAACCCGGGAAGATCCTGCACGAAGTCCGTTTGGGCGTGTCCTCCGGGCTGGCGCTTGGCGGCAAGTCCGTCTACTACGGCAGCGTGGACGCAACCCCGCAGTTTGTGATGACCCTGGCATCGGTCAGCCGCTGGGGGTTCGGAAAGGACGCCATAGCCGCCCTCCTGCCCAACGCCGACCGGGCCCTGGACTGGGTCCGGACCTACGGCGACAAGGACGGCGACGGGTTCGTTGAGTACCAGCGCCTCAACGACCAGGGCCTTATCAACCAGGGGTGGAAAGACTCCTGGGACGGGATCAATTTCGCGGACGGAACCATTGCCGAACCGCCCATCGCGCTTTGCGAGGTGCAGGCCCTGGTCTACTCAGCGTTGCTGTCCCGGGCATGGATGGCGTACGACGCCGGGGACGCGCCGTTGGCTGCCCGGCTCACCGCCGAGGCGGCGCAGTTGAAGAAAAGGTTCAACGAGGAATTCTGGCTGCCGGACCGCGGCTACTTCGCCGTTGCCCTGGACGGCCGCAAGCGGCCGGTTGATGCCTGCGCCTCGAATATGGGGCAGTGCCTGTGGCACGGCATCGTTGACGATGACAAGGTGCCGCTGGTGGCTGAACGGCTAATGTCGCCGGAGATGTTCAGTGGCTGGGGTGTCAGGACCCTGGCCTCAAATATGGGGGCCTACAACCCGGCCAGTTACCACAACGGTTCTGTATGGCCGCATGACAATGCCATTATTGCGGCCGGACTCATGCGGTACGGATTCGTCGAGGAGGCGCAGCGCATCGCCACCGCCCTGCTCGAAGCCGCGGATTTTTCCGGCGGCCGGCTGCCGGAGCTGTTCTGCGGCTTCAGCAGGGAGCAGGTGGCCGAGCCGGTGCCCTACCCCACGGCCTGCTCCCCGCAGGCCTGGGCGGCCACCGCGCCGATCATGCTGATCACCTGCCTGATGCGGTACGACGCCCATGTCTCCCGCGGAGGCTTCTGGATGGATCCGGCGCTGCCGCAGTCCTACGGGAACCTGCACATCACCAACGCTCCCCTGGCCGGTGGCCGGATCACCATCGACATCAGGGACGGCGAACCTGCGGTGCAGGGCTTGCCGGAGGGCTTGACGTTCCACCGCGAACACCGGCCATGGCTGACCGAGCTCATCTCGCAGGCCGGATTGGACGCCAAGGGCTAAACCTCCCAGTCGCCGTCAGCGTAGGCGCTGCGGACGTGGGCGCGCAGGTACTCCCCCACCACGGCAGCTCCAAGGCCGCCCACTTCGGGCGCCACAACGCGGCCGTCCACGCGCTGGGCCATCCGCTGGATGAACCGCTCCAGGCCGGGGTCGTTGCCCAGGCGGAAGAAGGTGGCCTGGACGCCGGCGCGCCCAAGGCGGTCCAGTTCGGCAACCGTGGCGCGGATGGTCTCTGCGTCCGGCGGCCAGTTGAACCAGGAGTCCCCGTCGGGCAGCAGGTGCGCCGTGGGTTCGCCATCTGTGACCACCAGCAGGACGGGCTGCATGGAGGGGTGCCGGCGGAAGAAGCGGCCGGCCAGCAGCAGGCCGTGGTGCAGGTTGGTTCCCTGTTCGCGGAAGGCAGGCAGGGCCGTGAGTTCTCCGATGTCCATGGACTGCGCGTACCGGCCAAAGGTGATGAGCTCGAGGCGGTCGCCGCGGAAGCGCGTGGACACCAGGTGGTGTAATGCGAGCGCTGTCCGCTTCATCGGAACCCACCGCCCTTCTGCGGCCATGGAAAAGGACACGTCCACCAGCAGGGCCACCGCGGCCTGGGTGCGGGCCTCCGTCTCCGACACTTCGATATCGCCGACGGCGAGGCGCAGGCCGCGGGCCGGGTCGCCGCCGTCGGCCATGGTCCGCCGGATGGCGTTGGTCATGGTCCGGGTGACGTCCCAGGGCTCGCCGTCCCCGAACTCCCATTGCCGGCTTGAGCCTGTCTGTTCTCCGGCGGCCCCGGCCATCCTGGTGTCCCGGCTTCCCTGCCGGCCGGACAGCTGCCTGGCAGCGTCGCGGAGGAGTGACTTCCCCAGCCGCCGCATGGCCTGCGGGGACAACCTTAGGTCGCCGTCCGTGCCGCGCCGCAGGTAGCCGCCGTCCTGCATGGCACGCTCGATCTCCGCGAGGGTGCGGGCGCTCACGGCGGCGCTTTCACCGAGCTGGCGGGCGATCGCGTCCAGGTCCAGGTCATCGAGCCTGGAGCCGTTGTAGGACTGGGAGAGCTGTTCGGACAGTTGGTCCAGTTCGGCGATGTCCTGCAGCACCCCCGTGCCGTCGCCCAGCCCCAGGCCCTCCTGCCCTTCGAAGCGTTCCGATCCCGTCCAGTCCTCTCCGGGGCGCAGTGCCCGGAGGGCGGCGTCAAGTTCGCTGAGCTGGGCCATCAGTTCGGGCGAGCCGAAGGCCTGGGCGGAGAGCCGCATCAGCTCATCGCGCTGCTCAGGTGACATCGACTGCAGGAGCCGTTGGGCGGCGGCGGCGCGCTGGGCCAGGGCGTCCACCAGTTCCTCCACCGACTGCGGATTCTCCGGGAAAAACTGGCCGTGTTTGGCCATGAACTCCTGGAAGTCGGCGTCGGTGTCCTCCCCGCGCCGGTGTTCGCCCAGCAGTTCGTTGAGGTCCCGGAGCATGGCGTTCACCGCCTGGCGGTCCTCATCGGTGGCACTCTCCAGCGCCTGCTTCATGCCGGCGAACCGCTGCTCGAGGACCTCGCGGCCCAGCAGGTCCTTGATGTGTTCGTAGGCCTCACGTGCTGCGCTGGATTGCCAGTCGTAGGACGCCAGCTCATTCACCGCCGCAGCCGTGGAGGGTGGGAGGTTCTGCAGCTGCATCTCCCGGAAGGCGCGCTCGGTGTTGTCCATCATGGCGTCCCGGGCCAGTTGCTTGCGCTCCTCCAGCACCGCGGTGTCCAGGAGCTTCTTTACTTCGTCCAGGGTGCCGTCCAGCCGGTGCCGGCTGAGCAGGTCGCGGCGCCGCTGCTGGACGCGCCGGGCAAGGTCATCCAGGCCGTCCCGGTTCCGGCCTCCGCGCCGCAGGAATTCCTGCAGGGCGTGGCGGGGCGAGTAGCCGGCCATCACGTCTTCGGCGACAGCGTCAAGTGCCTCGGCCAAGTCGACTGGCGGGGCGAGCGGGTCCGGGCCGCCAGTGTACCGGCCGTATCTGGCGGACCGCTTGTGGATGGCCATGCTGCCTCCCGGGCTTAGCCGTAGATGGTTTCCTCGTCGTCGGACTCCTTGGAGATCCGCCGGCCGAGGTATAGGCCCTCCAGTGCCAGTTCGACGGCGGCGGCCAGTTGTCCGTCATTCACCGCACCAAGGCGCCGCCCGATTTCGTCGTAGAGGCCCGAGCCGTTCAGCGACGGCAGGTTGCCCAGGAACTCCTGCGCCGTGACCTGCTCCCCGGTGGTGACGGTGCGGTGCCCGTCCAGGGCAGCCACGAGCGGGCCCATGTCCAGGCCCTGGAAGTGCGCCCTGACAGCTTCCGCGGTTGCGGTACGCAGGAGGTGGTCGAGGACGCCCTGTTCCCGCCCTTCCTCGCCGGATTCAAACTCGATCTTGCCCGTCAGGACCTCCACTGCAGGCTCCAGGTCGATGATCCGTGCCACCGCCTGGTCCTCCCCCCGCAGGCTGGCCCGGCGCAATGCCGCAGCAGCCACCGTCTCTGCCCCCGCAATGGCGAACCGGGCGGAAACGCCGGAGGTTTGGTTGATGGCAGGCGACTGCCGCAGTGCCCGGGTGTAGCGGGCCAGGATTTCCAGGATGAACGGCGGCACGTCCGCAACCAGCCGGCCCTCCTGGCGGATGACCGCCACTTCGTCTTCCAGCTCGACCGGGTAATGGGTCCTGATCTCCGCGCCGAAGCGGTCCTTCAGTGGCGTAATGATCCGGCCGCGGTTGGTGTAGTCCTCCGGGTTGGCGGACGCGACAACCAGGACGTCCAGCGGCAGCCGCAGCACGTAGCCGCGGATCTGGATGTCCCGTTCCTCCATGACGTTGAGCATGGACACCTGGATGCGTTCGGCGAGGTCCGGCAATTCGTTGATGGCGATGATGCCCCGGTTGGAGCGCGGGATGAGCCCATAGTGGATGGTTTCCGGGTCGCCCAGCCTGCGGCCCTCAGCTACGCGCATCGGGTCCACGTCGCCCACAAGGTCGGCCACGGAGGTATCCGGCGTCGCGAGCTTCTCCACGTACCGCTCTGAACGGTGCCGCCATGCGATCCGCAGCCGGTCTCCCTCGGTCAGCGCCCTGGCGCGGGATTGCTCGGTGATCGGCTCAAACGGGTGCTCGTTCAGCTCCGAGTCCTCAATTACCGGCGACCACTCGTCAAGCAACCCGGCCAGGGTACGGAGCACGCGGGTCTTGCCCTGCCCGCGCTCACCCAACAGGACAATGTCATGCCCGGCGAGCAGGGCCCGTTCGAGCTGCGGAATCACGGTCCTGCTGAAGCCGTACAGCCCCGGCCAGGGGTCACGTCCCGCGGCCAGGGCCGCGAGGAGGTTGTCGCGGATTTCGTGCCTCAGGTCCTTGTGGACGCAGCCTGCCGCACGCAGTTCACCAACGGTGTAGATATCGGGGCGATCAGTCACTCCTCTACGGTAATCCCCACCCTGCGGCTAATCGAGAGATTCCTCCACATTCCCGGCCCGCTTGCCGCTCCCCGCGCCTCGCAAGCTCGGCACGGGGCCCCCTCGCGGCTACCGCTTGCCGCTCCCCGCGCCTCGCAAGCTCGGCACGGGGCCCCCTCGCGGCTACGCTTAGTCCCAATGACACAGAGCACATTGATCCTCCTGGTGCGGCACGGCCAGACACCCACCACCGGTACCGTCCTGCCGGGCCGGGCCCCGGGCCTCCACCTTTCCGAGCGCGGCCGTGCACAGGCTGATGCTGTTGCCGACCGCCTTGACGGCCTGCCTGTCGAGGCGGTGTACTCGTCACCCCTGGAGCGGGCACGGGAGACTGCCGAGCCCACGGCCGCCCGCACCGGCCGGACGGTCAAAGAAGAAGCCGGGCTTTTGGAATGCGATTTCGGTGACTGGACCGGCGCGGCGCTCGCCGGGCTTGCGGGCCTGCCGGAGTGGCAGACCGTCCAGCACAACCCATCGGCGTTCCGCTTTCCCAATGGCGAGGGCTTTTCCGGAATGCAGGCGCGGATGGTTGGGACACTGGAGGATCTCCGGGCCGCCCATCGTGGCGGCGTCGTGGTCTGCTTCTCCCATGCCGATCCCATTAAGGCGGCCGTGGCCCATGCGCTGGGCACCCACCTTGACCTTTTCCAGCGCATCATGATCAGCCCGGCGTCGGTCTCGGTGATCTCCTACACGGACGGGCAGGCGCCGGCGGTGCTCACGGTGAATTCGATGTCGGAGCCCTTAAGCGGGCTGATGTCATCGTGATCCTTTCCGGACAGGAACGGAACGACTGGCCGCCGGTTGCGGCAGCACGGGGCATGCGGTGTCCGGGCGGGAGCTGACCCTCCTCACCGAGGGCCGCGTGGAGCTGCTGGGCCGCATCATGAGCGGCAGCAATGCCACGTTCCTCGCGGAGCTTTCCTGCGGTGACGATTCCGCCTGGGCCGTCTACAAGCCGGAGGCAGGAGAGCGGCCGCTGGTGGATTTCGACGCCGGCCTGTACCGCCGTGAGTGCGCCGCATTCCAGCTGAGCGAAGCACTGGGGTGGGGAATGGTGCCGCCTACAGTGGTCCGCACGGACGCGCCGCTTGGCGTCGGGTCGTTGCAGTGGTTCATCGAAGGCGACCACCAGGAACATTACTTCACCCTGTACGCAGACTCGCCGGAGACACACAGCGAGCTGGCGCGGATGGCGCTGTTCGACTACGTGGCAAACAATACTGACCGGAAAAGCGGGCACGTCCTGCGTGGTACTGACGGCCGGATCTGGGGCATCGACCACGGTCTGTGCTTTTCCGCTGCCTTCAAGCTCCGCACGGTCATCTGGGACTTCGCAGGCGACCCCATCCCGGACCAGCTGCTCGAGGACATCAGCCCCCTGGCGGCCACCGTCCCGGCAGATGTGGCGGAACTGCTCCACCCCGCCGAAGTGGCTGCCCTGCAGCGCCGCGTCCAGCGCATACTGCAGGAGAAGGTGCTTCCCGTTGACCGCACGGGGATGCGTTATCCGTGGCCCCTGGTCTAGGCCTATGACGTCCAGTCTGCGGGCCTGCGCGGGTCCGGGCGCTCTTCCAGCGCCGCTGCAGCCGCCGGGGCCGCCTGCTCAAGGTACGCGCCGATGTGCTCCAGCAGGTAATGCTGCCCCAGCACAGTGGGGTGGTCGCCGTCCGGGCCGATCAGGTCATCGAAGTCGTCGCTGATCCAGCCCTGGGCGATCGGATCAACAAACTCACCGCCCGCCCGCGCAGTGGCGGTCCTGAGTTGGTCGCTGATATCCACGAGCCCGGGGTCAGGGTCCGTGGTGTACGACGGCGGCCCCACCACAATGATCCTGGCCTCGGGGGCAAGTGCCTCTGCCTTGTCCATGGCGGCCAGGGCCGCGTCGCCGACGTCTGCGGAGGCGTAGCCAAGGTCGTTTTCCGAGCCGAAAAAGACCACGATCCCGGTGTCCGGGGTGACGAAGTCATCCACCTGCGTGCCGAAGGTCCCGTTGTAGTCGCCCAGGCTGAGGTAGCCGCTTCCGTCCTCGGCCGCGTTGACCACTTCCAGGCCCGTTACCGCCGGGTCCGTCCGCATCAGCGCGGGCCACGCCTCCTGCGGCGACGTGCCGTGACCGGTGCTCAGCGAGTCCCCCACTACCACCACGCGGACCGGCGGCGCCGAGGCCGGGGGCTGCGTCCGGGCAGCGCTTCCCGACGTCACGGCCAGGAGGAGGACCGCCACACCGGCGGTCACGAGCCGGCCGGGATGACCGTGCAGCGGGGCGCTGTCGTGCATGGTCCCTCCTCCTGCCTGCAATTACCGGCCGGCGGGCTGCTGCCCGCCGGCCGTTTATCTTCTAGTCCGTGTCCCATCGTAGGCAATTGTGGGAATACTTTAGGGCCAAGGTGACCAGGATCAACAGGATGCACAGCGACTGCACAGGAACCTTTAGGGCATTAGGTACCCTGGTGGCTGCCGTTCGGGGTCCAAGCCGTCCGGCGTCGAGCAGGCTGCGCTGTAATCGACGGGCTGCACTGTAGTCGGCGGGCTACGCTGGATCCGTGCAGCGGCAGGCAACCGGGTGGAATCCCGCAACCAAAGTTTCCGAGCAGGCGCCCGGCGTCTACTTCGCCGAAGGGCCAGCCTCCAACTGGATCGTGGCGCGGGACCCTTCCGGGTTCATCCTCATTGACAGCGGCTACCCCGGTGACCGCAGCAACGTCCTTGCCTCGATCCGCCACCTGGGCCTGGAACCGGCCAACGCCCTTGCACTGCTGGTCACGCACGGACACGTGGACCACACGGGCAGTGCCGCCTTCTTCTCCGAAACATTCGGAACCCCGGTCCTGTGCGCCCCCGGGGAGCTGGCCCACGTCCAGGGAAAGGAGAAGCACCAGGTCACCTTCGGCCAGGTCATCGGCCGGGCCTGGAAGCCGCGCATCTTCCGCTGGATGGTGCACGTCATCAGGGCGGGTGCCCTGGGTGCCAAGCCAGTGCCGGCGGCGGAAGCGTGGGACGCTGACAGGCTCCGGGCCCTGCCTGGCCGGCCCGTTGCCGTACCAGTGCCCGGCCATACGCCCGGCAATGCCGCCATCCACCTGTCCGGGGCGGGTGCCATTGCCGTGGGCGACTGCTTCGTCAGCGGCCACCCAATCAGCCGGACTTCCGGACCGCAGATGCTGCACCCGATGTACCACGCAGATCCGGCCGCCGCGCAGGCCGCCCTGCAGAACCTGGCCGGGTTGGAATCCCCGGTCGTCCTTCCCGGCCACGGACCCGCCCTGCGCGCCCCGCTGGCGGAAGCGCTGGCGGTTCTCGGGAACCGCGGTTAGAACTTGCCGTACCGTGCCCGCGCCATGGAATAGACGCCGTAGCAGATTAGCCCGGCCGCGATGGCGGCGAGGAGGAAGACGCCGTACGGTTGGGCGCCCAGGGTTTTCAGTCCGCCGTCGAGGCCGGAGGATTTGGATGGGTCGGCGGTTGCTGCCGCCACGATGATCAGGACACCGACGACGGCGAGCACCACACCCTTGGCTGCGTAACCGATGGTGCCGAGCCACTCCACGGCTGTCCGCGCGTTGCCCGGGTCCTGCAGGTCCTTCATGAACTTCCGGGAGACGCCCCGGTAGGCATAGAAGACGCCCGCTCCGATGATCGCCAGCCCCAGCACCACCAGAAGCACCACCCCGGCGGGCGCGCCCATCAGCTTTGCGGTGAAATCGGTGGCCGACTGGCTGGAGTTCTTGCTGCCCCCGGCGGCAAAAACGGCGAAGGTGAAGGCAAGGAAGCCGAAAACCACAGCTTTCCCCGCAGCGCCGGCAGCTTTCTTCAATTTCTTCTTGGAGTCGGACTCGGTTCGCGCCCCAAATACGGCTTCGCTTAGCATCCAGAGCGCAAGCGCGGCACAGGCGACAGCTCCGGCCCAGAGCAGGATCCCCCCGCCCGGCTTGGACGCCAGGGCTCCGATCGCCCCGGACTGGTCAGCTTCTCCACCCTGGCCCCTGGTCAACTGCAAGGCGATGGCGCCGACCAGGATATGGACCAGGCCGATGAAGACATATCCGGCCCGGGCCAGAACGCGGACTGCCGGGCTGCGGCTCGCCGACGCCGCCTCGGATACTGCCCTGTTAGCTCCCTGCGACGCGTTGCCCATGGCCGGCCCTTCCCAAATATGTAGTTGATCTTCCAATCCCGGGCCGGTTCCCCCCGCCTGCGTCGCGGAATGCTTCAGTGTAAATCCGTCCGCGCCGTCCCGACAGGCCCGGAAAGTTCCGGCCACGCACGGAGGGCTACTACAGTCGAATCGGTGCAAGCCAAACAGAACGTTGATGAACTGACCGAGCTGAACATCTCCGGGCCCGCGGCGGAGCACGCCGAAGACGGCTTCGTCCGCGTGCTCGGAGCCCGCGAAAACAACCTGCGGAACGTCAGCGTGGATGTGCCGCGGGATGCGATCGTGGCGTTCACCGGGGTCTCCGGCTCCGGCAAGTCGTCCCTGGCCTTCGGCACCATCTACGCGGAAGCGCAGCGCCGGTTCTTCGAATCCGTGGCGCCCTATGCCCGCCGCCTCATCCAGCAGGGCCACAACCCCAAGGTGGACCGGATCACCGGGCTGCCGCCCGCCGTCGCAGTCCAACAGCGCCGGGGGACGGCAACCTCCAGGTCCACGGTCGGGACCGTCACCACGCTGTCCAATTCACTGCGCATGCTGTTCTCCCGCGCCGGCAGCTACCCCGAGGGCGCAGCGCCGCTGGACTCGGACGCCTTCTCCCCCAACACCGCGGCGGGCGCCTGCCCGGAATGCCACGGCCTGGGCACCGCCCACACCGTCAGTGAGGCATCCCTGGTTCCGGACCCGTCCCTGAGCATCCGCGACGGGGCGATCGCCGCATGGCCCGGCGCCTGGCAGGGCAAAAACCTGCGCGACATCCTGACCCACCTCGGCTACGACGTCGATATCCCCTGGCGGCAGCTGCCCCGGAAACAGCGGGACTGGATCCTGTTTACCGAAGAACAGCCCGTGGTGGAAGTGACACCGCAACGGGACCGCGTCGCCAAGCCGTACAAGGGCCGGTTCTGGAGCGCCAAGAGCTACGTCATGCACACGCTGCTCGATTCCAAAAGCCCTGCCATGCGGGAAAAAGTCCTGCGCTTCATGGAAACCGGGCCCTGCCCGCGGTGCGGCGGAACAGGGCTCCGGCCCGAGGCCCTTGCCGTGACCTTCGCAGGACACACCATCGCCGGGCTCAATGCGGCGCCCATGACCGAACTGGCCGGCATCATCCGCCCCACCACCAAGCTGGCCAGTGCAGGGACCGCGTCCCGCAAGCAGTCTTCCGAGTCCAACGAAGTGGCTGTGGCCATCACCCGCGACCTGCTCCAGCGCATCAACGTGCTGCTGGAACTGGGCCTGGGGTACCTGGCCCTTGGGCGGGCCACCCCTACGCTCTCGCCGGGGGAAATGCAGCGGCTCCGGATCGCCACCCAGCTCCGCTCAGGGCTCTTCGGCGTGATCTACGTCCTTGACGAACCATCGGCGGGCCTGCACCCGGCGGACGCCGAACCCCTCCTCGCCGTCCTGGACCAGCTCAAGGCATCCGGCAACTCCGTATTCGTCGTGGAGCACAACATGGACATGGTCCGCCGGGCGGATTGGCTGGTGGACGTGGGGCCCCGGGCCGGCGAGGACGGCGGCGAGGTGCTGTACAGCGGACCCGTGCAGGGCCTGGATGCGGTGGCGGAGTCCGTGACGCGGCCGTTCCTGTTCCCCGACGGTACAGCGACGGCAGAGGACGACGGCGGTGCCGGGGCCGGCAAAGGTGCCCCGCACGAAGCCGCCGGGTGGCTGGAACTGCGGGGCGTCAGCCGCCACAACCTGCGGAACCTGGACGCCTCCTTCCCACTCGGTGTCCTGACAGCCGTCACCGGCGTCTCGGGTTCCGGAAAGTCCACGCTGGTCAGCCGGGTCCTCGCCGATATTGCCCGTGCCGCACTGCATGGTGGTGCAGAAACCGGGGCCGGGACATCACCCGACGAGCCGGACGAGGACCTCGAAGACCAGGGCGGACCGGCGACCGTGGGGCACGTATCCGGCCTGGACCGGATCGACCGCCTGGTGAAGGTGGACCAGAAACCGATCGGGCGCACACCCCGGTCCAACTTGGCCACCTACACGGGGCTCTTCGATGCCGTCCGCAAGGAATTCGCCGCCACCGATGCCGCCAGGAGCCGCGGATTTGGCCCTGGACGCTTTTCCTTCAACGTGGCCGGCGGCCGCTGCGAGACCTGCCAGGGCGAAGGTTTCGTGGCCGTGGAACTGCTGTTCCTGCCGGGCAGTTACGGCCCGTGCCCGGAATGCGGCGGCACACGCTACAACCCCGGGACCCTGGAGGTCACGTACAAGGGCAGGAACATTGCGGAAGTACTGGGCATGACGGTCAACGCCGCCGCCCACTTCCTGTCCGGGGTTCCCGCGGCCGCAAGGTCCCTGCAGACCCTCCAGGAAGTGGGCCTGGGCTACCTCAGGCTGGGCCAGCCCGCCACCGAACTTTCCGGCGGTGAGGCGCAGCGGATCAAGCTGGCCACCGAACTGCAGCGGGCCCGGCGCGGGCACACCCTGTACCTCCTGGATGAGCCCACCACGGGTCTGCACCCGGCCGACGTCCAGCTCCTGATGGCGCAGCTGAACCGCCTGGTGGACGCCGGAAACACAGTCGTCGTGGTGGAACACGCCATGGACGTGGTCGCCGCCGCCGACTGGGTGATGGATCTGGGACCTGCCGGCGGCGATGCCGGCGGCACGATCGTCGCCGCCGGTGACCCGGCCGCCGTCGCGCGTTCCCGCAGCAGCCGCACGGCCCCTTACCTTGCGGAAGCGCTGCGGGCAGCTTCCGGCGGCAAAGACGAGTAGGTCCTGCTCTCCTGCCCTCGTCCTTGCAGGAGCGTAGGACAGAGGGATGCGTACCGAAGGGGCGGCGTTGCCCATGACATCCTCCCGCTTGAGGCGGCACGGCCCATCGTGGACCTCGTAACCTCAGATGCTATGGCGTGCCCCGATGGCGGTGGAGAAACCGGGTGACGCGGCTCCGGAACTCGCCGGGATCCACCGCCGGGCCCTTTGGCGCGCGGCGGCCGGCTTCCGTCAGGAGGTGCAGGCCCTCGTCCACCGCTGCCTTCGATGCCCTCAAGGAAGCTGCCGAGACCCCGTTCCAGGGGGTGAGGAGGGCAGCGAGAGCCGCGTCAGCATCGTCGTCGGGAGCAAGGGTGGTGACCAGCCCCATGTCCCACGCCTCGCGGGCAGTCAGCATACGGCCCGTGTAGAGGAGGTCCTTTGCCCTTGACGGACCTATCCGCAGCGCCAGACGCGTGGCGAAGGTGGCCGGAACCAGCAAGCCGAGGCGTGCCACAGGCATCCCGATCCGCGCTGTCGGGGTCAGCAGTTGCAGGTCGCAGGCAAGGGCAAGCTGGCAGCCCCCGCCGGCCGCAACCCCCTCGACCACGGCCAGGGTGGGGACAGGCAAGTCCTCGAGCGCCTGCAGGGCGGCTTCAAGCACGTCAAAGGTGCGGCCAACTTCCGCATCCGACGTCCCGTCCCATTCGCGTATGTCCGAGCCGGCGCAAAACACTCCACCCCTGCCGCGAACCACGACGGCGCGCAGGGAAGGGAAGGATGCCAGGCCGTGCACTGCACGCTGCAAATCCTCCCAGCCGCCCAGCCCCAGGGCATTGAGCCGTTGGCCGCTGCCGAAGGACAGCACGGCAATGGACCCCGTTTCGTCAACACTGACCGTGGCCGTCACGTGCCTGCTTCCCCCGCATCCTGTTTGCTTCCGGCGCCGGACTTCGTCATGTGGCCTCCCGCGGTGTGAAGGAACCAGGCCATTGCGATGCGCGGATCCGCGCCAGATGGCGGACGGGGCCCAGCGTGCCCCACTCGTCCCCGCCCAGCCGTGACAGCGGATCAAGCCCTGTCACCTCCGGGTGCTCGCCGCTGAGCACCTGGGAAGAGACAGCTGCGTGCACAACCAGGCCGAACACCAGGACGCAGTCACCCATGCGGAGGGTCTGGTGAAGCGAACATTCCAGGACCGCCGGGGATTCCTTGACCCGGGGCGGCCGGACCGCGGCACTGGGCTCACGGGCCAGGTGGGCGGCGTCGAATTCGCTGATGTCGGCACTGAAATTCGTCCCGGTGGCGTTAACCTCCTGGATCAGCGCTGCCGGGGCGAGGTTGACCACGAACTCCCCCGTCGCTTCGATGTTCCGCAGCGAATCCTTCTCGCCCACGGAGGTGAACATGATGATCGGAGGGTCCACCGAAGCAACCGTGAAGAACGAGTGCGGCGCAAGGTTGTCCACCCCTGCCGGGGAAGTACTGGATACCCACGCGATGGGCCGCGGAACCACTACTGAGGTGAGGAATTTGTAGAAGGCCCGGGGACCCAGTTGTTCAGGTTCAAAGTCCGTCCGCATCCTGTCCTACAGGTTTCTTGGCGTCGCGGTGGCGGCAGCGTCCTTGGCCAGCGCCCCCTTGGCCCTGGGAAGGAGGATCAGGGCTGCCATGGCAATCACGCAACAGAGGATGATGTACAGCGAAATCGACGTCGAGTTGCCGTAGGTGGCCAGCAAGGCGGCTGCGATGAGCGGCGCCGGGCCACCCGCAATCACGCTGGCCAATTGGTAACCCAGCCCGGCGCCCGTGTAGCGGATGTCGGTGTCAAAGCTTTCGGCGATCAGGGCGGCCTGCGGACCGTATTGGATGTCGTGGAGGATCAGGCTGACCACCACGGCAACGCCAACCCAAAGGGAGTCGCGGGTGTTCAGCAGCCCAAAGTAGGGGAATGCGAACAGCGCGGTGAGCACGATGCCGGTTCCGTAAACACGCCGCCGCCCGAAACGGTCTGACAGGCGCCCAAACAGGGGAACGCTGATGAGCCCCAGCGCGGCCGCGATCAGCGTGTCATCCAGGATCGAGTTGCTGTCCAGCTTCAACTGCTTGGTGGCGTAGGTAATCACGAAAGTGATGAAGAGGTAGAAAGGCGCCTGCTCCGAGGTGCGCACCAGGGCGGAAAGGAGGATCTCCTTGGGCTGCCGCTTGATGACCTCGATAATGGGGGCACGCACCACCTTGTTGGACTTCCGGACTTCGTCGAACTCCGGGCTTTCGATGACGCGCAGCCGGACGAACAGGCCCACGCCGATCAGGATGATGCTCAGGATGAACGGGATCCGCCAGCCGTAGGCAGCAAATCCATCAGTGCCCGTTGCGGCAGTAGTGATCCTGACGACGCCGGTGGACAGGACCAGCCCCAGCGGCACCCCGATCTGGGGCCAGGAAGCGGACAGGCCGCGGCGGTTTTGGTCGCCCCATTCCATGCTCAGCAGGACCGAACCGCCCCACTCGCCTCCCACGCCGATTCCCTGGATTATCCGGAGCAGGACCAGCAGGACCGGCGCGGCGACGCCGATGCTTTGGTACGTGGGCAGGCAGCCGATCAGTACCGTGCCGAAGGCCATCAGGAACAGCGTGGCCATGAGTGTTGTCTTGCGGCCGATCCGGTCACCGAAATGGCCGAAGATGGCCGCGCCGATTGGCCTGGCCACAAAGCCGACAAACTGGGTACCGAAAGCCGCCAGCACGCCGGCGAAGGCAACCTGGCCCGGGAAGAACAACTGGGGAAACACCAGGGCGGCGGCAGTCCCGTACAGGAAGAAGTCGTACCACTCGATGGTGGTACCCACCACGCTCGCCACCGTAGCGCGCCGTACGGCCTGTTCCCGGGTCACTCCTTGAATACTCATCATCACTCCGTTGGTCAGATGCAGTAGAACGCCCGGCCTTATGGCAATAACAAGGGAAGAAAATGTCAATGCCTGGCGCTGGACCCGCATTGCGGTTCCATTTCCATCGTGCGAGCACTTGGTTGCCCGTGTCAACGGTTTCCCCCGCTGCCGGGCCCCTCCCGCGTACTGCGTGGCCCGCCGTCGTCCGTCTTTTATGGTTGCTGCAGGCAAATATCGGTGCGGCTATGGACTCTTGGGCGGGGCCCAACCAGACTGTCTACAACAGCTTGCCAAGTGAAACGGAATTGACCGCACTTTCATTCTTCGGATAAATGGACGGCTGCATTTATTGGGGCTTTACCGTGATGCCGTTCGCGGCATTGAAAGGATCTGGTTATGCCGGACTTCGCACCGTTCTTCCCGCTTATCGCCATTATTTTGGGGGTGCTTTTTGCCGTCGGCTTTATCTGGGTTGCCACGAAGCTGATGTGGAAAGTGGCTGAACCCAACGAGGCCCTGATCATTTCCGGCTTAACCCGTGGAACCCTTGAAACCCGGGAAGGAATGGATTTCAAAATTGTCACCGGAAAGGGCGCCTTGGTCCTTCCCGGCCTCCAGACGGTGCGGCCCCTGTCACTGACATTGAATGAAACCGAACTCAAAGTCTCCTGCGTTACCTCACAGGGCATCCAGGTGATAGTGGAGGGCGTCGTCATTTACAAGATTGGCGACGCACCGCCCTTTATCGCCAATGCCGCCCGCCGTTTCCTGGGCCAGCAGCCAAAGATGGAAAGCCAGGTGTACAACGTCTTTGAGGGCCACCTGCGCTCCATCATTGGCAGCATGACGATGGAGGAAATCATCCGCGAGCGGGACAAACTTGCCTCGCAGGTCCGCAGCGCCAGCGGTGTAGAGATGGAGAAGCTGGGCCTGGTGGTGGACTCGCTGCAGATCAAGGACCTGCAGGATCCCACCGGCTACATCCAGAACATCGCGAAGCCTCATATTGCCCAGGTGAAGATGGAGGCCCGGATCGCCGAGGCCACCCGAAACCGGGAGGCGGCGGAAAAGGAAGCGGAAGCGGCAGCCCTGATCGCGGATGCGCAGAGCGTGTCCGCGATCCGCCAGTCGGTGGCTCAGGCCAATGCCGAACGCGCCCGGGCCAATGCCGCCCAGGCCGGGCCGCTGGCTGAGGCCACGGCGCGGCAGCAGGTGGTGGTCCAGGAAACCGAGGTTGCCAAGCTTGAGGCGGACCGGGAAGAGCAGAAGCTGCAGACGAGTATCCGGAAACCTGCCGACGCGAAGGCCTACGCCAAGCGCACGGATGCAGAAGGCCAGAAAGCTGCGGACATCAGTGCCGCCGAGGCACTGGCCCGCCGCACCGAGCTTGAGGCCCAGGCCAACGCCCGCCGGACCGAAGTGACGGCCCAGGCCAACGCCACGGCAGCGGCGGCAGCGGCCGGAGCCACCAAAGTTACGGGCGAAGCCGAAGCGGCCGCCACCAAGGCGAAGGGGGACGCTGCCGCCTCCGCGATCAAAGCCAAGGCCCTGGCCGAGGCGGACGGCATCAAGGCGCGTGCCGAGGCGCTTGGTACCAACCAGGACGCGGTCATCTCCCAGCAGCTTGCCGAGAACATGCCGGCCATCATCGCCGCAGCGGCCGAGCCGTTCTCCCACGTGGGCCAGATGACCGTCCTCAACGGCGGTGAGGGTGTCAACAAGATGCTGGGCGGAATCCTAGCCCAGGCGGGCGACTACCTGCCGGCCCTCGCGTCGGCCCTCCGAAAGGGCGAGGACGCCAAGCGCCAGCCCAAGGCGCCGGGTGCCTAGGAATACCGGACGCGTGGGAATGCCTGATGCGCAGGAACGTTGACCGGAGCCTGACCGGCAAGATCGGCCGGGTGACCGGGCGGGTCGGCCCGGGCACCATCGGCGAAGTGATGCTGCCCTACCTGGGCGGCACTATGGCGTTCCACGCCCATCCCTTCGACAAGACCAGTAGTTTCCCGGTGGGGGCTGAGGTCCTGGTGATCTATTTCGACCCGCCTCAGACGGTGTACGTGGAGGAACTGCCGGACGTGTTGAAGCACGTCCAGTGAGGGCGCGGCGTCGTCCCCCTTCCCCGATGGGGCTACCGTCCGCCCTCCATTTTGCGGCTGCGCTGCTCCTGCGCCATTGGCCCGTACGGATAAATCCCTGCCCCGGGCTGGCTGGCCTGGGTGAGCCGGGTCACCTCGTCCGCACTGAGTTCCAGGCCGGCGGCCGCCAGGTTGTCGGCGAGCTGCTCTTTGGACCGGGTTCCCAGGATCACCGAGGTCACCCCAGGGCGGTCAGCCAGCCAGGCGAGGGCTACCTGGGAGGGGCTCACACCGTGGTCGGAGGCAATGCCTTCTACAGCATCAATCACCGTCCACGTGCGCGGATTGTCGTTGCGTGCCTTCCAGGCTTCCATGCCGCGTTCCGGGTTCTCCCCCAGGCGGGTTGCCCCTGAGGGGCGCTGGTCACGCCGGTACTTGCCGGACAGCCACCCGCCGCCCAAGGGAGACCACGGCAGCAGGCCGATTCCGGCATCAAGGGCGGCCGGCACGATCTCAAACTCGATGTCCCTGACCAGCAGGCTGTACTGGGGCTGCAGGCTGACGGGCGGGTTCCATCCCTGGCTGCGTGCAACGTGGACGGCCTTGGTGAGCTGCCAGCCCAGGAAATTCGAGAAGCCGTAGTAGGCGATCTTGCCGCGGCTTACGGCGTCTTCCAGGAACCGAAGGGTCTCCTCCAGGGGGGTAATGGGATCCCACGCGTGCATCTGGTACAGGTCGATCTGCTCCACGCCCAGGCGGCGGAGCGAATCATCCAGGGCGCGGGTCAAGTGCCGGCGGGATGTTCCGACGTCGTTCGGTGCCGTCCCCATGGGAAAACGCCCCTTGGTCGCGATCACCGCCTGGTCCCGCAGGCCCGGCCGCCCGGCGAGCCAGCGCCCGATGATCTCTTCGGAGACACCGGAGCTGTAGACGTCGGCGGTATCGATGAAGTTGCCGCCCGCTTCGAAGTAGCTGTCCAGGATGCCGTGGGAGGTTTCCTCGGTCGCTTCTGCACCGAATGTCATGGTGCCCAGCGCGAAGCTGGTAACGATGGCGCCGGTGTGGCCAAGTGTTCGGTGCTGCACGGTGTGTCCTCGCGTTCAGTTGTGGTTTGGGGGGAAATCGCGGGCCGCCGCGTCCGTGGTGGTGGTGCGGATCCGGTACAGGCTGGTGGTTGCGGTGAGGTAGAGGTCCTGCCCGTCGGGGCCACCAAAACACAGGTTGGAGACGGTTTCGGGCACGGGGATGGTGCCCAGGAGTTCGAAGGACGGTGAATAGATCCGGACGGACGGGCCGGCCGACGTCCAGATCCTTCCGTCGACGTCCACCCGCAGCCCGTCCGCCGCGTGGCCGTCTTCCAATTCGAGCGTGCTGGTCCTGGGGCCGCAGCGGCCGTCGCGCACGGGGTAGGTGGCGATCCGCAGGGGGACGCCGTAGCCTGGCCCGGCCGTGTCCGCGACATAAAGGACTGATTCGTCAGGCGAAAAGGCCAGCCCGTTGGGGTGCACCAGGTCGGTGACAACGGGGGCCAGAACCCCGGTGGCCGGTTCCAAGCGGAACACATGGCAGCCTCCGTATTCCTGATCGCCCTCATGCCCTTCCCGTGTTCCCGGAAGGATTCCGTAGGGCGGGTCCGTGAACCAGATGCTGGCGTCGCGGGCAACCACGACGTCGTTGGGCGAATTCAGCCGGCGGCCCTCGAAGGAATCGACCAGGCCGGTGACCGTCCCCGCACGGTCGCGTTCCACCCGCCGCCGGCCGTGGCTGCACTGCACCACGCTGCCGTCGGCGTCCAGGGTGCGGCCATTGGTGAATTCCACGCCGGTTGCGTATTCCTGTGTCACCCCCGTGGCCGGGTCGAACTCAAGAATGCGGTCATTGGGGATATCGCTCCACCGCACAGCCTGGGACGACGGCACCCATAGGGGCCCCTCCGCCCATACTGAGCCGGTGGCCAGGCACTCCAATGCGCCCGTCGTCAGTCCGTCACCCATGAGAAAGCTCCTTCGCGCTCCGGTACCGGGGCGCCATGACCCGGCGGGATGGGCGGCATCCCGGACCCGGGCGTCATGGAACCCATGGGCCTGAACTTACCCTAGGCCTGGCCCTGGGTCTGCGGGACGCGCAGGCTGCCGTACCTTTCCATCCGGTGCCAGCGAAGATGGACTCCGGCAACCGCCGTGACAACGGCCTGGATAACCACGAGGTACATGAGCTGCCGGTAGACGAACTGCTGCAAGGGAAGTGTCCAAAGCGGCCCGAGCCGTTCCTTGTCCAGCCGGAACGCGTAGGCGGCCATGAGGAATTGAACCGCCAGAAAGACCAGCCAGAGCGCCGCGATCCGCAGCGGGTCGAGGAAGATCAGGCCATAGAGGGCAAAGACATCGACGATGGGCGCGAAGAGGGGAAGCAGCACCTGGAGGACCAGCAGGTAGCCCAGTCCGCGCCGGCCGAGCTTGCCGGCCGCCCCTCCCTGCACCACGGCGCCCCGGTGCTTCCACATTGCCTGGAGGGTGCCGTAGCACCACCGGTACCGCTGCTTCCAGAGAGCGCCAAGGGTTGCGGGCGCTTCCGTCCAGGCCCTGGCGTCCTCCTGGTACACCACGCGCCAGCCGTCGCGGCACAAGGCCATGGTCAGGTCGGTGTCCTCGGCGAGGGTGTCATCGCTGACGCCGCCAACGTTGACGAGTGCGTTGAGGCGGAAGGCACCAATCGCCCCCGGAACGGTGGGCATGCATTCGGCGACGTCGAACAGCCTGCGGTCAAGGTTGAAGCCCACCACGTACTCGATGTGCTGCCACGCCCCCAGGATGCCTCCCCGGTTCGCCACTTTCGTGTTGCCGGAAATAGCTCCCACCAGGGGATCCGCAAACGGCTGGATGAGGGCACGGACAGTGTCGGGCTCGAAGACTGTGTCACCGTCCACCATGACAACGATGTCGTGGCTTGCCGCCTGGATCCCGGCGTTCAGGGCGGACGGTTTGCCGCCGTTCTCCTTCCGGATGACGGTGACTCCGGGCAGGGCGAGGGCCTCCACGATGTCCGCCGTCCCATCGGTGGAACCGTCATCCACCACGATGACCTCGACCGGATGGGTGGAGGCAAGGATGGACAGGACTGCAGCTTCAATTCCGGCGGACTCGTTATAGGCGGGGACAATCACCGTCGCTGGTTCAGTCACCACTGGCCCCACCATGACGTCGACGCGGCGCCGGCCCCGCCCGTCCCCGGGCAGACGGCGTGCGGCGCGGCTGTGGCGTGCTGCGAAGAACATCACCAGGACTGCACGGAGGAACGTCACGAC
Organism: Arthrobacter sp. SAFR-044; assembly: GCF_059414985.1. Lineage (NCBI taxonomy): Bacteria > Bacillati > Actinomycetota > Actinomycetes > Micrococcales > Micrococcaceae > Arthrobacter > Arthrobacter sp. SAFR-044. The sequence goes on along the minus strand of NZ_JBPFDN010000005.1, from coordinate 210,353 downwards.
CCCGGCGGCAACGAGCCCCAAGGAGATCGCCCAGACGACGAAATCGCTGAGGCGGAGGCCCCATACCAAGGCGGAGCCGCGCAGCTCTTCGACGCTGGAAGCAGGACGCATACTGTCCACGCCCACGGCATTCCCGACCGTTGTGACGCGGTACCCCTGCTCGGCGAAACGGGACAGGGCGGAGTCCAGCGCGGCGACGGTCTGCTCCCTGTCGCCGCCGCCGTCGTGCATGAGGACTATCTGCCCCTGCGGCCCGGACGGGGTCAGGTTGGCTTCGATTGCTTTGGTGCCCGGGGTTTGCCAGTCCTCGCTGTCCAGGCTGCTCAGCACGGTCAGGTATCCCTCGTCCGCCATTCCGTGCAACGCGGACCACATGCCGTTAGTGATTGCCCCGTTGCCGGCGGTATAGGGAGGCCGGAGCAGGGAGACTGCCTGGCCTGTGACCCCCACAATCGCATCCTGTCCGCCTTGCACCTCAAGTTCGCGGCGCCATTCAGGGGCCGTGCCGAGATCGGTATGGGTCAGCGTGTGGACGCCAACCTCGTGGCCTTCGGCCACGATGCGGCGGAGCAGCTCCGGGTTGTCCGCTGCCGCCGACCCGACGACGAAGAAGGTGGCGTGGACGTGGTGTTCCCGCAGCACGTCCAGGATGCGGGGCGTCCACACAGGGTCCGGCCCGTCGTCGAACGTCAGGGCGATGGTCCGGTCCGGTGGACTGACGGTGGTTACGGCCGCGCCACGCGAATCCACCACGGGTCCGCCGTGCGAGACCGTCGCAGGGACGGCGTCCGCAGCGGTGTTGGCCGGCGGTGAGTCCCGGGCGATACCACCCAGGTGATGGATGTACCCCTGCACCGCCAGGGCGAGGCCCAACGCGATCAGGGTGGCCAGGAGGACAAACCAATGCGCCCTGACATTGGCGGGAACATTCCTGGTGGCGGGCCGGGCACCCTTATTCAGGCGGGGCATGCTACTGGTGCGCGGGAGCGGTGGGCCGTGTGGCCTGGCCCGGGGCCGAGCCGCTCGCACCGGGGGCGATCGCGCTGGAGCCCGGCGCTGTTCCGCTGGAACCCGGGGCGGTGGCGCCGGAGCCGGTGACGGTTCCGGACGTTCCGGGGGCTGCTGGGGCGGCGGGCGGCGCCGGGGCAGGAGCAGCGGCGGGGGCGGCAGGCGCAGCGGGCACGACGGCGGTGGCCGCCGCCGGAGGTACGGCAGTCACAGCGGAAACGGGCACCGGGACGGCCGCCGGCGACTGCTCAACGACCGGAACGGCGGGCCCGGTCAAGCCGGCCCGGGGATCGACAGAGGGCCGGCTTGTAGGAGTTTCGTGGGGGCCTGCCGCGGCCGGCACAGGCAGGAATGGCGCCGAGACCCCCGAACCGCCGATGAACGCGGCCAGCACCAGGACGACGTAGCCGGCGACAAGTCCGAGCACGCCCAGGCCGATCAGCTGGACCCGCCGGAGCCGTCGGCCTGACGCATCAACAAATACGGGTCCGCGCGTGGAGATGGCGGGCAGCTGATCGGAAGTCTTCTCAGGGGCTTTCATCGAGCAACAACCCTAGAGGACCCGGAATCGCTACCACAAAAACCGGTCCTGGTGTCCTGTGGCGCGTCCGCCCGAACCTTGGAGGGTTCAGTCGGGCCATTGGCCCCTACGGTCCGCCATCGGCCGGGTGAAGACTTGAGCCATGAACCGGGCAGGTATGTGGAGTGGGGAGCCATGTCGGGAACGAACTTGAGTGGAACGGCCCAGCTCCTGCCAAGGTACGCGTGGCCGGTATTCCTCGTCGGCGCCATCCTGCTGCTCGCGGTGGGAAACCCCACGGTGTACGGCATCGGCGTCCCGCTCGCCGCCTTGGTTTTGGCCCTTGTCGTGCCCATGTCCCGTCCCCGCTGGACTGGGCATCCGGACTGGCGCGACGTGGGGGCCGTTGCAGCACTGTATGTGGGTGTCGTGGCACTCTTCTGGCTGGCTTTCAGGGTCTTTACCCAGGGGAACACCCTCTGACTGTTCCTTTGCTTCGCGGCCGGGATGCTCCTCGGGGTCCTGGGTCCGGTCGCTTACACCACCTGGATACGCCGCAGGGGCTTGGCGGAGTTAGGCATCGGCCGGGCCAACCTGGGCAGCGCGTTCACTTTGGGGCTGGCCCTCGCAGCCGTGCAGTTCGTCATCACCTTGTGGGGATACCCGCTTCCGCGTCCGGTCGACTGGGTGCCCCTGGCAGCCTTGGCGATCACCGTGGGATTCTTTGAGGCGGTATTCTTCAGGGGCTTCATCCAGTCACGCCTGGAAGCGAGCTTCGGCCCAATCGCCGGTGTTGCGGGGGCGGCGGCCCTGTATGCGGCCTACCATGTCGGCTATGGCATGGACGCGCAGGAGATGCTTTTCCTTTTCGGCCTCGGCGTGGTTTACGCGGTGGCCTTCAGCGTTACCCGGAACCTGATCGTCCTGTGGCCCCTGTTGCTTCCCCTCGGATCCTTTTACAGCAACCTGCGGGGCGGTTCGATCCAGATGCCGTGGGAGGCCATCCTGGGTTTCGTGGACGTGCTGGGAGTCATGGTGGCCGCCATCTGGTTCGCCGCGCGGCGCGAACGCCGGAGGCTGGCTGGCGCACTACGGGGCCGGGAGCCCACAAGGAAGCGCCGGAATTTACGACGCCGGGCGTGATGACGCGGGCGCACGCTTTGGCTAGGATCGAGGTTCTTCGGTCAGTCAATTAAGGGCTTGGCGCTTTTCGTGCCCGCAGGGCGCCAGGTGAGCAGAGAGGCCACCATGGATGACACCCAGCCAGCCCAATTCCCGCTGGACCCCTTTCCGCAATATGAACGCATGCGCGCATCGGCACCTGTTTTCCGGGATGACCAATCGGGAAGCTGGCACGTGTTCCGGTACGACGACGTTCAGCGGGTGTTGTCCGAGCACGCAACATTCTCGTCCCGCATGGGTGGCGATAATCCGTCCGGTACCGGCCAATTGTTCGCGTCCAGCCTGATCACCGCCGATCCCCCGAGGCACCGCCAGTTACGCTCGCTGGTCACACAGGCGTTCACGCCCAAGGCCGTTGACGCCCTGGCTCCCCGTATTGCCGGACTCACTGACGAGCTTCTGGAGGCGATCGCGGCCGGCGGAAGCGCAGACCTGATCAAGGACCTTGCCTACCCGTTGCCGGTCATCGTGATCTCCGAGCTGATGGGCATCCCCGCAGAGGACCGTGAGCGCTTCAAGCACTGGTCCGATGTCATTGTCAGCCAGACGCGGACCGGTCCGGCCACTGAAGCCCAGGATTCCACCACCTCGGAGATGGTCGAGTACTTCCTGGCCCTGATCGACCGGCGCAGGAACCATCCCGCTACGGACCTCATCAGCAGCCTGCTGTCCGCGGAGATCGACGGCCAAAAACTGACGGTTCCCGAACTGCTCGGGTTCTGTGCCCTGCTGCTGGTAGCCGGCAATGAGACCACCACCAATCTGATCGGCAACGCCGTTTTGTGCCTGGCGGAGTCGCCCGGCACCCTCGAACGGCTCCTCAGCGAGCCGGCCTTGGTTCCCCAGGCCCTCGAGGAAGTGCTCCGCTTTCGGTCGCCGGTCCAGTCCATGTACCGCGTGACAGTTGCGGAGGCCGTTGTGGGCGGCCAACTGATTCCCGCCGGCGCACCTATCGTGGCCTGGATCGGCTCCGCAAACCGCGATGAGCAGCAGTTCCAGCGCGCCGCTGACTTCGACATCGACCGCAGCCCCAACCGCCATCTGGCGTTCGGCCATGGGATCCACTTTTGCCTCGGAGCGCCGCTGGCGCGCCTCGAAGCCAGGATTGCGCTGGAAGCGTTGCTGTCCCGCCTGCCGGGACTCACCGTGGCTCCGGGGGCGCAACTGGAGCGAATGGACAGCAGCATCGTTTACGGGCTGAAGGAACTTCCCGTCACGTGGCAGCCTGGCTGACGCGCCCGGAGGCCGGGTTAGCGGGGAGGCCGCAGGATGCGGGTCAACCGGTGGTGCCTGTTTTCGCGGCGTACTCGGTGGCCTGGGAGCGCACCCGGCGGATGTAGGCATCGGACTGGTTGTAGGCGTAGATGGCATCTGCCCACCCCTGCGCGGTGGTGAGGTCGCGGCCGTGGCCGCACAGGTAGGTGGCCGCGCTGAGGGCGGCGTCGTCGATGTTGAACGGGTCTGCTGCCCCATCTCCGTTCCCGTCCGTGCCTGCGAGCCGCCACGTGGAGGGAATGAACTGCATGGGCCCCACCGCGTGGTCCCAGGTGGCGTCGCCGTCCAGGGCACCGCCGTCGGTGTCAGCGATGGCGGCAAAGCCGGCGCCATCGAGGCTGGGGCCCACAATCGGGCCGCTGGCCTGGCCAGCGGCGCTCAAGCTGCCGCCGCCGTAGGTGCCATGGGCTGATTCGACGAACCCTACGGCGGCCAGTGTGTTCCAGCCGATTCCACAATTCGGCGCGGACTCGTTCGCCGTGACCGCCGAAGTAACGTAAGCGCGCAGGGCCCGGGCGGGAATTCCGGTTTCGGCGGCAGCCCTGCCCAGCCACTCGGCGTCCGGGCTCGGCGTCACGTTCACGGCTGTGGTGAGCGCTGCCGGACCCGTTTGAAGCTTGACCCCAGCACGCGGCGGCGGAGAAGCGGCCGCACGCGCGCCGGCACCCGGCTGAGCCATCAGCCAGAACGAGAAGGCTGCGCTGGCGCAGAGCACGAACAGGCTGAAGACCACAAAGCGTTTTACACGGAGCACTGACCAATCAAACCACCGCGCCCTCTTCCGCGTGGGTACCATCAGGCATGGGCAGGAAGAATTACCTGGTCGAAGGCGGTTCAGGCACGGGCAAGACCGCCGTCTGCAACGAATTGCGGCGGCGCGGCTACCACGCCATCAACGGCGACCGGGAACTTGCCTACCAAGGTGATCCGGTAACCGGCAAACCCGTAGCGGGCGTCACAGGGGTCGCGGTGCACCGGTACCACCTCTGGAGGGTTGCCGACGTCCGGGCGATAGCGGCAGACCAGCGGGAAGCGGTGACGTTCTTCTGCGGCGGATCGAGAAACCTCGCCACGTTCATCGATCTCTTTGACGGCGTCTTCGTCCTCGAGGTGGACCTGGAGACCTTGAACCGGCGGCTTGACCGGCGCCCGCCGGACGAGTGGGGAGGACAGAAGGCGGAACGGCAACTGATCGAACACCTGCACAAAACACGGGAGGAAATCCCACCGGGCGGAATCGCGATCGACGCCACCGGACCGCTCCCCCGCGTCGTGGACGATATCCTGCACCATGTCCAGGCATCCGGACCTGCCTAGCCTTCCTTGGAGACACGCTTCTTTGCCCGACCGGCGGGTCAGCGCACCACCGTGCGGTGACCGGCATCCAGTCTCCTGGTCCAGCCCCGTGAATCGAGATGTTCCAGCAGCGGAACCGCGATCCGGCGCGTTGTGCCGAGTGCCTGGCGGGCCTGGCTCGTGGTGAAGGGCTGGTCCAAACCGGCGAGGGTGCGCATCGCAAGCGCCGGGGCCGTAGGCAGCAGCACCACCCCGTCGCGCAGCCGCAGCAAGCGCCCCGTGCGTTCTGCGGCAGCCAGCTCGCGGGCGCCGAGTCCCAGTGCAGCCAGCTCATCGGCTTCGGGGGCATGGAACGCGTCCGCGCTGAGCCTGCCCTCCAGCGTGGCGATGGCCGGTTCGATAGGACCAAGGTTGCGTTGGCTGCCGGGCAGCCGGACGTGTCCGCCGTCCTGTTCCAGGCCGGCCACGCGGATGATGTGGGACAGGAGCTTCTCGTCGGGCAGCGAGAGCAGGTCCCGCGCCGCACCCATGGAAAGGCCAGGGGCCAGGGCATCCCGTTCCTGCAGCGCCTTGACTGCGCTGCGGAGCTGATGCTGCCAGGCCTCAAGGACAGGAGCGTGTACCCACCAATCATCGATCACCTGCACGCCGGACGGCGCCTCCGCCTCCTGCCCGGAAACAAGCCCGAGCCGGCGCAAATGCTCCGCCTGTACAGCCCTGCGGGCGGCTACCTCTCCCAGCACGTCCCCGCTCGGGTCCATGCCTGCAAGCCGGTCCGCCCAGTGGGCGCCGTCGCCGCGGCGCCGCAAGGCCGGAGGGTCGGCGTCGAGGATCCGCGCGCCGCCGAGCACCGAGCGGCTTCCGGGGTCGCGCAGCACCAGCCGGTCTCCCAGGACGAGGGGCAGGTGCCTGTCCAGCACCAGCCGGCCATGGTCAGCCCCGAAGGGACGCAGCCGGGCCGGCACGGACGCCGTTCCCACATGGACCATGAGCTGCTCCGGTACCTCCGTATAGGCCACACCGGTGGTGCGCTGGATGCCTACGACTGCGGTGGTGGGCCATGCATCCGGAGTGACCAGCGCATCACCGCGCCGGATCTCCAAGGCCGTGACGTCGCGCAGGTTCAGCGCCACCCGGCTGACCGGCTCCACCGAGGCGTAGGAGGTGTCGCGGCTTTGCAGGCCCCGGACCACCACCGGTCGGGTATTGACGTGGCCGAGCAGTTCCAGCCGGTCACCCTGGGCGAGTGTTCCTGCTGCCAGGGTTCCGGTCACCACCGTTCCGGAACCGGTGATGGTGAACGAGCGGTCCACCCACAACCGGACCCGCCCGGTGGTGACCGGAGCAGGCACAGCGGCAAGGACGCCGTCGAGCGCTGCACGCAAGTCACCGAGCCCCGTCCCATCGATGGCGGATACCACTACCGCGGGAGCATCACGCAGGCCGGTGCCGGCCAGCTCCGTGCGGGCCCGCGAGAGCACCTCTGCAACCCGCTGTCCCGACGCCCGGTCCGCGCGGCTCAGCACTACGACGCCGTGTTCGATCCCCAGCGCAGCCACGGCGTCCCGGTGGTCGCTTGATTGCGCCTGCCAGCCTTCATCCGCGGCTACGACGAAGCAGACCACCGGGGCCGGTCCGATGCCGGCCAGCATGTTGCCCAGGAAACGCTCGTGGCCGGGGACGTCAACGAACGCAACATCCTGGCCCGAGGGCAGCGTGGTCCACGCGTAGCCCAGGTCGATTGTCAGCCCGCGGCGGCGTTCTTCCTCCCAACGGTCCGGCTCCATGCCGGTCAGGGCACGGACCAGGGTGCTTTTACCGGAATCGACGTGCCCGGCAGTGGCAATGACGTGCACTGCTCAGCCCGCCCTGCCTGCATCCGCATGCTCTAGATTGGCCAGTGCACGCCGTACCGCGTGGAGAATCCGGTCATCGTCCCCGGCGGGCACGCACCGCAGGTCGATCAGGCAAGAGCCGTCGTGGACGCGCGGCAGCACGGCCGGGTCGCCGGTCCGCAGGAGCTTCGCCAGTCGCTCGGGGAGCCGGAGCGCCCAGCCTGGCAGGGGAAAACCGGGGGCACCCCCGCCGCCTACCCGGCCGTCATGCGGCACCACAGGCACGCCGAGATCCCCGGCCAGCCGCTCCGTGCGGCGCCGCAATTGCCCGACGTCGGCATGCAGCGCCTGCACGACGGGCGGCACTCCGCCCGCAACGGTAGCCTCCAGGGCCGCGAGGGCAAGTTTGTCGGCCCGGACGGCGCGGGCCAGTGGGTGGCGGGCCAACCGTGTGATGACGTCCTTGCGGCCCAGCAGCAGGCCTGCCTGGGGTCCGCCCAGCAGTTTGTCGCCGCTGGCGATGACGACGTCGGCCCCGCCCGCCAAGGCAGAGGCAACATCAGGTTCATCAGGGAGGTGCGGGTCGGGTGCCAGCAGTCCACTGCCAAGGTCGGCCACGAGCGGAATCCCGTGGGCCGCGGTCAGACGGCCCAGTTCGTGCACGGGAACAGCGGATGTGAAGCCGTCAACCCGGAAGTTGCTTGGATGGACTTTGAGGACGCAACCCGTATCGGGTCCGAGTGCGCCGGCGTAATCGTGAAGATGCGTCCGGTTGGTGGTGCCCACCTCGCGGAGCCTGGCGCCCGTGGACTCCATCAGGTCGGTGAGCCTGAACCCGGCTCCGATTTCAACGAGTTCCCCGCGGCTCACCACCACCTCGCGGCCGGCGGCCAGGGCTGTTGTGGCCAGGACCAGCGCCGCTGCCCCGTTGTTGACCACCAGTGCGTCTTCGGCGGCGGGACAGGCGGCGAGCAGCGCCGCCCGTGCACCGGCGCCGCGGCGTGAGCGGTTTCCGTCAGCGAGGTCGAGTTCCACATCAACGTAACCGCTGGCTGCGATAACAGCTTCGAGCGCAGCCGCGGAAAGGGGTGCCCGCCCCAGGTTGGTGTGGACAATGACGCCGGTGGCGTTCAGCACCGGGCGCAGCGTTGTTGCCTTGCGGTCAGCGATGGCGGCCAGCAGGACCGGCTCCACCTGGCCGGGAGGGAGGTCACCGCGCCGGGCCTGTTCCTGGATGTCCCGGACGAGTTCGCGGATCACACGCTCATTCAGCCGTGTCCCGGCTTCGCGGACGGGGGGCAGTGCCAGCAGGTCGTTCGTGCGGGGAATCAGGCGCCGGGGATCGACGTGGTCCACAGCCCTCCTCATATCGCGGCATTCACTGCCGAAAGTTGGCGGTGGCGGACGGGAATCGAACCCGCCAGGCCGAGATGCTCAGCCTCACCGGTTTTGAAGACCGGGGGGCCCACCAGGACCCGGACGCCACCGCGCCTCAATATAGCAGGGTTGCCCCGGAGGGTACGCTAGGCGGGTGAATGAGGCCCAGACGTCAGTCCAGCAACTCGATGAAGCTGCCGCCGGCGCGCTCCGGCTCACCGACTACGCCCACGGCGGGGGGTGCGCCTGCAAGATTCCTCCCGGCGAGCTCGAGGACGCCGTCCGTGGCCTCATTGGCCAACCCGGCGCAGAGGTGCTGGTGGGCCTTGACAGCGGGGACGACGCCGCCGCCGTGCTGGTGCGCGACGACCTGGCAGTCCTTACCACCGCCGACTTCTTCACCCCGGTGGTCAACGACGCCTTTGACTGGGGCCGCATTGCCGCGGCCAACGCCCTGTCGGACATCTACGCCATGGGCGGCCGGCCGGTCACGGCCATCAACCTCGTCGGTTGGCCGCGCGGTGTCCTGCCGATGGAATTGATGACCGAAGTCCTCCGTGGTGGGCTGAGTGTGGCATCCCAGGCCGGGTGCCCGGTGCTTGGCGGGCACTCCATTGACGATCCGGAGCCCAAGTACGGCATGGCGGTCACCGGCGTCGCCCATCCCGACCGTTTGCTGCGCAACGACGCAGCCCGGCCCGGGCTGCCCATTACGCTCACCAAGCCGATCGGCGTCGGACTTCTCAACAACCGGCACAAGCAGACCGGTGAGGTGTTTGCTGAAGCTGTGGAGACGATGGCCGGGCTGAACCGCGATGCTGCCGACGCCGCTGTGGCCGCCGGAGTCCGGGCGGCAACGGACGTGACGGGATTCGGCCTGCTGGGACACCTTTACAAGATGGTCCGCGCGTCCGAAGTGGGCGCGGTGATCGATTTGAAGGCCGTACCGCTGCTCGACGGGGCCCGCGAGGCGCTCCGGGACGGCTTCGTTTCCGGCGGAACCAGGCGCAACCTGGACTGGGTACGGCCACACCTGGATTCCGCCGCCGGCGTCACTGAGGACGACCTGCTTCTGCTGGCCGACGCGCAGACCTCAGGCGGCATGCTGGTGGTGGGCGAGTTGCCGGGCTACCCCGTCATCGGCCACACCACGGCCGGCCGGGGCATCGGGATCCGCTGAGCCTTTCCGCCCGCTCAGCTGCCGGTGGTTATCGCGTCGCCGGTGACGCCGGCGGCGCGGCGGGCCGCGAGCCGGTTCTTCTGCGGTTCGATGGTGTACCGCGGATCCCTGGCAGAGGCGAGACCCGCCTCAAACACGCCAAACCGGGTCAGGGCCGAAGCGGAAAGCAGCGCAAGTCCCGAAGCCGCAGCGACCATCCGGTTTCGTCCGCCCAGCAGTGTGCCCAGGCCGCCGGCTATCGCCAGCCGCTCGCTCCATTTGAGCATGGCCCCTGCCTTGCCCTGGTGCAGCGGCTCTGCGACGACGGGGTCCATCCGGTGCTCCATCACCTTCATGGCCACCACGTCGCCCAGGACGCCGAGTACGGCGAGTTTCCGGGCCGGACCTGTCTCGCGCACCGGCGTGGTCACCATGGCGAGTCCGGCTGAGGCGAGGCAGGCCGAGCTCACGAAGACGAACGGCAGTTCCTCGTGGGCGGCGTTCCACGTGGGCGTGGCGGTGTCGCCAAGCAGCACGGCCGTGTAGGCCGCCAGTGGACCGGCGAACACGGCAGCTTCGACGCCGGCAGGCCCTTCGACAGCCTGCAGCACCTTGCGCAGGGGACCAAGCGGCAGCCGGTTTCCGCTCATCCGGTCGATTTCCGCCACGGCCGACACCCCGGCGCCGGCGCTGAACGCGCTGAGGATCCACGAGCCCACACTCATCGGGGAGGTGACCTTGAAGGTCCGCAGCATATGCAGGAAACGCTCCGGCCGGCCCAGGTCCTTCACCAGGGCAACGGCGCCGGCGCTCACTGCTGCCAGCGCACCCAGCCGGGCATTGCGACGCAGCACCGGCCGCCCGGTCAGTTGGCCGCCCACCCCGAGGAGGGCCGATCCTGCTGCCACACCGCCCAGGAAGAGATAGATCGCCACATCATCGCCCCATGGAGCCGGCTTGACTACCGGACGGCCGTAGTAGGAGGTGAATTCCGGCTCCGGAACCATCGGCATTTCCCGGGAGCCGTCGCCGTTGTCGCGGCGGCGGCCTATGCCGCGTTTGCCGCCCTCCCGGCGACGCCGGGCAGGCTCTGCCGGCCGGAAACTGTCGAACTCGGAAAGTGTCACGCGCGTCCTCCCAGGAAAGCCAGCGCAGCCGCCGCGGCCATTCCCGCTACGGCCATGCCGGCCCGCCGGTACATCTTTGGCAGATCAGCTGTGGGCACCCGCGGGTCCGGCGGGAGTCCGTAAACCTCCGGTTCGTCCAGCAGCAGGAAGACGGATCCGGTTCCGCCGACGCCGTCGTTTTCGTTCGCACCGTACAGCCTCGCCTCAGTGAGGCCCTGGGCGTGCAGGTCGGCGACCCGTTCCCGGGCCGTCTCCACCATGTCGTCGTGGTCGCCGAACTTGATGGACGTCGTCGGGCATGCCTTGGCGCAGGCGGGCGTCTCGTCCGCCACCAGCCGGTCGTAGCAGAGCGTGCACTTTTGGGCGATGCCTGCGTTGGGGACGTCGGGATGCCCGGCGTGCTGGTCTTCCCTGCTGGTGGCAACCTTGACCGTGCCGTTGCTGCGGCGCTCGATCACGCCGAAGGGGCAGCCGGCCACGCAGGTTCCGCAGCCGTTGCAGACGTCGTCCTGGACCACCACGGTTCCGAACTCGGTACGGAACAGCGCTCCGGTGGGGCAGACGTCAAGGCAGCCGGCGTGCGTGCAGTGCTTGCAGACGTCAGAGGACATCAGCCACCGGAAATCCGCCGTGTCCGGCGGCGCGGTGTCCGCCTCCGCGAGGTCCGTTGAGGCGGGTGCCGGCGGGGTGGGAGGACCGATGCGCGGCATGCCCAGGCTGACCAGGGCCCGTCCTGATTCCCTCGCCTCGACAATGCGGTCCTGGGCCTGCTCGATGAAGGCTACGTGCCGCCAGGTGCTCGCGCCCAGGGATCCGGTGTTGTCATAGGAGGATCCGAGCAGTTCGAGGTTTCCGTCCTGCGGGTTGTGGTTCCATTCCTTGCAGGCGACTTCGCAGGCCTTGCAGCCGATACAGATCGAGGTGTCGGTGAAGAACCCTTTGCGCGGATGGTTGTGATCCCAGTGGGCATCGGCGGTGGGGTCGGTCGGTCCGGACAGCTGGCCCATTTAGTTCTCCAACGTCGGGTCGATACCCGGAATGCTGCCTGTGGACAGCCTTCCGGGCGGGGCGGTGTGTGCTTTGGCCGGGCCGGCGGTGACGTCCATCATCGCTGCCCACCATCGGCGTCGTCATTTTCACCCGGGGGCTCCATGCCTTCCGCCGCGGGGTCGGTGACGGCCTGGTTGCCGGTTTCGATGGTCACTCCGGCCCTCGCCTGGTATTCGGCAACCAAGGCCAGCAGTTCCTGACCGCGCGGCCGGCGCCCCGGACGGATGTCGCAGGAGGCCACCTTGGATTCCTGGATCTGGACGTTGGGATCCAGCGTTACACCCAACAGATCGTTGGCCGCATCGCCGCTGACCACGGCGTTGCTGCCGACTCCCCAGTGGTAGGGCAGCCCGATCTGGTGCACGGTGTGGCCGCCGACGGCCAGCGGCCTCATGCGGTCGGTGACAAGCACCTTTGCCTCGATGGCGGAACGCGGCGAAATGATGGTAGCCCATCCATAGGGTTCAAGGCCCCGCTCTGCTGCCAGTTCAGGCGACACCTCACAGAACATCTCCGGCTGCAGCTCCGACAGGTACGGGAGCCACCGGCTCATCCCGCCGGCCGTGTGGTGCTCCGTGAGCCGGTAGGTGGTGAAGACGAACGGGTACACGTCCGCGCCACGTGTACCGGCGCTTGGCGCGCTGAGGTTGTCGGCGCGGGGGAACACCAGCCTTGCCGGGTTCTGCTGTTGCGGGTACAGCGCGTTGGCAACCGGCGATTCCTGCGCCTCGTAGTGGGTGGGAAGAGGCCCGTCCATCAGGCCCTTCGGCGCAAACAACCAGCCCTTGCCGTCGGCCTGCATGATGAAGGGGTCGTCACCGCTAAGTGCGGCCGGACCGCCGACGGACGGATCGGGTTTGCTGTCCGGCGCCAGGTCAACCGGGAAGTCGGGCACGTCGTCGCCCACCCATTTACCCTGCTCCTGGTCCCACCAGATGTACTTCTTCCGCTCGCTCCAGGGTTTACCTGCAGGGTCGGCCGAGGCCCGGTTGTACAGGATGCGCCGGTTCGCGGGCCATGCCCAACCCCATTCGGAAGCCGCTGGCCCCTGCTCCCGGCCCGGCTTGCGGTTGGCGGCATGGTTGAAACCGTCGGCATAGACGCCGGTGTAAATCCAGCAGCCGGCAGCCGTGGAACCATCGGCACGCAGTTCCGTGTACGCAGACAGCGGCTTGCCGGCGTCCGGACCAGCCATGTGCCGACCGTTGATCTCGGCCAGCACCGCCTCAGCGTCCGGGTCGCCGTGCTCGTCCGTGGGATAGTCCCACGTCAAGTCCAGCAGCGGGCGGTCGCGTTCGTCCGTGGAATCGGCCAGCTTCTCCCGGATCCGCTTGCCCAGTTCGAAGAAGAACTGCAGTTCGCTCTGGCACTCCCCTGGCGGAGCCACCGCCTGGTGCCGCCACTGAAGCAGCCGCTGGGTCTGGGTAAACGAACCTGCCTTCTCCACGTGCGTTGCTGCCGGCAGGAAGAACACCTCGGTCTCGATGTCTTCGGTGCGCAGCTCGCCGGACTCGATCTCCGGGCCGTCCTTCCACCAGGTGGCGGATTCGATGAGGTTCAGGTCCCGCACCACCAGCCACTTCAGGTGCGACATGCCCAGCCGCTGCATCCGGCCGTGCGCCGAGCCCACGGCGGGATTTTGTCCCAGCAGGAAGTAGCCCTCCACCTGGTCCTCGAGCATGCCCATCACGGTCTCATAGGTCCCGTGGGCGCCGGTGAGCCTTGGAAGGTAGTCGTAGGCCCAGTCGTTCTCTGCCGTTGCTGCCTCGCCCCACCAGGCCTTCAGCAGGCTGATGGTGTAGGCGTCCGCGTCAGCCCAGAAGCCTTTTTGCTGCTTGGATCCCACAACGGACAGATACTCTTCCAGGCTGTCGTGGCGGCCCGCGCTGGGCATCGGCAGGTATCCCGGCAGCAGGTTGAACAGGGTTGGGATGTCCGTGGAGCCCTGGATGCTGGCGTGGCCGCGCAAGGCCATGATTCCACTGCCCGGCCGTCCCACGTTCCCGAGCAGGAGCTGCAGGATGGCTGCCGCGCGGATGAACTGTGTTCCCAGGGAATGCTGGGTCCATCCCACGGCGTAGGCGAAGCAGGTGGTCCGGTCGCGTCCTGAGTTTTCAGTGATGGTGCGCGCCAGGTACTCGAAGTCCGCAACGCTGATGCCGCACATGTCCTGCACCATTTCCGCCGTGTAACGGGCGTAGTGCCGCTTCACGATCTGGAAGACGGTCCGGGGGTCCTCGAGGGTGTCGTCACGCTGAACTTCGGCGTGCTCCAGGGGCGGACCACCGCTGCCGAACGTATCGCCGTGGGCGCGGGCCGTGGCGTCGGCGCCGTGTTCCGATCCGGAACCGGGGTCCTCGATTGCACCGTCCTCTTTTTCCGCATAGGCCCAGGACGACGTGTCGTAGGCACCCTTCTCCGGGTCGAAGCCGGAGAACAGCCCGCCCAGGTCCTCGGCGTCGCGGTAATCGTCGTGGACCAGCGTGGCTGCGTTGGTGTACGCGCTGACGTACTCCTTGAACCAGAGGTCGTTGGTGATCACATAGTTGATGAGCGCGCCAAGGAGCACAACGTCGGAACCGGCGCGGATGGGAATGTGCTTATCTGCGACCGCGGACGTACGGGTGAAGCGGGGATCAACGTGGATGACCTTCGCTCCGCGGGCCTTAGCTTCCGCCACCCACTGGTACCCCACAGGATGGCATTCGGCCATGTTGGAACCCTGGATGACGATGCAGTCGGCGTTGGCCATGTCCTGCAGTGACTGCGTAGCGCCACCGCGTCCAAACGAGGCTCCCAAACTGGGAACCGTGGCGGAGTGTCATATGCGGGCCTGGTTCTCGGTCTGCACCGCCCCCGCAGCTGTGAAGAGCTTCTTGATCAGGTAGTTTTCTTCGTTGTCCAGGGTTGCGCCGCCCAGCGAGGCGATGCCCATGGTGCGGCGCAGCAGCCGCCCTTGATCGTCTTCCTGCTGCCATGTCCTGCGGCGGGTTTCGAGGAAGCGGTCCGCCACCATTTCGACGGCCGTTGCCAGGTCCAGGTGCTGCCACTCGGTGGAACGCGGTGCACGGTAGAGGACTTTCGTCTGCCGGCCCGGCGAGTTGACCAGCTGCTCGCTGGCAGAGCCCTTGGGGCAAAGCCGGCCGCGGGAGATGGGTGAATCCGGATCGCCCTCGATCTGGATGACCTTCTCGTCCTTGACGTAGACACGCTGTCCACACCCGACGGCGCAGTATGGGCACACGCTCTGCACCACGCGGTCGGCAGTTGCCGTCCGCGGGGCTATTGCCTTCGTCTTGGCCGACGTAACCGCCGGCCCACGGCCCAAGAGGTCGCCCGTACTCAGCTGACGGACGACCGGCCATTGAAGAAAACTTCGCGGTGCCATTTCTGGAGCATATCCCAGACGGTGTCGGGAGCAACAGGACAAGGGCAGGCGTGTCTCCCGGCCGGGTCAGGCCTGGCCTTGCAAATTCGCCAACAACAAAACGGCCGTTGCAGTCCCGGGAATTCCGGGGCTGCAACGACCGTGGAAGAGCCGGCGGTCCGGGCTCCGCAGAGCCGGTTACCGCTCGATGCTGACGGTGAGGTCCAGGTGGATATTCTCGCAGGCGAGCCGGTCCTGGAGGTACCGCGCGAGGCTTGCATTGGTGGCAGTGTGCGCGCCTTTTGGAACCGCGCCGCGGAAAACGGCCTCGGTATTCGTCGACCTGAGTACGTCCAGGGGAGTGGACCGGAGATGTCCGTCGGTCAAGCGTTCGATGTCGGTGCGGAAGGTGCGCCGGTGGTCCTGCCGCACGGAGGCGTGCAGGGTGAATGGAATAAAAGCTACGGGCAAGAGGGTCCTTTCGAGCGAGGCAGCTTCCGGTTGGCGCCTCGTAGGGAACAAGGCAAAAGTGATCCGCGGTATTCCCGCTCAGCCCAAAGGAGGCGGATGTCACGGCAGGCCTCGTTCCACGATGCTGCCCGGCTTCCGACGGCGGGACAACGTATTTGCCTCCCGGTTACCATTGCGCGTGCGCAAGTAATGGGTGAGACTGGCAGTACGGACCTTCCGCTCGAGGAGAGACGATGCGTGCATTGACAGTTACACCCGGCCAAAAGGACTCACTCCGCCTCCGCGATGTTCCGGAGCCGCCGGCCGGCGAGGGCGAGGTACTGGTAGGGGCACTTGCCGTAGGCCTCTGCGGCACCGACAGCGAGATCATTGCGGCGGAATACGGCGAAGCGCCTCCCGGCCAGGACTACCTGGTGCTGGGGCACGAGAATCTGGGCCGCGTGCTGGAGGCTCCCCCGGATTCAGGATTTGCCAAGGGCGACCTGGTGGTGGGCATTGTCCGCAGGCCTGACCCCGAACCGTGCAAGGCCTGCGCCGCCGGGGAATGGGACATGTGCCTGAACGGGAACTACACGGAGCACGGGATCAAGGGCATCGACGGTTTCGCCCGGCAGCAGTGGCGTGCGGATGCAGATGCAATGGTCAAACTTGATCCCGGACTGGAGGACGTGGGCGTCCTGCTGGAGCCCACCACCATCGTTGCCAAGGCGTGGGAACAGATCAACAGAATCGGGCAGCGCGCCTTCTTCGACCCCCACACCGCCGTCGTTACCGGGGCCGGGCCCGTTGGTCTCCTCGCGGCATTGCTGGGGATTCAACAGGGCCTGGACGTCCACGTCTTCGACGTCGTCAAGGACGGTCCCAAGCCCCAGCTTGTCCGCGACCTGGGCGCCACCTACCACAGTGAACCCCTGCCGGAATCGGACCTGTTGCCCGACATCCTCGTCGAGTGCACGGGGGTCACGCCCGTGGTCCTTGATGCACTCAAGTGCCGGGACCAGGACGCCATTACGTGCCTCACCGGCGTCTCCGGAACCGGGAAACAGACGAAGGTGGACGTGGGCGCGCTCAACCGGGAGGAGGTGCTCATGAATGGCGTGGTGTTCGGCAGCGTCAATGCCAACCGCCGCCACTACGACGCCGGAGCACAGGCACTTGCGAAAGCTGACCGTGGCTGGTTGCGCCGCCTCATCAGCCGAAGGCTTCCGCTGGAAGACTATTCGGACGCCTTCGACCACCAAGACGACGACGTCAAAGTCGTCCTCGACCTGCTGCAGTGACGGCAGGCGCAGCCATGACTGCGGAGCCAGGCCCTGATAACCCCGGCGCGCCCCGCCGGCTCCCCTCAGGACGGCAGTATGAGATCGCCGTCGGCGGGCAAAGGGTCCTGCTGACCGAAGTCGGGGGCGCCCTTCGCGCTTACCTGCAGGACGGCCGCAACCTGTTGGATGGGTACGGGCCGGAGGACATGTGCACGGGCGCACGCGGGCAGTCCCTGATCCCCTGGCCCAACCGGGTCAAAGACGGGCGGTACGAGTGGGGCGGCGACCGGCTGCAGCTGGACCTGAGCGAGCCGGACAAGGGTGGTGCAATCCATGGCCTGACCCGGTGGCGGAACTGGAGCGTCCCGGTCGTGGAGCAGGAGATCAACAAAATTTCGTTCACTTATACCCTTCACGCCTGCCAGGGCTGGCCGTGGGTCCTTGATGCCAGGCTGGATTACCTGCTCAGCGACCACGGCTTGAGTGTGCGGACGACGGTAGTTAATCGAAGCGCATCCGCCTGCCCGTTCGGGACGGGAGCCCATCCCTACCTGAGTACGGGGGCCACGCATGCGGGCGCCATCGACGGCGGCCTGGTGCAGGTGCCCGGCCGCACCTTCCTGCCGGTGGACGAACGCGGCATCCCCACGGGGCACGAGCGCGTGGATGGCACCATGTACGACCTACGGGAACTCCAGCAGCTGGGCGGGCGGCACATTGATGTTGCCTACAGCGACCTGATCCGTGATGCGGACGGACGCGCACGGGTAAGACTGCTGCGGCCGGACAATTCCGGAGGGGTTGAATTGTGGGTGGATGAGTCCTATCCGTACCTGGAAATTTTTACCGGGGACACCCTTCCCCAACGGGACCGGCGGCGCAGCGGACTCGGGGTTGAACCCATGACGTGCGCCCCTGATGCCTTCAACTCAGGCGAAGGCCTGATAATCCTTGAGCCGGGCCAGTCCCATACCGGTCAATGGGGCATCAAGCCGCTCTAACGGAGCTGCGCCGGCGCCCGGACCCGAAAGACATCCACACCCACAGCGAAGTGCCAACTATTGCGCATGCGCAAGTACTGTAGTTCAATGAAATCATGCGTTGCCGCAGCAGTCCCAGCTCAGTTCACGCGCCGGCTCCCAATGTAAAGCGGCCGTCGGAGGTGCCCTCGCCCCCGGCGGCGGCTGCAAAAGCCTCCAGCGCTGCAGCCAACGCCGGACGGCGGCCCGATGGCATTCTTGAAATGACCTCCGCAATCGCCTGCCGCCGGTGGTCGAGCACCGAATCCACCAGCGCATTGCCTTCCGCTGTGAGTTCGAGCCGGACATATCGCCGGTCTGCCGGGTCCTCCCGCCGTTGCAGCAGCTCAGCAGCTACCAGCCGGTCACAGATCCGCGTCGCATTCGAGGCATGCACGCCAAGTTCGGCGGCGACTCCGCCGAGGTTCTGCGGCCCCCGGTTGTGGATCAGGACCAGGACCCGCAGTTGCGGGGTATTCACTACATCCTCCACCTCAGCGACAGAGCGGGCCACCACACGCAAAAGGGTATCGGCAGCACGCATCACCGCTTCAACTTCCCGGCTCGAAGGTTCCGGGATTGTTTCAGATCCGCCAACTGTATCCATGGGCACCAGTTTCCTCCGATAGTTGCTTCCCCGCAAAGTTTGAAGCTTCCACGGGACCGGTGCGGGACAGTCAGTCCAGGTAAGGAGAATCGTGAGAACAATACAGGCAAAAGATTCTGTGGCAAGCACGGTCAGTGGAATCGACCGGCTCATCAGGAACGTACAGACCGGCCGGTTCGAACGTTCGCTCTCCGGATTGACGGCGGCAGGCGCCCTGGTGACTGCTGCCGAGATCTTCCTTGAGCATGACAAGGCCAGCTTCGGCAACAAGTGGATGTGGGTCCCAGTGGCCCTGGGACCGGTGGGGGCAGCGGCCGGGGTCGCGGGTGTCTTCAGCCGGCGCATGGCAAAGACGGCGCTTCCACTGGCCAGCGCCGCCATCATCGCCAATGGCCTGCAGGGAACCTGGCTGCACCTGCGCGGCATCCGGCAAAAGCCGGGGGGCCTGTCCAACCTGCGCTACAACCTGGAGATGGGCCCGCCCCTGTTCGCACCGCTGCTGGTCACCCTGGTGGGCGGGATGGGCCTGCTGGCCTCAGTCCTGAGGAGGGAACCGTGACCGGTCTCCCCCTGGGCGAGGACGACGGCGGCGGCCGGTACCCGGGCTTCAGCACCCTCGCGCAGGCGAAGCATTGGGACCACGCAACTGCCGCCGTCGTACAGTCCAGGCTGGGCCTGCCTCCGGACGTGCGCTTCTTCACCCCGGCGGAGGAAGCGGCGGCGCGCGCCCTCTTCGACCAGTTGCTGGACCAGCATGCGGAGCCACGGGTGCCGGTGGTGAACATGGTGGACGCCCGCCTGGCCGAGGAGCAAACCGATGGCTGGCACTACGGGAACATGCCGCGCGACGGCGAGGCGTGGCGTGTTTCCCTCGCGGCGCTGGACCGCGAAGCAAACTCCCGCGCCGGCTGCATCTTCGCCCGCCTGGATGCAGGGCAGCAGGCCGGACTCCTGCAGGACATCTGCGATCTGGACCAGGAACTCTGGCAGGGCCTGCCGGCGGACCGCGTATGGAGTTTGTGGACCCGGTATGCCTGTACTGCGTTCTACTCGCATCCGCTGGCCTGGGACGAGATCGGGTTTGGTGGGCCGGCCTATCCGCGCGGCTATAAGAACCTTGGCGTGGACAGGCTGGAACCGTTCGAGGTACGTGACGTCCGCCCCGGTGCGGACCCCACCAGCGGGGCCGACCGGTGAGCAGCCTCCGCGGGCGCAATGAGTCGGCGTGGCTGTTGCCCGCCGGCCCCGGCAGCAACCTGCGGCTGCGCGAGGACATGCGCCGGTACCGTGACGATGACGAAGTGGACATTGTCATCGTGGGCTGCGGTGCAGGCGGCGCCACGCTGCTCCAGCGCCTTGCCCGCGCCGGGTGGCGTGCGGTGGGCCTGGACGCGGGGCCGTTCTGGGAACCCGAGCAGGACTGGGTCAGCGACGAAGCCGGCTCCCACCACCTGTACTGGACGGAACCGCGGGTGATCACTGGTTCAGATCCCGTCCCGCTGGGTTCCAATAATTCAGGCCGGGGCGTAGGCGGCTCCATGGTTCATTTCGCCGGGTACACCCCGCGTTTCCATCCCAGCGATTTCCGCACCTTCAGTGCGGACGGAGTGGGGGCCGACTGGCCGCTGGAGTACGCCGACCTGCGGCCGTTCTATGAGGACATCGAGGGCGAGCTGCCCGTTTCCGGAGAGCACTGGCCGTGGGGAGACCCGCACAGCTACCCCCACCGCCCGCACCCGGTTTCCGGCAACGGGGACCTGTTCCTGAGAGGCGCGAACGCGTGCGGCATCACCGCAAAGGTGGGACCGGTGGCGATCGCCAACGGCCGCTTCGGCAACCGCCCGCACTGCATCTACCGCGGCTTCTGCCTCCAGGGCTGCAAAGTCAACGCCAAGGCCTCACCACTGATCACGCACGTCCCGGACGCGCTGGCCCACGGCGCCGAAATCCGGCCCGACTCCATGGCGACCAGGATCCGACTGGACGAACGCACGGGCCTGGCAACCGGCGTCGAATACCTCCACGGGGGCGTTCAAAGGTTCCAGCGCGCCCGCCTTGTGGCGGTGGCCGGCTACTCGATCGAAACTCCGCGGCTGCTGCTGAACTCCACCTCACCGCGCTTCCCGGACGGAATGTGCAACGACTTCGACCAGGTGGGCCGCTACCTGATGGTGCAGGGCGCGCCTCAAACCGGCGGGCGGTTCCAGGCCGAAGTGCGGATGTGGAAGGCCCCTCCACCCGAAGTCAGTACCGAGGACTTCTACGAGACAAACCCGGCAAAGCCGTACAAGCGGGGGTTCTCCGTCCAGTGCGTCTCCCCGCTTCCCATTACCTGGGCCGAACATGTGGCAGCACAGGGACACTGGGGCGCCGCCCTCCGCCGGTACATGAGCGACTACCCGCACTGGGCCTGCCTCGGCGCCCTCTGCGAATTCCTCCCCTTCGAAGGGAACCGGGTCACCCTTGCGGACGAAACGGACCGCAGCGGCATCCCTGTGGCCTGCTTCAGCTACAGCCAGTGCGACAACGACCGGCAGCTGATGTCCGCAGCGCAACAGGTGATGGAGCAGATCCTGACGGCCGCCGGGGCCCAGGAAGTCATCACCATCAACCGCTATGCACACCTGGTGGGCGGTGCCCGGATGGCCGCCGGCGAGCGTGAAGGAGTGGTGGACCGGAACCTGCGGAGTTTCGCAGTACCCAACCTGCTGGTCACCGACGGCAGCGTCCTGCCGACACAGGGCAGCGCAAACCCTGCCCTGACCATCATGGCCCTGGCAGCCCGCGCCGCCAGGGACCTGATCCAAGGTGCCCGCCTGGGCGCCGCGATGAGCGTGAAGGAAGACTGATCATGGCAACTACAGTGGCTGACTACCTGCTCTCCCGTTTGGGCGAGTGGGGCGTGGATAAGGTCTTTGGCTTCCCCGGAGACGGCATCAACGGCATCCTTGCCGCCTTTGGCAAGGCGGGCAACCAGCCGAAATTCATCCAGGCCCGGCACGAGGAGATGGCCGCGTTTGAGGCCGTGGGCTACGCCAAGTTCGGCGGCAGCCCGGCCATCTGCATGGCCACCTCCGGACCGGGGGCGATCCACCTGCTCAACGGCCTTTACGACGCCAAGCTGGACCACGTTCCGGTGGTGGCCATTGTGGGACAGACCGCCAGAAGCGCCATGGGCGGTTCCTACCAGCAGGAGGTGGACCTGCTGACCCTGTTCAAGGACGTCGCCTCCGATTACGTCCAGATGGTCACCGTCCCGCAGCAATTGCCCAATGTCATCGACCGGGCCATCCGGATCGCCGAAGCGCAGCGGGCCCCCACCGCCGTGATCATCCCCGCTGACGTCCAGGAACTGGAGTATGCCGCGCCCACCCATGAGTTCAAGATGGTGCCCTCCAGCGTGGGAATCCGCTGGCCAGAGATCCAGCCGGACAGCGAATCGATCCGCGGTGCGGCCCAACTCCTTAACGAGGGCACCAAGGTGGCCATCCTCATTGGGCAGGGTGCCCGGGGGGCGGCCGCTGAGGTGCGGGAAGTGGCAGAACTGCTGGGAGCGGGCGTAGCCAAGGCCCTGCTGGGCAAGGATTCGCTGCCCGACGACCTGCCGTACGTCACGGGATCCATTGGTTTGCTGGGCACCCGGCCCAGCTACGAGATGATGCGCGACTGCGACACCCTCCTGACGGTGGGTTCCAGTTTCCCCTACACACAGTTCCTGCCCGAGCCCGGCCAGGCCCGGGGCGTGCAAATCGACGTGGACCCTAAAATGATCGGCCTGCGCTACACCAACGAGTTCAACATCGTCGCGGACGCCGGCACCGCGCTGCGCGCGTTGATCCCACACCTGGACCAGAAGAAGGACCGGTCCTGGCAGGAAGGCCTGGAATCATCTGTCAGCCGCTGGTGGGAAACCATGCACGACGAGGCCATGGTCAGCGCCGATCCCGTCAACCCCATGCGGCTGTTCGCCGAGCTCTCCACCCGGCTTCCGGAGAACGCCATGCTCAGCGCCGACTCGGGCTCCTCGGCAAACTGGTACGCGCGGCAGCTCAAGTTCCGGGGTTCGGTCCGCGGCTCACTCTCAGGCAACCTGGCCACCATGGGGCCAGGCGTCCCCTACGCCATCGGGGCCAAGTTCGCCCACCCGGGCCGGCCGGCCATCGCCTTCGCCGGCGACGGCGCCATGCAGATGAACGGACTCGCCGAGCTCATCACGGTGAAACACTACTGGCACGAATGGGATGATCCCCGCCTGGTGGTCGCCGTCCTGCACAATAACGACCTCAACCAGGTCACCTGGGAAATGCGCGCCATGGGCGGAGTCCCCGCCTTCCGGGAATCCCAGGCCCTGCCCGACGTCGATTATGCCGGTTTCGCCGAAAGCCTTGGGCTGCAGGGCATCCACGTGGACAATCCCGACGACGTCGGGCCGGCCTGGGAAAAGGCCCTCGCCGCGGACCGGCCCACACTTTTGGACGTCCGGACAGATCCCGACATTCCGCCGATCCCGCCGCACGCCACCTTTGAGCAGGCCCGCAAGACCGCCGAGGCCATGATCAAAGGCGATGACAGTGCCTGGGGCGTGGTGAAGGAAGGGGTCAAGACCAAGATCCAGGAGTTCCTGCCGCACAAGGAGGGCTGACCCTTGGCAAGTCGCGCCACGAGCCAAACGGACGCTCCCGTTACCGCCGTCCGGGCAGCGGCCTACACCGTCCCCACGGACGGTCCGGAAGCGGACGGCACGTTCAGCTGGGACTCCACCACCATGGTGCTGGTCCAGGCAGCAGCGGGCGGGAAAACCGGCCTGGGCTGGACCTATGCTCCCGCCGCAGCGGCGGGGCTGGTGGAGGAACTCCTCGGCCCCGCGGTCTGCGGCGTGGACGCACTGGACGTGCCCGCAGCGGCGGCGGCGATGGCACGTGCGGTGCGCAACCCGGGAAGCACCGGGCTGGCCTCCTATGCCGTGTCCGCCGTCGACTGCGCGCTCTGGGACCTGAAAGCCCGCCTCCTGGACCTGCCGCTGCACCAGCTGCTCGGCGCCGTCCGGGACCAGGTGGCCGTCTATGGCAGCGGCGGGTTCACTACCTATTCCGAAGACCAGCTGCGGAAGCAGCTGGAGGGCTGGGCCCTTGGCCAGCGCATCCCGCGGGTGAAGATCAAGGTCGGCCAGGATGGCGGAACCAACGTGCCGCGGGACCTGGCGCGCATCCGCCAGGCGCGTGCCGCCGTCGGCCCTGGCACGGAACTCTTCGTTGACGCCAACGGCGCCTATACCGCCAAGCAGGCGATCCGCGTCATGCAGGCGGTTGCTGCCGAGAACGTGACCTGGTTCGAAGAGCCGGTCTCCAGTGACCACCTGGCCGGGCTCAGGGTTGTCCGGAACGCCGTGGAAGCGGATGTCGCCGCCGGCGAATATGGGACCGGGCTCCCCTACTTCCAGCGTATGTGCGCGGCCGATGCCATCGACTGCCTCCAGGCGGACGTGAGCAGGTGTGGAGGGATCAGCGAATGGTTACGCATCGCTGCTGTGGCCGCCGCCCACGGCCTGGAGCTCTCCGGCCACTGCGCTCCCCACCTCAGCGCCGCCGTCGCCGTTGCCACTCCCAACTTCCGCCACCTGGAGTGGTTCCACGACCACGTCCGCATCGAGGACCTCTTTTTCGACGGAACCTTGGACCCCGCCGGAGGGTGGATATGCCCCGGCGACGGCCCCGGCAACGGGCTGCAGTTCCGCAGTAGCGATGCTGAGCAATACCGGGTCCCCTAAGGTGTCCCGGCCGGCTATACGAGAGGACTGAACAGTGAAGAACGTGGGCAATAGCCTGAGGAAACGTCCGACGGCGGGTGTCGCCTGATGCCGATGTGGCTGCAGGCCTGGATGTGGGGCACTATCGCCGGGGCAGCACTGGTGGTGGGTTGCGCGCTGGCGTGGAAGTGGAAGATCCCCGCCAAGGTGGTGTCTTCCGTGATGTCCTTTGGCGCCGGTGTGCTGATCTCGGCCCTTGCCTTTGAACTGGTGGAAGAAGCCGTCAACGGCGGTGGCCTGTGGCCGACCATCGGCGGATTCGCCACCGGCGCCGTCGTCTACGTCGCTGCGAACGCATTGCTTGCCCTCAAAGGAGCCAAGCACCGCAAACGGTCGGGCGGGAAACAGCCATCGGAACAACAGAAGCCAGGCAGCGGGACCGCCATCGCCGTCGGGGCCCTGCTGGACGGGATCCCGGAATCAGTGGTCCTGGGCGTGGGCCTGGTGACTGCCGGCGCCGTCAGCCCTGCCATGCTGGCGGCCGTGTTCATCTCGAACGTCCCGGAAGGCCTCTCCAGCACGGCGGGCATGAAAAAGGCAGGCCGCAGTGCCAAATACGTGTTTGGGGTCTGGGTGGGCATCGCCGTCCTGTCGGGGATCGCCGCCCTGATCGGTTTCCTGGTCCTGCAGGATGCACCGGGGGAAGTTGTGGCCTTCATTACCGCGGTGGCGGCGGGAGCCATCCTGGCCATGCTGGCCGACACGATGATTCCTGAGGCCTTCGAGGAGCACCACCTGCTCACCGGCCTCATCGCCGCCGCCGGATTCCTGGCCGCCTTCACGGTGGACCAGGTAGGGGGCTGAACCATGACCGAAAGGAACCCCATGAGCAGCGACCCACACAAGGCCGGCCCCGTCAACGCAAAGCCCCTCAGCGCAGATCCCACCGGGCAGGATCCCGCCGCCAAGGACCCGGCCGCAGAAGCCAAGCTAAGGCTCCAGCTGGCCATCTTCGACGTTACCAACAACGCCAAAGGCAAAAGCCTGCACGAGATCCTGGAAAGCCTGCGGTCCGCCTTCGCCACCCAAGGTGTTGAGACACCGCCCGCCACGTGGCTTGAATCCGTAGCCTCCTCGGCCTATTACGGCGAGCCCTACATCATCGACCTCCCGGCAGCCATCGCGGCGGACGATGCCGTGTCCGCCCCCAACAAGAACGTCCGTGACCGCCTCGCCTCCCGCCGGAAGCTCCGCCAAAAGAAACTCCCGGCAGGAACCTTCCCCTCCCCCACCGACTGGGACGTGCCAGCCAACGAAATCAGCCACACCGGCGCACCCGGGCACGTCCACCCCGTCACGGTGTCCAGGACGAGACGAGGAACCCGCCCGATCCTGGCTGCGGCCGGCGTCGCAGCGGCGGTGATTGCGGCCATCGTGGCCGTGCGCGGGGCCGGCCGCCGCCCTGTACCCCTCCCACTCCAACCGCGCAACGCTATAACAAGGAAGGGCAGCCATGTCTGACATCAGCGATTACGCACTCGTGGGGGACCTGCACACGGCGGCTCTGATCAGCACAGCCGGGTCAGTTGATTGGTTATGCCTGCCCAATTTCGACTCCCCCGCCTGCTTTGCAGCCTTACTGGACACCCCGGCCGCCGGCCGGTGGCTCCTGGCCCCCGCCGGAGCACATAAGTGCACCCGCCGCCAGTACCGCCCGGGCACCCTGATCCTCGAAACCGAATGGGAAACATCCAATGGAAGCGTGAGAGTCATCGACTTCATGCCCATCCGCGACGACGCCGCGGACATGGTGCGTATCGTCGAAGGGATAAGCGGCAGCGTGCAGATGTATGGGGAATTGTGTCTGCGCTTCGATTACGGGCACATCGTGCCGTGGGTGCGGCGCAATGATCACGGCCTGAGCGCCATCGCAGGTCCGGACGCCGCCTACCTCACCACCGCAGCCCCGCTGCAAGGCAGGGACATGCGCACGGTCAGCGAATTCACCGTCCGGGCCGGCGAACAGGTGCCCTTCGTGCTGACTTGGGTTCCGAGCAGCAAACCAGCCCCGCGCCCAACCGATCCAGACACGGCGCTGCGGGTAACGAAGGAGTTCTGGCAGAAATGGACCGGCCGCAGCAGGCTGGACGGAAAGTACAAGGACGCGGTCGAGCGGTCCATAATCACCCTCAAAGGGCTCATCTTTGCCCCCACAGGCGGCATCGTGGCCGCACCCACTACGTCACTCCCCGAGGACCCCGGCGGATCCAGGAACTGGGACTACCGGTTCTGCTGGCTCCGGGACGCAACCCTGACCCTGCAGTCACTGCTCGCCGGAGGCTACACCGAAGAAGCCGCCGCCTGGCGCGAATGGCTGCTCCGCGCCGTCGCGGGCGACCCCGCCGACCTTCAGATCATGTATGGGATCGACGGCACCCGCCGCCTCCCCGAAACCGAACTGCCATGGCTGTCAGGGTTCGAAGGCTCCAAACCTGTCCGGATCGGCAACGCAGCCGCACCGCAACTCCAGCTTGATGTATGGGGCGAGGTCCTGGACGGGCTCTCCCTTACGCGGGCGGCCTTCCCGGACACCGCCGACGATTCCTGGGATATCCAGGTCGCCCTCATGGAATACCTCGAAGGGGCCTGGGACCAGCCCGACAATGGGCTCTGGGAGATGCGCGGACCACGCCGCCACAACACCCATTCGAAAGTCATGTGCTGGGTGGCCGCAGACCGGATGGTCAAGGGAGTAGAGCAATTCGGGCTGCCAGGTCCCCGGGATCGCTGGGCCGCGCTGCGGGAGCACATCCACGACGACGTCATGACCCACGGCTTCAACGAAAAACAGAACACCTTCGTCCAGTCCTACGGCAGCACCGAACTCGACGCCAGCCTGTTGCTCATCCCCCGCGTCGGGTTCCTCCCGCACGACCATCCGCGCGTCGTGGGCACCGTCGAGGCCATCCAGAAAAACCTCACGCAGGATGGTTTTGTTCTGCGTTACCACCCCGAGGCGAGCAATGATGGGCTCCCCGGGACCGAAGGAGTATTCCTGGCCTGCTCCTTCTGGCTCGTGGACGCGCTGCTGGGGATCGGCCGCAAGGAGCAGGCCACGGAGCTTTTCGAACGCCTGCTCACCCTCCGAAACGACGTAGGCCTGCTGAGCGAGGAATGGGACCCGGGGAAGAACCGGCAACTCGGAAACATGCCACAGGCTTTCAGCCACTTCCCCCTTATCCACTGCGCCCTGCAACTCGAGCACGGACGCTCGCGCCACAGCGACACGCCGTTGCCCGGCTCCCGGCACTCCGATCACCGGAAGCCCGTGCGAGAACGGGCTGACCGACAGGACGGAAGGAGATCCTTGCGTTAACGCAATAGTTGCCGTTGAATAATAGAGTGGTTCGTGTGGGAGGACCGCCGCAAACCGACGCATCTGGATTTCGCCGCGCTCGCAGCCCCCCCAACAGTCCTGCTCCTTCCGTCCTGCACGGAAAGCTGGCCAGCCTGGGTCCGCGGGAGAGCAACAGCACGCTGGGGGTGCTTTCTGACAGGCCATATTGCAAAGGAGCAATTCCGATGGCACGCAACGTTACGTCAGCACCGGCAGTGGGCAATGCCCGCTGGAAAAGGCTGATTCCCGTCGCAATCATCGTCTACATCATCTCGTTCATGGACAGGACCAATATTGGGTTCGCCCTTAACGGCCTCCACCAGGACCTGGGCATAGACGCCGCCCAACAGGGACTGGCCGCCGGTATCTTCTTCATCGGCTACCTCGTCCTGCAGATACCCGGCGGCCACCTCGCCGAACACTGGAGTGCCAAGAAGTTCGTGGGAATCATGGTGCTCGTCTGGGGCGTCCTGGCTGTCCTCTCCGGGTTCATCCAGGACTTCACCCAGCTGCTCGTGGTGCGCTTCTTCCTTGGCGTCGCCGAGGCCGGGATCTGGCCCGCGATCCTTGTCCTGATCAGCCACTGGTTCCCCGCCGCCGAACGGGCCCGGGCCTACGCGTTCTGGATGATGAACATCGCCATCGCTTCGATCATCACCGCGCCCCTCTCCGGGTGGATCCTGTCGTTCTCGGACTGGCGGTGGCTGTTCATCATCGAAGGCATCTTCCCGTTCGTTATCGCCGCACCCCTGTGGTGGGCCCTGATCGCCGACCACCCCCGCGAAGCGAAGTGGTGCTCCATCGAGGAGCGTGACTACATCGAAAAGGGCCTGGCCGCTGATGCTGCAGCGCATCCCCAGCAGGAAAAGCTCGGCCTCCGCCACGTCCTGTCCAACGCAGTGGTGTGGCGGCTGACGCTGGTGTACTTCCTCATCCAGATCGGCTTCTACGGCATCAACATCTGGCTCCCCCACGTGATCAAGACGATCACCTCCGGATCTTCCATAGAGGTGGGCCTGATCACCGCCATTCCTTATGTTCTGGCGATGTTCGGCCTTTGGTACAACGCCAAAGCAGCCGACCGTTCCGGCCGCTACTCCACCCACGTGCTGCTGTCGATGGCCGTGGGTGCTGTCGCCCTGGTCATCTCGGTCGCAACCGGAGACAACCTTCCGTTCCTTGCGGTCACCCTGATCAGCATCGCCGTCGCCGGCGCCCTTGCCTACGACGGCCCGTTCTGGGCGTCCGCATCCCGTGCCATGCCGGTGGCCGTCGCCGGCACCGCCATGGGCCTGATCAACGCAGTTGGCAACCTCGGCGGATTCGTCGGACCCTACGTGGGTGGTTACCTGCAGGACCTGACGCACGGCAGCTTCCTTGCCACGTCCATCTTCCTGGCATGCTGCCTGCTCGCTGCCGGCCTGGTGATGCTCAGCCTGCGCCGCGGCGGTGACAGGCCAGTGGCAGCCGGACAGGCGCCCGGGCACAAGTCCCCGGTGAGGCAGGCAGGAAAGGGGACGTAACCTTCGGAAGCTGGGTTGGCTGCCCAGCAGGCCTGGGCAGGCCTGGGCCACGGCGGCCGGGCCCCCGATCACCCGAAAGCAGCCCACGCCGTCGAACGCTCAGCCGGGGAAACCCGCCCCGCTTCCAAGCCGGCGCCTGCGTGGCCCGGCGCCGGCACCGGCATGATTGTGCCCTTGCCTCCTTTGCCGGATGAGCGGAAACTTGACGTACCGGGTTATGCAGCCAGCCGAATCGGCAGCCAGCAAGAGCCAGGCCCATGATTACCAGCGCTGACCCAACCCCCCGCACAGGCTTCCGCGGATGCATCCCGCGCTTTCCTCGAAGTGTCCGTCATGAACACGGTTGACGCCGTCGTCCTGATACTCCTTGCTGCCTTCGCCTGGGTTGGCGGGACTGCCTTCGTCCTGATGAAGCTACGCCGCCGCAGAAGAGGCTCTTCGCTGGTAGCTTCAGCGCCACCTCCCGCTGCGCCTACCACTCCCCGGTCCCACAGGCCATGGCGCCGGGTCCGTTCCGTGACAGGCCAAAGCCCTGGCCGGCGGCGCCGGCTGAGACTCAGAAAAGTCCGCCATTGAAGTCCTGCACCGCCCGCAAATTGGTCCCGCGGTTCAGTGCCGCCGGCTCAGGGCCACGCCACGTACAGTTCAGTGCCACCCATTGAGGGTGATTAGTTCTTGGGAGCAGTCATGGATACCGGGACGATCCTCGGGTTCCTTGCCGGATATCTTGCCGCAATCACCGGCGCCTTCCTCCTCTACCTTCCGGTTATCGTCTTGGTCGTTGCTCTGCTGGTCGCTGGCGGGTTGCTGCAACTGCTGTTGCTGCCGATCATCATCTTGGTCAGGAGGCTGCGGCACCGCCAAGAACCGGATGTGGATCCATCGTGGCTCCTGGAACGCCGTCGCTAGGTAGGCCGCCTGATGCAGGCAAGACGGCTGTGCACAAACAGCCGGTCACCAGGGCTATTGGCCATAGTCTGGGAACCGAGGAGCATATGGCTCGTCGTTCCGCTTGATGGTGGAACTGTTAGGGTCCCAGATCAGCAGGCAAAGCGAGGAAATGATGGAACAGCGCCATATCGCCAACGAGGGCACCACGAGCGGCAAACACGGACTGGATCCTGGCGGTTCCCCTGCGACCGTCACGATCGAGCAGTTACTGATAGAGAGCCGCGCCGGGCTTCAGCGGGTCCAGCCCGCGGATCTTGAGCAGGAGATGTCCGCGGGCGCCCTCGTTGTTGACACGCGTCCGGTCGAGCAACGGGAGCGCGACGGTGACCTTCCTGGAGCAGTGGTTATCGACCGAAACGTTCTTGAGTGGCGGCTGGACCCTTCCAGCCCCCACCGGCTCCCCATCGCCAACGACCCGGCCCGGCGGATTGTGGTGGTCTGCAACGAGGGCTACAGCTCCAGCCTCGCTGCCCACACCCTGCAACGGCTGGGGCTGAGCCGTGCCACTGACCTTATCGGGGGTTTCCAGGCCTGGGCTGCGTTGCGGAGCGGTTCCTGAAATTTCTTCTGTGCAGGGCCACAGCGAGGACAATGAGGGGTACATGGATGGCCGGGAGGTTATGGGCGAACCAACGCGGCAGGTAAATGTCCGTTACAGATCCATGGGGATCACCCAGGCGTTGTGCGAGCGGGGTAAGGGGGCAACGGAAGCCGTTCACCACGAAGACCAGGGTTTCCCCGCCCACAACTGCAGCAGCCACCGCCGCGCGCCTATCGCTCTTTCCAGAAAACCCCGCATAGAGCAGGTAGACCATGCAGGCCTCGATGCTGAACCATGCTGCAGTATGAAAGCCCTTTACCGCCCGAAGGGCGGCATCTCTGCTGATCATGCCGTCAAGACAACCATGGCAGGTGGCGCGGCATCAGGGGCTTTAGGCATGACGCTTAGCGAGGTCCAACGCCCCAGATTTTGTCCCCCCACCTGAGAAGCAGCGCCTCCGCGGGGCCACTCGAGCCCGTCCTGTCCGTCAGCATTCCGTATGCTGAATCCATGGCACATAACCAGGCCTCGGTGGCGCGCCCTCCGGCTGAATTGGCACGTACCCCGTTGGTTAGTTCCGTACGGCGCCGGGCCTGACCCCTTGGGAAGGAATGTTGCCCTGAGCGAGTACCTGAAGGCGCGTCGTCAATTGGTACAACCCGAGCAGGCAGGGCTCGTCAGCTATGGACGACGGCGGGTGGCGGGGCTGCGCCGGGAAGAGGTCGCCAGCCTGGCCGGAATCAGCGTGGATTACTACGTACGTTTGGAACAGGGCAAAGACCACCATCCCTCTCCGCAGATCCTGGACTCGCTGGCCCGCGCTTTACGCCTGGATCCGCCGTCAACCCTGCACCTGCACCGGCTTGCCCAGTCGTCCACCGCTCAGGCTCCGCTAGCCGCTCCTGCCGGTGTCCCTGCTGCCGCCGAGGGCGTCAGCCCAGCGCTTTCGGACCTGCTTGTCACTTTGGGACACGTGCCGGCGTTCGTCCAGGACCGGTTCATGACCGTGCTCGCCGCCAACCCCCTTGCCGTAGCGTTGTCGCCTCGAAATGCCCCGGGCACCAATGTGCTGCGGGCAGCGTTTCTCGACCCGGCTGAGCAGGCGCTCTACGAGGACTGGGAAACGGTCATGCAGGAGGCCGTCGCAGGCCTGCGCGCTTCCGCAGGTTCGCATGTCAACGACCCACAGCTGAAATCGCTCGTCATGGACCTGGCTGAACGCAGCGCGTATTTCCTTCAATTGTGGAACCGCCACGACGTGCGGCCAAAGGTCTCCGGATACCGCCTCCTGCACCACCCTGTCGTGGGCGAGCTGGAACTATTCCACGAAAAACTCGGTGTCAGCGGTACCAACGGGCACCTGCTGGTCATCCACCATGCCAAACCCGGAAGCCCGTCCGAGCAGGCCCTGCAACGCCTCGCCTCCATCTCCCGGGCGGACATCACGCCTTGAAGACCACCCCGCCAGGAAGCCGGCGGTCGAAACCCACCGTGACACCCTGGAAGGGGTAATTCCCGGAGGGTAGCCCTGGCATTCATATGAAGCAGGGGGATCTACCTGTCCTTTTCCAGCCGGAGCACACTGAAACAGCACCGCCGCGAAGTGCCGGTCATCGCCGGCCTAGGCGCTCCCAGTATCAGTACTCCCCCTGGAAAGCAGAGACACCATGTCATCCATCAACTCAGGATTCGGATTCAATTCCACCGCTTCAGATGTCAGCGCCGGCATCGACTTCACCGGCAAACGGGTCGTTATCACCGGCGGCGCGTCAGGCATTGGCATCGAAACAGCCCGCGCCTTTGCCGCCATCGGCGCCGAGGTCACCCTCGCGGTCCGGAACCTGGACGCGGCCGCCACGGTGGTGGCAGACCTGCGCGCCGGGACAGGCAACGACAACATTCATCTTGCCAGGCTCGATTTGGCCAACATGGCAACCATCGCCGATTTCGCTCATCAGTGGCGCGGACCGCTGGACGTCCTGGTCAACAACGCAGGAATCATGGCGCTGCCAGCGCTGGAGCGGACATCCGAAGGTTGGGAAATGCAGTTCGCCACCAACCACCTCGGCCACTTCGCGCTCGCCCAGGCCCTGCACCCTGCTCTCACCGAAGCCGGCAACGCCCGCGTCGTATCCCTAAGCTCCAGCGGCCACCTCTTCTCCCCCGTCCTCTTCGATGACCCCCACTTCAACTTCATCCCGTACGACCCCTTCGTCGCCTACGGACAATCGAAAACAGCAGCAGCCCTTTTCGCAGTGGGGTTGACCCGGCGCTGGGCCAATGACGGGATCACGTCCAACGCCGTCATGCCGGGGGCGATAGCAACTAAACTGCAGCGCCACACCGGCGGACTCCGCACACCCGTCGAGCGCCGGAAAACACCGCAGCAGGGCGCAGCGACGACCTTGTATGTTGCCACCGCACCGGCTCTCGAAGGGATAGGAGGACGCTACTTCGAAGACGTCAACGAAGCACCCCTTGTCGACCACCGCGGTCCGGACTACACCGGTGTCGCTCCCTATGCCCTGGACAGCGCCCACGCCGAACGCCTTTGGGACCTGACCCTCGAACTCCTCTCAGAACAGCAGGCCTAGAGCACCGGACCGAAAGCAGCACCTTTAACACCTACGCCGTTACCGGCCGTCCGTCCGTCCGTCCGTCTCAAGAATAAGGAACCCCATGTCCACGAATTTCACCCCGCTCGACCTGCAGAGCCACCAGCTGCCGACAAGCATCTTGACCTACCTTCGTGCCAGCAAGGCTCCGAAAACAATTGAGGTGTTCATCGAAGACCCGCAGGTGACCGATAATGGCACCCGGTATGCATCAAGAAAGGAAGTACTTCACTTCCTCACCAGCGTCACAACAGAGTACGCGTACACCACCACGTTCCAGCGCGCCGCTCAGGCAGAGCCGGATCAATATGCCGTGTGGAACCGCCTCGAAGGCAACTTTCCCGGATCCACTGCTGATCTGAAGTACACCTTCAACCTTCACAACGGATTGATACGAAGCCTTGAAATCACCGCAGCCTAACCCGGCCAGCAAGAGCCCCTGCCAGGCTTGGCAATGACTTGTTTGCGGACAGCCGCTACTGGGGGCGGACCCGGCTGCTGCATTTCCATGCGCCCAAGGTTGAAATGCGTCACCAGCCGCTCCGCCCACGGGGCGACGACGACGAACACCGCGCCTACGGTGCTGCCAAAGGCGGACTCCTCGCCCTGACCAAGGGGATCGCACGCGGCTCCGCGAGGGAGGACATCCTTGCGTACGCCGCCGCACCGGCCTGGGCTGCCACCGACATCACTGGCGCTGACTACGTGCGCTGAGCGCCGTCGTCGTTCTTCCTTCAGCGAAGGGGAAACGTTAAGATTCAGCCGCATGCTCAACGTCGTGGATGCACACCCCGAGGTCTGGTCCGGCAAGGTGGTGGTCGGCCGGATAAGCACGTTCCCGGGAAACCATGTTCGATAAAGTGCGAGGGATGTGGCCAGCTGAGCCGGGGACTGGGGATGTCCCGGCTCACCACGGGGCGCGGAAGTCACTGGTACCCGGGGCACGGCGGCAAGTCGATGTAAACAGCCTGACGGCATCCACGCGGTTGTTGCACCCGAGCTTTACGTAGGAGTGTTCCAGGTGTCTGGTGACTGTCCGCGGGCTGATTCCCAGCAGATGGCCGACTGCCGTGCTTTTCAGGCCTTGCGCCACAAGCGCCAGGATCTCTGTCTCGCGGTCCGTCAGGCCAAAAGCGTCAACAGGCCACGGGTTCGTCATTGAAGTGTGCGGATGTGAATAGGCTGTGTCGAGGAGACACAGCACGGGTTGGACTTCCCTGGCAAGGTCCATTTCCTTGTCGCTGAAATCGTGGTTCCACCGGTTCATGACCCAACTGTGCAAAATTCCGGGGCCCAACTGCGCGGCCCGCAGTGACAATTGGCGGTTAATCCGCATTTCCCGGAAACCCTCACGGTAAAGACGCGATTCATAAAACTCCCGGTCGGAGACAACGTCGCTGAGGCGGCGCGGTCGCCACACCCCGGTCATGGAGTCAACTAAATCGCTTCTAACCAGCGGATGGTCGTTTCGACTTTCAAGCAGTTTCCGGGCAAGGTCACCGAATGGGTGAGTCTGGGGGCGCGCGTAGACCTCCGCCCGGACCGCTCGCATGTCCAACTCATTCCACGCAAGCCCATCACAGGGGAAAAGCTTAGAGAGAAGCTCGCTGGCGGCTCTCAGATATGTCCCGCGGTCCGGCAGCCGGACAAGCTCGCTGGCCAGGTCCCCAAAAGTATCCATTGTTCTGCCCACCCAAAAACGAATGGCTGGTTTCCCAAGGCTAGCGAACGGGATTCAACACATTCAAGGGACTGCCGGCGGTTGGGGCTACCCCATCTGGCCCGCTCCCGACATACGCAGTATTACGTATATAAGCCCCTCGACCGGGGTTCTATATTCGCCTTGCTGGACATGGCGGACAACCACCTGCGGGTCCAAAAAACCGACCCGCTCCAATAAGGAGAAGATCATGGCAGTCGCAATCATCATGGAGTTCGACGGGACGACGCTTGAACAATACGACGAGATCAACAAGAAGATGGGCTTGACCCCAGGCGGTCCCGGTCCCGCAGGTTCAATATCCCACTGGGCCACCGCTACGGATAAGGGATTCCAAGTCACCGATGTGTGGGAAAGCCGCGAGCAGTTCGACGCCTTCGCCCAGGAAAAGATCGGCCCTCTGAGCATGGAACTGGGCTTTGCGGCGCCCCCGAAATTGACCTTCTACGATGTGCACAATTACTTCACTTCCAATACTGACACCTTCCGGTCGTCAGTCCCGGCTCAACCGTGAAGGAGCGCAACAGCTAACGAAACCCAGTTCTGCGCCTGTTCCCCAACGATAAGGTTCAGAAGGTCCCCGACCCATGAACAGGTGAAGGCCACCGCAGCAGGAATTTCCGAAACTGCACCTTAATATTCAGGCGCTGGGCGGTGTTGGCCGACCCGCGTCAACGAGGGCAGCGGAATGAGGTACCGCAGACGCCACGTCTCCAGCTGGGAGGCTGCACCGGCCAGGTCGTGATGCTCCCCAGGGGCAAGGTATTCCGAAGGCCACTGAGAAGGCTGAATTGCCCGCAGCACTATGCACGAAAGGGTGTCTCACACTCCTACATCCGCCCAGAAGATCGGCGCCGGAACCGACGTGAGATTCGTGAGCCAGACGGCCCACTGACGTGACATGAACGCACCGGCCTCGGGTCTGCGGTTTCACTTGGATCGCCTAGTGTCATTCTGGAGGGAGAGATGTTAGCTGGGCGGATCCTCCGCACAACCAGGGCGCTGCCGCGCCGCCCCCGGGGACCGGAAATTTCCGCGTGGCATGATCACTTCTGCAGCCGGACGAAGTTACCGAACCCCGGCGCTGGTTCCCTAAGTTGCACTCCAGCCTCTCAACCCAGCAGCTGGTCCCCTGCAAGAACGAATCCAAAGCCCTAGGACCGCCACAGGACAGCAACCAGGCATCACATTGGCGGGGCGTTCAGTATCGGAGTTCCAGCTTGGGCCCCGAGCTCGATCGGCCTGGCCTGGGAATCCCGGCAGGCACGTCGTCTCCCATGGGCTGGATCGGCGTCACCGTGAAGGTCATAGTGGCTGGAGCCCTAGGATTTCTCTGTTTCCCGTGGATAGTCTGGGAAAGAACGCCACCCTAGGTGAGGGTAAGTAAGAAAGTGATCAAAGCAGACGCTGTGGTAATCGCCCGGAACAATGTCACCCTAATGGGCCGGGAGGACGGGCCTGTGTTGATGTTTGCCCACGGCTTCGGCTGCGATCAAACCATGTGGCGGAACCTGGTCCCCTACTTCATGAATGAGTACCGGCTGGTGCTTTTTGACCACGTTGGTGCAGGACACTCCGACATCAGCGCCTATGACTGGGAAAAGTACGAATCCCTGAAAGGGTATGCGACGGATCTGCTGGAGATCTGCACAGCCCTTGACCTCGAGGACGTCATCCTGGTCGGACACAGCGTCAGCACCATGATCGCCGTCGTCGCCGCAAACCAGGAACCCACCCGTTTTTCCCACCTGATCCTGCTGGCTCCCTCACCCCGCCACACGGACGACCCCTACGACGGCTACATCGGCGGATTCTCCCGGGAAGACATCGTAGGCCTGCTGGCAGCTCTGGACAGCGACTATTTCGCCTGGGCCGCGGCCCTGGCACCCATCATCATGGGCAACCCCCAAGAGCCGGAACTAGCGGAAGACCTGCGTGCCAGCTTCTGCCAGACAGACCCGGCCATCGCCCGACACTTCGCCGAAGTAACATTCTTCTCCGACACCCGCCCCGAACTGAGAAAGCTGCACACCAACTGCCTCATTCTGCAGTGCTCCGACGACCGGCTAGCCCCGCCCGAAGTGGGCGCCTACCTGCACCAGAACCTGGAGCACAGCACCCTTGTGCAGCTCCAGGCAACAGGGCACTGCCCACACATAAGCGCACCGGAGCAAACGGCGCGCGCAATTCTTCACTACCTTCACACCCGCTCCTGACGGGCCCCGTCGGCTTCAACATCGTTGCTGGATGTCGTTGCGGGTAGTAGACCCACTCCCGTCTGTTGGTCCTCCGACAGCCTCGGGTCAAGCCGCCAGTAGATTCCCGCCCGGTCCAGGTCCATGAGCCTGTACCACCGATGCCCAGGCGTTTGACGGCCGCGAGGCGCATCAACACGGAAAAGTGCGTCTACGCCGGCCGTATAGTCTCGACGTTCGCCGACTTCGTGCCCGAGTGGAAGGGGCACATGTTTGCCGAGGAAGTTCTCGTGGACACCCGTCCTGTTGGCGATTTTTTTGATCGTTGCAGCCGGGGCCACCAGCAGCTCATCGTCCATCTTTGGAATCTGCCAGCAATAACCGACAGGAATACGGGATGTGAAGACTGCCGTCCTGCCCCGGGCCCTTCGCCTCTCGACAAGCCCCTGCCCTAGGCTTACTGTAGCCTCGCCAAATTCCCACAACGATGACTGAGGTGTGTGAAATGGGAGCACAGGAAGACGTCGCACTGGTGCGGCGCGGCTACGACGCATTCGTCGCAGGCGACATGGACACGCTCCGGGAGCTATTCACCGAGGATGCGATCTGGCATATCGGTGGAACCGGTGGCCTTTCAGGAGACAAAAAGGGCGTCGGGGAAATCCTGGCGTATTTCGGTGAGTTGTTCTCACGGTCCGAGGGGACACTCAAGCTCACCCTGGACGATGTTGCCGCGGGCGACAGGTACACGATCGGGGTGCAGTCCAACCACGCCGAGCGCGACGGAAAGGCGCTGGACCAGCGGACGGTCATCGTGTTCACCATCTCCGGAGGCAAGGTTACGGAGGCCCTTGAGATGGCGGAGGACACTGCCCAAGTGTCCGACTTCTGGTCATAAGCGCTCCGACGGCACCGCAACCGGGAATGATGCCTCAACAGGCCAACGGGAGCATTCTCAAGCAGGGGACGTCACCACCGGCCTCTACTGCTGGAATGTGCGCATCACCCCACGACGGATGAACGCGACCGCACCGCTGCTCCGCTCTCTTCCCCTGGAACCAGCACCTGCGGCGCAACCGTATGTCACTCAAAAATCACCAACGCGCAAGCACCGGTTCTCGTCAGCGATGAGCCCCTGGAGGGCCGGCATGCCGAGCTGGGACCGTTCACTGTCGCGTTCGAGCGGTTCCACCTCGACGCGGACTCCGCTCCACTGTTCCGCGGACTGCCTGAGGACCGGTGCCAGTGTGAGCACTGGGGTACGGTCCGGAGCGGAAAGATTGCGTTCCGCTTCAGACCATGATGAAGAATTCGTCGCCGGGGATTTCTACTATGCCCCTCCGGGACATGTGCCCATTGTGTCAGCCGGAACACGGGTCGTCGAGGTCACTCCGACGGCTGATCTGGCGAGGACGATGGAGGTTCTGCAGGCCAATATGGCAGCGGAATGAGCGGGACGATGATCACCAAGATCCCTATGGAGCAGGGATCCGGCCCGGAGAGAGTTCGAAACGCCCCCGTAGATCAGCCAGTCGCGGATGCGGCCCGGGCCGTCCTGTAGCGGAAGTTCATTGAGTTCCTGGAGACCGGCGAGCTTCCTGAGGGTCTCTTTGCTGACAACGTCTTCCTTGATTTCACAAATCCGCTCTGATGGCTGCAGGCATCCGGGATGCGGTTGCCTTGCGGCGCTCCGGCCGCCCCTCCCCTGGCAGGGTTCCCCGGTGGCGGACCGATCGCACTGACAGGGGTATTGGCTGAAAGCCTGATTTTTCGCCGCCTCCCCAATGTACGCGAGCCCTGGACAGGTGGCGGAGCCTCTCCGCGGTCCTTGGCGGCGCAAGGCGAGGATTCCTTTACGCTAAGAAATGCCCAGGCTAAGGCGAGGTGTCCGACGAACTTCAGACTGTTTGGTTTTGGGTAGTCCATGATGATGAGTGAAACGCCGACCCCGCAGCCACGAAAAGGAAGATACATGACGAACTCAGGTACAAGAGGGTCCACTCCCATGAATACCGAGGACGCCGTACTTGCTGCTGCCGAGGATTTGTTGGTTCAGCTCTTGCAGCTGCCCGTCTTCAACCACAGCGCCCGGGTGTTCGAGTATGCCAGAGCCATCGCTGCAAACGAGGACTGCGCTGTTGATGTGGCAGCTCTGCGGGTCGCTTCCCTTTTCCACGATGCCGGGACCGCCGACGAGTATGACGGCCCCCAGCGGTTT
This sequence comes from Arthrobacter sp. SAFR-044, assembly GCF_059414985.1. NCBI lineage: Bacteria > Bacillati > Actinomycetota > Actinomycetes > Micrococcales > Micrococcaceae > Arthrobacter > Arthrobacter sp. SAFR-044. The sequence continues at coordinate 170,892 of NZ_JBPFDN010000005.1, read as the reverse complement.
GAAGTCGAAGGTGCGGACGCGGCCGCGGCGTTCCTGACCACCTACGGATGGAAAGCCACCCGGGTTGACTCGGTCTGGGAAGCGATTGCGCTACACACCTCACCTCAGATCGCTGAACGCCGGGGACCCGTGGCAAGGTACCTCCGCCTCGGCGTTCGGGCCGACTTCGGGGACGATACCCTGCTGCCTCGCGCGGAGAAGCACCGTTCCGAGGTCGAAGCGATGTATCCCCGGCTGATGATCGAGCAGTGCCTGGGCCAGACAGTCGTAGAACAGGCACTGCGCAACCCGGAGAAGGCACCTCCATCCTCCTGGCCTGGTGGGCTGCTGCAGGCTCACCTGGGCAGAACTCATGCCCAGGGAATCAACCCCGCCTTCTAGCCGCTGCTCAAGCGGTTGCATTCGCGGGTGGGCCGCGCGCTTCACGCCGCCAGGCCCTGCTTTCTGAGCCAATCCCGTAAGTCCGGTGAGCACCTGCGGAAAGAGTGCGGCCTGTTGTGAACTATCGGGTCAGGATTCATGATTGGAAAGGCGCGCAAAGGAGTGCCTGGAGGCGTGTGCAGCGCCGGATGCGAGGACTGCGGTGAGAAGTGAGTGAACGTGGCAGGACCATCGGGTTCCTGGTCCACGACAACGTCACGATGATGGACATCGCCGGGCCAGCTGACGTGTTCCATCATGCCAATGCCTTTGGCGCCGGCTATAAGACGGTCATGGTTTCAGCGGACGGCCAAGCCAAACGGGCTGCAAACGGCCACTATCTGATGGTGGAAACCACCGCCGCGCGGGCAGGTGCCCTGGAAACGGTGCTCGTTCCTGGGGCCTACGGCATGGTGGCCAAGCCCTTCGAGCAGGAACTGGTCGACGCCGTTGCCCAGCTGACGACCGACGCCACAAGGATTGCATCCGTTTGCACTGGCGCTTTTCTCCTGGCGCACACGGGTTTGTTGAACTACCGGAACGCGACAACGCACTGGACCCAGGTCGAGCGGTTCAGAAAGTCATTTCCCCTGGTTAACGTGGTCCCCGATGCGTTGTTTGTGCAGGATGATCCGATCATCACTTCCGCTGGCATCAGTTCCGGCGTGGACCTGGCGTTATTCATGGTTGAGGACGACTATGGTCCGGAAGTAGCCCGCGCCGTCGTTCGGCAAATGGTCATATTCAACCAACGGCCCGGCAGCCAATCACAGCGTTCGGTTGCCGTCAGCGCGAACACATCCCGGGACCACGTCCTGAGGGAACTGCTGGACCGCATCACAGCTGAACCAGCCGCCGATTACTCGATCGATGCCATGGCCGCCATGACAAATCTCAGCGCCAGCAGCCTTACCCGCAGGTTCCAAGAGGCAACCGGGACCAGTCCAGCCCGGTATGTCGAAAAGGTACGCATCGAAGCCGCACAGGCAATGCTCCAACGCAGAGCCACTGTTGCCGCAACGGCAGCCGCAACCGGATTCGGAAGTGCAGAGACACTGAGGCGCGTATTCACGCAGAAAGTCGGAATGAGTCCCTCCTTATATCTCGAGCGACTCATGCTGCGCCACGGCGACGGCGGCCACCTCCCTGCGTAACTTCTACAGCTTGACGCTAATTGTGTGATTCCTGACCGAATCAGCGGGTCCGCTGATTCTTTCCAGGAACGATGCTTGACGTACCGGGGCAAACCGGAGCATCCACAACAATAGGAGAAGGCAATGCCCTTCGTAAACGTCAAGCTCGTCGACGGGGTCTTCACCGAAGACGAAAAGCACCGGATGGCGGCGGCACTGACCGACGTCATGGTTCAGTTTGAAGGATCCGAAGCTTTCCGCGAGGTCGTATGGGTCCTCATCGAAGAACTGCATACTGACGGTTGGCACATTGGCGGCCTTCCCTTCCGTGGACCAGCCAGCCTGATGGACGGCCTCGCCCGTTCCAAGAGCCTCTACGAATCCGTCGATGGCCATCCAGTGACCCGGACCGAGTGGCCGAAAAAGCACCCGTTCGGGACAAGTAACCGGAAGCAGAACAATGGGTTTCATCAAAGTCGGTACGGAAAACAGCACGGACATCGAGCTTTACTATGAGGACCACGGCACGGGGCAGCCGGTTGTCCTGATCCATGGCTACCCGCTGGATGGCGGGTCATGGGAGAAGCAAAGCGCAGCCCTCCTGAACGCCGGTTACCGCGTCATCACCTACGACCGCCGGGGCTTCGGCAGGTCAAGCAAACCGACCACCGGCTACGACTACGACACCTTCGCTGCAGACCTCAACACCGTCCTCGAATCCCTGGACCTGCAGGAGGTCGTCCTGGTTGGCTTCTCGATGGGCACCGGCGAAGTGGGACGGTACATCGGCACCTACGGCGAGGCACGGATAGCCAAGGCAGCGTTCCTTGCTTCCCTCGAACCATTCCTCCTGCAAACCGAGGACAACGCCACCGGCGTTCCTTCCTCAGTGTTCGACGGCATCCGCAACGCCGCCATCGAAGACCGCTACGCCTGGTTCGCCGTTTTCTACAAGGATTTCTACAACACGGACACCTCCCTTGGAAGCCGACTCAGCGAGGAAGCCCTGCGCGCGCATGGAACGTTGCGGCCCGCTCCTCCTGGTACGCCTCGTTCGCCGTCGTCGACTCATGGCTGACGGACTTCCGTGCCGAGGTCGAGAAGATCACCGTCCCGGCCCTGATTGTCCATGGAACGGAGGACCGCATCCTCCCAATAGGCGCAACGGGCCGACAGTTCACCAAGCGTGTTCCATCCGCTGAGTACGTGGAAATCGAACGCGCCCCGCACGGCATGCTCTGGACGCACGGTGGCGAGATCAACGAAATCCTGCTCCGCTTCCTGAACAAATAACCCAGCCCTGCCACCCGACTGCAGAGTGTGGAACCGACCGCTGTCCACACCCTGCTGCGGCTTCCCCTCCAATGAAATGGAACCACGACCATGACAGCTGTACATCACAAGACGCTGGTCCTTCTGGACCATCCCAACCTTTCCGCTTCCCGTATCAACAGGGCCCTGGCAACCGCGCTCGAGGATGCACCGGATCTGACGGTGCACGACCTAAGACGCCTGTACCCGGACGGCCACATCGACCTTGCCGCCGAGAGGGCCGCGGTGGAAGCGGCCGAGAACATCGTCCTGCAATACCCAACCCACTGGTACGCGCCTCCGGCATTCCTCAAAACCTGGCTCGATGAGGTGCTTGTCCGCGGCTGGGCCTACGGCACCGGGTCACCCGGAGCCCTTGCAGGCAAGACACTCCGGGTTGCCACCAGCACCGGCGGCGCCGGGGAGGCTTACTCCCCAGACGGCTTCCACGGGTGGGACTACAACGACATCCTCATCCCGCTGCAAGCCACAGCCCGCCGGCTCGGAATGCAATGGCTGAGCCCCTTCATCCTTCACGGCGTAAGGGACCTGACGGACGAACAGCTGCGGGACCTGGCGCAGGACTACAGGAACCAGCTGTCGTTACGCACCGTGCCAGAGCACGTCTAGGCAATTCCGGCGAGAACCAACACCGATAGGACAACCACAATGAAAAGCATGTCGACCACGGCCTAGGCGGCCCCGAAGTCATCCAGGAAGTCCACCTTCCCACCCCCGAGCCGGCCGCGGGGGAAATAACCATTGATGTCCAGTACGCAGCCGTCGGCCTCATCGATGCCATCATCCGCCGAGGAACATTCGCCAACCTCGACTACGTCCCCAAGCCCTCCTATGTACCGGGACTCGAAGTCACCGGGACGGTCCGCGCCCTCGGGGAAGGGGTTACCGGTCTCTCGATCGGTGAGCACGTCGCAACCGTGACCCTTCCGAACAGCGGAGGATACGCAGAAGTCGTATCCGCCCCGGCCGCGCTGGTCGTCTCACTCGAAGGATCCGGTGCTGATCCGGTCCAAGTGGTCGCGGGACTTGGCAACGCCGCGACCGCCTATATGGCACTCACCGAAGTCGGCAACATCCGTGCCGGATCCCGCGTGCTGGTCCACGGCGTCATTGGTGGCCTCGCCTCCGCGTTTCCCGCCGTCGCCCGAATGCTCGGAGCCAGCCGGGTAGTTGGTACCGTCCGCACCAGGGACAAGGCTAACGCTGCTATGTCTCTCGGGCTGGACCGTGTCATTGTCTCCGACGAATTTCCCGACGCCCTCCACGACGAAACATTCGATCTCGTTATCGACCCCGTAGGAGGAGACCATCGCCTCGCCACGCTGGACGTCATGGCACAGCACGCACGCATGCTTGTCGTCGGCAGCGCCGCACAGGACGCGGGCACCATGGTCGACACCAACAGGATTTGGCGCAGCAACATCGGCATCCTGGGCTTCAGCGCCGGGCTGGCGCTCTCCGAAAACCCCGAACGCGGGGCAGCCGCCGGACGTGCTGTCCTGCCTCTCATCGCAAGCGGTCAGCTGACCTTCCCGGTGCTCGTGCTCCCGTTGGAAGAAGCTGCCGAAGCACACGCACAAATGGAAGCACGGACCGTCACGGGCAGGCTGATTCTTGCCGTAAGCAGCCACCGACCCATTGGGAAGTACTGACAAGGTGCGGCACTCCCAGGCAGACCTGTCCTTTCCGCATCCGCAAGTGAATGAGTATCAAAACATGAACCATCAAAACCAAAAGAACATCATCGTCACCGGTGCCAGCAGTGGCATCGGGGCGGCCACTGCACGCGCGCTGGCAGCCCAGGGCCACAGGGTATTCCTCGGCGCGCGGCGTGAGGATTCACTGCGGACCCTCGTGGCCGGCATCCAGCGCGATGGAGGCGAGGCAGAGTACCGCCGGCTCGACGTTACAGACCTTGCCGACTTCAAGGATTTCGTGAAAGCCGCCGAAGAGCAATTTGGTCCAGTCGACGTTCTCGTGAACAACGCGGGCGTCATGCCGTTGTCCCCCGTGCATGATCTGCGCATCGAAGAGTGGAACTCCATGATCGATGTGAATCTGCGCGGCGTACTTCACGGTGTGGCAAGTGCTTTACCCGGCATGCGGTCCCGGCGGGCAGGTCACATCATCAATGTCGCCTCGGTCGCTGGCCTGCGCGTTGACCCGACCGCAGCCATGTACAGCGCTACAAAATACGCCGTCCGGGCCTTCTCCGAAGGGCTCCGCCAGGAGAACACCGACGTGCGCGTAACCGTGGTTTCGCCCGGCTTCACGCTGACTGAATTAACGGACCGGGGCGGCAATCCCGAAGTCCGAGCGGCTGCCCACGCCGCAGCCGAACAGTTCGGGATTCCCGCTACAGCTGTGGCCGACGTTATCGCCTTTGCCGTCGCGCAGCCAGCAAATGTCGACATCAATGAGCTCGTCGTCCGGCCGACCCTTCAGCAGTAGCCCCCAGCCCCCGACGTTTCAGGGCCGACACAGGCATAACTCGATTTGACTGCTCTTGGGTCTGTCTATGCCGGCCCACGAGCCACTTCTGAAACCGGGGTATGCATCTGGCCAAAGACCAACGCACTGAGCGAGAAGGTGTGCCAGCCTGTCTGCCACGAGGGCCGCATTCCCAGGATGGACGACCCAAGAATAATTAAATGCTTGACGCATGAATATAGCCGGTGAATACTTTTGAGTGCCTCCAGCCCCCACTCGAAGGACCGATCAATGAAGAACCTGTCCCGCCGCACCGTGCTCGCCACCGGCAGCGCCGCCAGCTTGGCCTACGCCCTAGGGATGGCCCAGTCCGCCCAGGCAACCACAGCAGTCACCGCGCAGCCGGGCACGCCGGCCACCAGTGCTCCGCCCCTGCGCCTTGCCAGCCGCAACAGTGCGTACACCCGCAGCGGTGCCGGTCCCCGATACTGGAACATCTACGGCTACTCCTTCCCCCACAACGCACCCATCCCCGAGAGCGAATGGAAAGCCAACATCGATTGGCTGGCCGGGAACTTCGCGGAATTCGGATACGGCATCGCCTGCACGGATGGCTGGATCGAAGGCTCAAGCCGCACCACCAAGAACGGCTATATCACCAGCTATAACGACTCCTGGCAGAACGGCTGGGCCTACTGGGCCAAGTACCTCAAAGCGCGGGACATGAAGCTGGGCGTCTACTACAACCCGCTCTGGGTCCATCGGGCAGCCGTCGAGGACAGCTCCAAAACCGTCCTGGGACGGCCCGACGTCAAGATCGCGGATCTGGTGGTCCCCAACGACTTCTTCGCCCGGGACATCGGCGGGAACCAACTCTACTGGCTGGACGCCACCAAGGCCGGGGCTAAGGAATATGTGCAAGGCTACGTCCGGTACTTCAAGGACCTCGGCGTTCCGTACCTGCGGATCGACTTCCTCTCCTGGTACGAAAACGGCATGGACGCCAACATTGGCCAAGTCAACGCACCCCACGGCCGCGCCAACTACGAACTTGCACTTTCCTGGATCAACGAGGCTGCCGGGGATGACATGGAGGTCTCACTGGTCATGCCGCACATGTTCGCCAACGGTTCGGCGGAACTGGCCAACGGGGACCTGGTGCGGATCAACGCCGACGCCGACAAGGGCGGCTGGGACCGGCTGAGCGGGATGCGCCAGAACTGGCAGGATGCGTGGCCCAACTGGGCCAACCCCTTCTGCGGCTTCACCGGCTGGTCGCACCGGAACGGCCGGGGGCAGCTTATCCTTGACGGCGACTTCATGCAGGCCAGCACATTCGCCAATGACGAAGAGCGCAAAACCATGATGAACCTGATGGTCGCTGCCGGATCACCCCTCGCCATCGGGGACACCTACCAGCAGATCGGAAAAAACGGCTGGGTGTACACCAACAAGGAAGTGCTTCAGCTGAACGAGGACGGCCTGGTGGGTAAGCCCATCTATAGGTCAGCCGCCCCGTTCACGGTGGCTCCAGGCTCCCGTGACACCGAACGCTGGGCAGGCCAACTCCCGGACGGCTCCTGGGGCGTCGCCCTGTTCAACCGCGGCGACACCGAAACCGTCACCCGGACCATAGACTTCACCGCAGACCTTGGCCTGGCCACCGGCGCCAACGCCCGGGACCTGTGGGCGCACCGGAACCTTGGCATGGACTCGAAGGTCACGGCACTACTGGCCCCGCACGCTTCAGCCATCTTCCGGGTCACCCCGCCGAAAGCGCATGGCACAACGCGCTACCCGGCCGCTTTCGCGGCCTGGGGCGGCGGGGCCGGCTTCAACAACAACCACCCCGGCCATGACGGCAACGGCTTTGTGGACGGACTCCAGGCCACCAGCGCCGGCGCGGACCCGCTGGTCACCTTCGCAGTCCAGGCTTCGCACCGCGGCACCTACACCGTCCGCTACCGGTACGCGAACGCCACCGGGGACACCAGCACCATGACCGTCAGCGCGGAAAGGGCGGATCGCTCCGTCGTGGACGGGCCGATGCACGCGAGCTTCCCCGCCCTCCCCTCCTGGGACACCTGGGAGATTGTGGAGGGCACTATCAAGCTCGACGCCGGCCTGAACCTGATAACCATCGGCAGGGGTGTGACAGATCAAGGAGCCATCAACCTGAACTGGATAGAGTTGGACATGTGAGCAGACGGAAGCAGGCCTTCGGCGTTCCCGCCCTCAGCGACCCGCACAGGGCAGGCCTGTTTTCCCTCGTGCTGCGGCATGCACCCATCTCCCGAGTGGAGCTTGCGAGGCAAACGTCCCTGGACCCGTCCACCATCGCCCGGACCCTCCGGCCGCTGGTGGACGAAGGGTACGTCACCGAAGCGCCCACGGCTCCCAACGGACGTGGCAGGCCGGAGCGCCTGATCGAAATCGTCGCCGCCAAACACACAGCCATTGGCATCAAGATCGGCCCCAGGGTTATTTCCGGGGTCGTGACAGACCTGGGCGCAAACGTGCTCGCACGCGGCGAAGAAGAAGTGGGCGTTCCGCTGGAAGCATCCGACACGTTTCGGGCCGTGGCCGGTCTCGTTGACCGCCTCCTCGCATCCGTGCCCCAGGCACGCGAACGATCGCTGGGATTAGGGATCGCGGTCAGCGGGCACGTCGATCCAGATGCAGGCACCTGCCGCTACTCGCCAATTCTCGGCTGGCGAGGAGTGGATGTTGCCAAGCCCTTATCCGAAATGACCGGACTTCCGGTAACCGTGCATAACGACGTCAACGCCCTGGCCGTGGCCGAGCACCTGTTCGGCCACGGCAGAAACGCGCGGAACTTCGCCGTCGTCACCTTGGGACCCGGCATCGGGTTGGGCTTGGTGATCGACGGGAAAGTGTACGGCGGCGCACATGGAACCGCCGGGGAGCTGGGTCATATCCCGCTGGTGCCGGGCGGCCCCTTATGCAGTTGCGGCAGGCACGGCTGCCTGGAAGCGCTGGCGGGAGATGCTGCCATCGCAGCCGCCGCCGGAACCACTGACGTCGCCGGCGCGATGATCGCAGCCCGAAACGGACCTGACCGCCAGGCAGTGAAGGCACAGTCAGCCTTTACCGCTGCCGGAAGATGGGTCGGCCGCGGCCTTGCGGTGGTCAGCAATCTCGCCGCACCGGAACTGATTGTCATCACGGGCGAAGGCTCCGCCGCTTACGACCTGATGGAGCATAGCCTGACGGCCTCCCTCAAGGAGTACGCGTTCGAAGGCGGGGACTTCCTGCCCCGTCTCGAAGTAGCTGCCGCGGACGCCGACCTCTGGGGCAAGGGCGCCGCCTGCCTGGCCATCCAGCGTTCCCTGCGCTGAGTCACCAAAGAAATTTCAGTAGCTGATCCTTCCACTCCTGAATGAAGACGCAACGAAGGAAACCGACATGACCTCAACGGCTATACCCACAAAAATCGACACCCCTCTCCAAAAGTACCCAGAACTTGCGGAGCAGCGGCGCCGCGCGGTCCTGCTCCTCAATCTGGCACTCCCCCACCCCTTAGACATCTCACAGCTCGGCCCTGAAAACGACGACGCTTCCTGGAACGACCTCCTGGCCACAGCCCTCGAATGGCGCGCCGAGCTTGAAACCTTCGCCGACGTCCAGTGTGAAGACTCCCCGGGCCTCCTGCACTTCAGCCGACCCTACGGGTGGCACTGCCTAACCAACTTCAGCGCCAAGCCAAAGCCGTTGCCGGAAGGAATCATCGTCATAAGCAGCAGCCCGATCACGAAAGGAAACCTGCCGCCAGCCACCACAGTGTGGCTGCTTCGGTGGGTGGGATAGCTCCGCACCACGGCGAAGCGGCGGAGGGCAATGAGTTCTGCCTGCTCTCCCGGTCGGTCCAAGACGTGGAACGGGAAGAACCGCAGCAGCACTAAAGGTCCGCGGCTCAGTACTTGTAGAAGCCCTCCCCCGAGGCGACGCCCAGCTTGCCCTGGTCGATGTAGTGCTCCTTCAGGTACTGGGCGAACGCCTGGGAACCGGCATCCGGCGAGGCCGAGGCGATATTGTACGCCGTGGTGAGGCCGACGACGTCGTAGATCTGGAACGGGCCGCTCGGGGCCCCCGTGGCGATGCGCCAGGTCTTGTCAATGGTGTGCGGGTCGGCGACGCCCTGCAGCAGCAGGCCGGCGGCCGCGTTCAGCAGCGGAACCAGCAGCGAGTTCAGGACGTAGCCGGCCTTCTCCTTCTTGATCTCGATAGGTTCCAGTCCGCTGTTCCGGGCAAAGTCGACGACAACGGCGTACACCGCCGGGTCAGTCTCCGCGGTGCCCATGACCTCGGCGATGTTCTGCGCCCAGATGTTGTTGGCGTAATGGAGCGCGAGGAATCGGTCCGGGCGTCCGGTGAAGTCTTTCAGGTCACTGGGCAGCAGGGTGGACGAGTTGGTCGCGAAGATGGCCTTGGCCGGCGCCAGCTCCGCGAGCTTGCGGTAGACGTCGCGTTTGAGTTCCAGCAGTTCGGGAACGGCTTCGATCACGAGGTCCGCGTCGACGACGGCGTCCCCGAGGTCTGCGGTGAGGCGGAGGTTTGCCAGGGCTGCTTCGGTCTTGCCCTCGGAGGCGCCGGCAACCTGTGCCCGGTAGATGCCGGCGAGGCGGGTGAAACGGTCCCGCGCCTTGGCAAGCGCGTCCTCGTCGACGTCGCACGCGGTGACCGCGAAACCGTGGAATGCGGCCTGGAAGGCGATCTGGGAGCCGAGCACTCCGGTGCCGAGCACGGTGAGCGCCTTGATGGAGGGCATTATGGTTTCCTTTCGGCGCGGGCCTTAGCGGCCGCCGGGGTTGTCGGACCCGTAAATACTGCGGATCCAGATGGTTGACAGGACGTCCAGGGCGGCTGTCTCCGCGATGGCGGGACTCTCCCGGTTGAGGACAGCAGTAATGACCCGCTCGTTCATCAGGTTCAGGCTCACCGCGAGGTCGTGCGCGTCGATGCCCGCCGGCGCGGCCCCCCGGACCTGCTCGGCACGGATCACGTCGCTTGAGAAGTCGACCCAGGACTGCATCGACTTGGACCACAGCCCGCGCACCTCGTCGTTGCGGGCGCGCGCCCCGATGGCGGCGGTCGACACACCGCGGTGCGCGACAAACACCTCAACGAACATTCCGATGGAACGGGTCCACGCACCCGTTGGGTCGCTCTCGAAATCACGCGGCAGGTGCCCCACCCGGTGATCGACCTCGGTGATGACCCGGTCCAGCAGGGCCAGCAGCACGGCATCTTTCGAGGGGAAGTAGAAGTAGAACGTGGGGCGCGAAATGCCGGCACCCCGGGCCAGATCCTCGATGGAGACGTCGTCAAAGGCACGGCCGGCCAGGAGGGCCTCCGCGGTGACCAGGATTGCGTCCTGCCGCTCATCGCCCGAAACCCTCGCGCTGCGTCTTCCTCTTTGAGCCATGCGCCCATCCTAGCCCCGGCTCTCAACACAGTGTTGACTATCTCAACATTAAGTCGATAACTTGGCGGCATGAGCGAGCACGTAGATGTGTTGATTGTCGGCGCCGGGCTGAGCGGCGTGGGTTTCGCCAGCCGGCTAAAGCGCGAGGTACCCGGAAAAACCTTCACCGTACTGGAGTCGCGGAATGCCGTCGGGGGGACCTGGGACCTGTTCCGGTACCCCGGGATCCGGTCCGACAGCGACATGTACACGCTCGGCTACTCCTTCCGGCCCTGGGCCGGCGCCAAGGCGATCGCGGACGGCGAGTCCATCCGCGAGTACATCGAGGCAACGGTCGCCGACGAGGGCCTGACGCCGCGTATCCGGCTGAACACCAGGGTCATTTCCGCCGCCTGGTCAAGCGAAACCGCGCTGTGGACCGTGACGGCGGTCCACACCTCCGGCGGCGAGTTCCGGTCCGGCCACACTGCCTCCTCCCCCGAGGCGCTCACCTTCACCTGCTCGTTCCTGTCCGTCTGTTCCGGCTACTACCGCTATGACGAGGGCTTCACCCCGGCCATAGACGGGGCAGACACCTTTGCCGGAACGATCGTCCACCCGCAGCACTGGCCGGCCGACCTCGATTATGAGGGAAAGCAGGTGGTGGTCATCGGCAGCGGCGCCACGGCAGTGACGCTGGTGCCATCCATGGCAAAATCGGCCGCCAAGGTGACGATGCTGCAGCGCTCCCCCACCTACATCGCCCCGGTGCCCGCGCGGGACCACCTGGCCGACCGTCTCCGGGGTAAGCTGCCCGCGCAACTGGCGTACGACGTCGTACGCTCCAAGAACATTCTTTTCTCCATGTTCACCTACCAGCTCAGCCGACGGCGGCCCGAGACGATGAAGGCGATCCTGCGCAAGTCGGCAGTAGCCAAACTGCCGGCGGGCTTTCCGGTGGACACGCACCTGGCCCCGTCGTACCAGCCGTGGGACCAGCGGGTCTGCGCGATCCCCAACGGGGACCTGTACCGGGCCATCAGTGCCGGCACTGCCGAGATCGTGACCGACACGATCTCCCGGATCACCCCGGACGGGATTGACCTGGCCTCCGGCACATCGCTGCCCGCCGACGTCATTGTCACGGCCACGGGACTGAACCTGCTGGTGATCGGCGGCATGAAGCTTTCCGTCGACGGCGAGCCCGTGGACGTCGGCAGAACCCTCACCTACAAGGGCATGATGCTGGAGGGGGTCCCGAATTTCGCCCTCACCATCGGCTACACCAACGCGTCCTGGACCCTGAAGGCGGACCTGGTCGCCGGCTACATCTGCAGGCTGATCAAGCAGCTCGACCGCCGGAACCTCCAGTGGGTGGTACCTGTGGCACCAGCCGAGGTCGCCAACGGCACGCTGTCCTCACTGATCGACCTGAAGGCCGGCTACATTTTCCGCGGCGCCGACCAATTGCCACGGCAGGGCGCAGGCGCGCCGTGGCGGCTGCACCAGAACTACTTCCGCGACTTCGCCCTGCTCCGGGCCGGCAGGCTGACCGACCACGTCCGGTTCGGCCGGCGCGGGCAGCCGGTGCGGGAAACCGTCCGGCAACCGGCGGCCCCGGCCCGGGATCCCCTCGCGCTGCAGGGAACGGGCCATGTCACCGTCGCGGGGACACGCCTGCGCTACCGGAAGACCGGCAGCGGGGATCCGGTCCTGCTGCTGCACGGCATCGGCCAGAGCCTCGAGGACTGGAACGAACAGCACGAGCGGCTCTCGGACCGACACACGGTCTACAGCATCGACCTTCCCGGCTTCGCGTACTCCGAACGGCTCCCCGGCACGACGACGCTCGCGAAGCTGGCCGGGATCCTGCCGGCCTTCCTGGACGCCGTCGGGGTTTCCGGGCCGCTGCCCGTGATGGGCAACTCGCTCGGTGGCGCCGTGGCCATGAAGCTGGCCGCCGACCATCCGGACCGCGTCTCCGCGCTCGTGCTGGCCAACAGCGCCGGATTCGGCAAGGAAGTGGCACTGGTCCTTCGCCTCCTTGCGGTCCGCCCGCTCGCGGCCCTGCTCCTGCGGCCCGACGAGAAAGCATCACGCCGGACCGTCCAGTCGCTCTTCTACGACAAAACGCTGGTCACGGACGACCGCATCGGCCACGCGCTCGCCCTGTCGCAGCGGGAGGCGCACCGCCGGACGCTGCTCGACGTCGCCCGCGACCTGGGAACGATCTCCGGTGTCCGGGCCGAGTGGCGCACCGCCCTGATCGAGGCGCTTGGCAAGTCCAACGTTCCGGCGCTGGTGATGTGGGGTGACCACGACCACATCCTGCCGTTCAGCCACCTTGAAGCGGCCGCCGCAGCGCTGCCCCTCGCCGAGTCGCACGTCTTCGCCAAGACCGGACACATGCCGCAGATCGAACGGCCCGACGAGTTCGCGGCCGTAGTCGAGGACTTCCTCACGAGGGTCTCTGTAGACCGTCAGGCGGCAAGCATCTAAGCTGCTTCTCGACGTCGGCAAGTCGCTATTTCGGCAGGAGCTCCCCGACATTTTGGGGATCGTAAATATATTGAGCGTCCGGAAGTGAGCCTCCAGATCCGCAGCCGGGGGCAGTGTGATTTCCTCGCGGATGCCGTCCCAGATCTGCTCCCGGGACAGCTGGCCAGAACCTTGCAGCCCCCGGATTCGACAAAGTGGACTGGCTGTTTGTCCCGCGCGGCCTAGTGCCGGCCGGGCCATGGCTGGGCACCGTAACCACCCAGGTCCGCTGAGCCCACAAAACATAGTGCCCCTGATTTTGCTGCCACTACCTAAATGACCGATACCCAAAAACGTAGGTGGCCTGGAGGGGAGGAATTAGGGGGCGGCAGGTGTTGCCCACCGATTAGTCCTCTCCGTAGCGTTGGTTTAAACCTCTCCCCCAAAGGGCATCCCGAGGGGGCGACGAGTGACAGAGAGGGCAAGCAGAGCTCTGATGTCAACACCGCGGTGGTCCTTCCGGCACCTTCGTTGCCGAGGAATCACCCCTCGGAAGATCAGGAAGCAGTACAGAGCTCATCGTTAGGCGAGTTCTGGCATCCCCAAACACAGCGGTGCCTTCTGCACAGCTGTGTGCTTGGGAGACGAGAACCACAGGGATAGGTGAGCGGCGGACCGTCTGCCGATGACGCCGGCGCACGCACTAGATGTCTCGTGTCCCTGCGGCTGTTTTTCATCATCATCGACCGTCAGGAATATCTCATGAACAAGGTATCTCGCCTGCTTAGCTCGGCTGCATTGGCCGGGGGCTTGACCTTCAGCGGATCAGCGCTGGCAGCAGGCGCCGCATTTGCTGATAGTGGTTCCACCACGAACTATCAGGCCGCCCATCAACAGGGCCGCGACAACAACGGCCGTAACAAGGACGACCACGACAAGGGTTACAACAAGGACGGCCGCGACAAGGACGGCTACAACAGAGAGGGCTATGACAGGGAAGGCTTCGACCGCGGTGGCCGCGACCGTTGGGGCTATGACAGGGATGGCTACGACCGCAACGGCTACGACTGTAACGGGTACGACCGCCATGGCAACGACAGGCATGGTCACCACAGCAAGTGGCATGGGTGGTACAAGCACGAGAACGGCACGGTCATCTACGTCATCGTCATCGTCATCGTGCAGTAATCCGTGTTCGACTAAATCCGTCCCCAGGGTTGCATCAACGACCTGCTTCGGCCCGTGGCCGATGGGGCAATGGCTCCCTTACCAGGCTCACCGAGGACGGAACGTCACCTTGGTCGGGGGCGGATCGGCCCCGCCCCCGGCTACCCATAGCCACTGGGCCTGCTGATGGGACAATGGCAATCCTGGTTCGGCACACCTACTATGCCAGGCTACGGGTACGGGGCAGCCCGGACTTTGATGGCGTCGTTTCGCCCTCGACTGTCGCTGTTGCCGCAACTGCCGGCCGATATTCCGGTGGCGGCACGGCGGCCATCAACGGCATTATCGAACTTCACCGCCGACTAACCACAGTTACGGCAAGCGGGGATAACTATCGTCTCCTCATGCTTCTCGCGGACAGCGGACCCACAGCATGAGCCCGCTGGATCCCAAGCGACTAAGGGACGTCCTCCTTAGGGCGCTCAAGGGGGTCCGCTTTCGCCGTACGCTGTGTTATCCACCGTCAGGAGACCCCTCAGTTCCAGCTTTCGACAAGAGCTCGGGCATCAGACGAGTAATCCCGGTGCCGTCCCCGAACGTGCCGGGGGACCATCATGGAATCAGTTGTACCCCTTCGCGCCCCACCCCAGACGCTCCCATCCTTAGTTGTTGCGAAGGCATCTGCCTGGCCCACCTATTATCGCCTCGACGTCGGTGAGTCCTGTGACCTGTCCAGGGGCGATCGTGCCAGTGCAGCCAACCGAAGTATCCGTACCAGTTGCTTCCTCAGGACCAGACTGTACCGTCGTTGCGATGCCCACTACTTCATTCAGACCAGCAACATCAGCCCCGGAAACCTGGATGGCTATGCCGTGACTGGATCCGTGCTGGAAGAGTTTGTCCTGATGCCATGACACGCGCCACCCTATACGCTGGTGAGGCCGGGATACGGCCCCTCCTGCCGCACCGACCGGTTAGATTACGTGCTAACCGGACGTCAGGCAACCTGCAGGAAACGTCAGGTTAGTGTCCGAAAGTCACTTCCCGCACAAGCCCAGTTAGCAATCTTGGCTACCAACCTGACTCCAGACTCAATCCATCTCGTCCTCAAAGCAGATATACGTGTGGACACTGTACACACCTCCTTTGATAGGACAAGGCGAAGGCGGGCCACCCTCTCTGGCTATCCCCAGACCACTTGCCGCGGGCCGAAGTGCAGGTACGGAAAAGTTCAAAAGCCATGTTGTTCCCGCTCCCCCGGCACATGCATAGGTGTAGGCCAACACCGGCAACCAAACAGAACCGAAACGAGGATTCGCATAACCCCAGCTCATCACGCGGAAGTCTTACCAGCCAGGGACTTGAACCCGCCACCCCACACACCTGAACAGGCCTCCGCGGCAGCCAGGCCAACGCCCGCGACGCAACCCGTCAGACGACGCGACCAAAAGCTTTGTCAACACGTCAAAGCAAGAAACGCCTCTGACGAGGGGATAACCTGTGCCCGAGGTGGGACTCGAACTACATTCCCGTTCATATAAATCCTGGGAACCCGCGAAAAAATGCGGAATTCTAGCCAGTTCGAGGGCTGTTTGGCCCAGTGCGAGACGAAAAGTGTTGACATTGTGCACACCCCCATTCGGGGGCGTTGGAGGACTACGGGCGCACCAGATGCCTGGAAATCGCGGCGGCAGAGTCCAGCAAGTCGACAGTGCCCTCGGCGACTCCGACGACGAGGCCGAAGCCTTCATCCGTGGTGAAGTCATGCCGGTAACCGTTGATCCACAGCAGCAGCACCATGAGCGTCCATGCCGTCCATTTGTTGCCATCAACGAGTGGACGGGGACCGGGCGACCGACTCCAACAACGCGGCCGCCTTCACCGCCAATTCCGGATAGGCCTCCGCCCCCATGACAGTGGTAGCCGGCCTGGCCAATGCCGAGGCCAACAACCCGACATCACGGATATGGACGCCGTACCGATCAACTACCTGAAGTGCATCCTCGGTGTCCAGGTACGCGGTCACGCGTCCTCAAGGCGCTTCAGCAACTCAGCGTCATGACTCATAACAAAATCAAGGCCCTCGCTGATGTCACGCCGGCGTGCGTGGCGCTGCAGAACCAACTCCGCCCCCTGCAACAGAAGCGCGGACTTGGACGTGTGTTCCTCGGCAGCCAACTTCTCCAGCCGCCGATCGAGGTCTTCAGGAACACGGAGAGTCATAGCCATGTCCTCATGGTACAAAAACCGTACCGGCCTGGATCGCTTGGCTGCAGAACCCGGAAGTGTGTTTCCTTCCGGACCATGCAGGCCGGACGCCTATTCGCTCGATGAGACATCTCGTTTCCCGCGGGTTACGAAAAGCAGTTGCCGGATCTCTTGAGCCAGTTAGACCCGGGCGGAGTAAAGCTGGCACCAAATTCGGCATTTCGTCAACGCCGCCTCAGGGCGGTCCTGTCATTTCGGGGGTGGCATGAGTCGAAGCTGGTCTCCGTACAACTCTCTGGGAAGGGGACTTAATCATCGGTTCGACGGCATCGAAGTCCGCGATCGGAACCCTCGTCGAAAGGACCAGCGGTTACGTTATGCTCCTGCATCTGCCCGAGGACCACACTGCCCGCACTGTCGCCGACGCCATGATCACCGCGATGAATACCCTGCCCGAGCAGCTGCGCCGTTCGACGACCTGGGATCAAGGAGCGGAGATGTCCCGGCATCGCTCACGTAACGACAAAAGCCCTGCACGGGGCACACTGAAATCCGGAACCGGCGATGGCAACACCTTCTGATGGTCGCTCAACCACCGGTACGCGGTCGGACGCGACACCCCGGCGGCCCGCGCCGCTACGGCTACCGCCAGCCCGGCATCCAGTCCTTCCCAGAACGCCAAACGAACACTCAACGGCGACCACGGTCTGCCCATCGACGACACCCCACAGAATTCAGGGTGTTGCGCTCACCACCTGAACTCGCCTCCCTAGCCTTTCGAGACAACCGGCCTGCAGGCTAGAGCCGGCCTGACTGCCTCTTACACCCGCGGAGGGGCATCGGAAGTCGCCACGTAGGGGGCTGAAGCACCGCCGTTCATCGGACCAAACCACCCCAAAATCGCAGTCACATTGTGCTCCAAGAACCAACTTTTCAGGGACCTTGATCGAAAGGTTTATGGCCCAACCAGGCATAGGACTCAAGTCCTCACGGCCCTCCGATAAAGCAGACGTAAGTGTGGACTTTGTCCACACCCTCTTTGGCAGGACAAACGTTGAGGCGCGACTGTCGCGGGCACGCCGTGAGACCGACTCCAAGGGCGTTCTTAAGCGAGAGCGCCGAAGTCATGTCGTCCCCGCTCCCCCGGCCCATGCATAGGTGTAGGCCCCCCGGCCCACCCGACAGCACGGGAACGAGGAACCATATAAACCACTTCAGCAGGCGGAAGGCCAGCCAGGGTCTTGAACCCGCCACCCCACACACCTGAAGAGGCCATCGCGGCAGCCAGGCCAGAGACCGCGAATCAGCCGTCAGAGCGACGCGACCACCAGCTTTGTCAACACGTAGAAGCATAATCGCCTCTGACGAGGGAATCTGTCGTGTCCGAGGTGGGACTCGAACTACATTCCAAGCCCTGAGTACACAGGGAAATCGCGGAATTATGCGGAATCCGACCGAGTCGGAAGGCTGTACGGCCCAGTCCGAGATGGAAAGTGTGGACATTGTCCACACCCTTCTAGTTCAGTTGAGTGCACTCCGAACGGTAGTGGCCGGGCGTCCGGCAGTGCTCCCATCTCCGGGGTTAACATGCAGCCGGTGAAGCGTTCACTTCCTCCCTCACCTATCTGGAGGCATCAGTGGCGGTCGCTTGCAGATTGCCGAAGTAACCGGTAGCTGCTATATGAAATACGAAAAGGGAGAGTCCCGCCCGGGGACACCCATGAATCCACGTCTTTCAACGCTGATCGCGCTGTGCCAGGCCCTTGGCCTTAGCCTGACTGATGTGCTGCCGCGGAACGCACCCGACATGACAGGGGGACGCTAGCAACAGGCCATAACCAGTCGGCCGGAAGCGTCATTCTCTGTCGGCTGAACCCAAGCAACAACACTTTGCATCAAAGCTGACACGCCCGGATGTATATGCTTAGGTCAAGTCCAAAGACTGCTCGCCGTCGCCCGGTCGAGACGCCCTTTCCCGGGAGGCTGATTTTCAGGGCGAACGCCGCGACGGGAGTTGGACGTGGGAAGGGCCGAGAAAGCCCGCCGCTGGCCAACAA
Source organism: Arthrobacter sp. SAFR-044 (assembly GCF_059414985.1). Lineage (NCBI taxonomy): Bacteria > Bacillati > Actinomycetota > Actinomycetes > Micrococcales > Micrococcaceae > Arthrobacter > Arthrobacter sp. SAFR-044. Next base: position 152,242 of record NZ_JBPFDN010000005.1, on the reverse strand, counting down.
CTTATGGGAGCGATAGTTGGGTTGTGTCCCGACGGACCCTAAGGTTCAAGAAGGTTGAGAGCGGCCCTGGTTGTTTCGGTATCGGGGTGATCGTGGCCGAGAACTCTAATTTGATCAGCCAGAACGGACCGCCGCAGTCGTGTGGCTTCCGCTAGTCGCAAGGTCATCTGTAGAGCGTTCGCGAGACTAAAGCGCGTGCGGAGGGTAAGGCGATGATCTTCTCCTAGTGTTCTTACTTGTCGGGATAGCACTGCCTGAAAGAGCTTCAAGGCAGCATCGGGCTGTTGAGCGCGAAGCATTGCGTTACCAAGGTCATGCTTAGCCCTAAGCGTGTCGGGATGATCCACGCCTAATACCAACTGTCGGTTTTTGATTAGCTTCACAAAAGCGTCGATGGCTTCGGCGTGCCTTCCTTCTGTAGACAGTAGGCCAGCAATGTTATGGCAAGTATTCAAAGTCCTCGGATGATTCTGTCCGAGAATTCGCCTGCGATCGGCTATAACTTCTTCAAAAAGTTTCATCGCAGCCTTGGGAGACCCGTCGAGCGCGAGAGCATCTGCCAGAGCATGTTTGCTTTCCAGGGTGTCAGGGTGTTCGAAACCTAACACTGAGGAGCGCTTGGACAGTACCTTTTCAAATAGCTGAATTGCCTCTTTACGTTTGCTGGCTCTGAGCAAACTTACAGCCCAATTGTTCTCAACGTTAAGCGTTGCAGGGTGGGTCGGCCCCATTACCCTGGTCACATCGTCGTGCAAAGTCTCGAACCACGCTACTGCTTCCTCTACTCGTTCTTCTCCCAGAAATGTCAAACCATAGTCATTCTTCGTTGCGAGATTATCAGGATCGTCGCCCATTGATTCTTGCTCGTGCGCAGAAAGAAGCTCTCGGTATAGCACGGCCGCCTCATCATTGCGGTTAACCTTCCACAAAGCCTGCCCAAAGGCTTCTAACGTAGGCCAAGTATTCTTATGACCTGGCCCATAAATCCGTTCTTCGTCTGCAATCAGAGACCGAAATGCAGCTTCATCGAAGGACGCTGTTGAATTAACGATTGCTATGTCGCGCCGAGTCGCAAGCGTGTCAGAATGAAAGCCTCCTAAATGCTGGATCTGATCAGCCAGAAGGACTTCGTATAGTGAAGATCCGCGATGATAATCACCTGCCATAGCGATTGCACTGGCAATTTTTCTGCGGTATTGGAAAACTATTTGACTGTATTGCCCTGCGAGCGTCTCCAGCTGCGGAAGGGACCTTTCGTATACAATTAAGGCCTCCGCAAACCGACCAGCTTCGTGCAGCGCATCCCCGTATATAAGTTCCAAAGAAAGCGCCGAGATACTCCACTGGTCCACCTGAGGGAGTACGTATTCAGCTATTCGGATAATTTCAACGAAGTCTCCTGCAGACCCTCGAAGGCCAGTCACCAAGTAGTCTGCAGCCTCAACTAATAGCTGACCGTCCCTAAGCAACCCTCGGGCATAGAGTGCCAAAGTTAACCTTGCCGCATGCTCTTTAGCCGGTTCATCGCCTGAGGGATGCATCTCAAACTCATGAGCCACTTTGTGCGCTAGGAATTCCAGAAGTTTGTTTAGTTCATGAGCAAACACAAAGGAGTCGTCTTCGAGGGCTACTAGCATTTGATCCGCTTCATGAAATTGATAGAGGACTACACTCATGTGACGGATCCACGAGTAGCTCGTTTGCGCGTCTTTTGCAACCAGGGCGACTTCGTCCTCCGCCATGAATCCTAGGGAAATGAGTGATTCAAAAAGCCAGTTTTGGTTCCATTGTTTCGAATTGTGCTCTTGCGGGCTAATGGCTGCAGGAGTGCTTTGGGCGGCAACCGATAGAAAGAGTCGAACACTTTTCGGCAGCGCGTGCCAGGCGACTCTGTAGAGATCTCGGACCTTTGCGGGTAACGCCAAGACCTCCGCTTTATCGAGGCACAATTGCTTATTTGAAAACCGTTTCTGGTACTTCTCGATTTGACAGAATAATTCCAGTGCTAGTGGATTGGGGTAGCGCATTGCTAGTGCGGTGCCCGTGTCCCTCTCAATGTCAGGATAGTAGAATCCTAAAATCTTTTTTCTGTCAGGAATTGAAAGTTTGCCGAGCCCGGTCTTTCGCGACGTTACTCGGCCATCATGCTCTTGATGTGTTACGACTATCAGCCTGTCGGGACGCGCATTAAGGGCACGATCTAACTCGGTATTGTCGGCGGGGTTTCCTGGCCACGCAGTTGTTAACAGCAACACGGGGACCTCGGAGCTGATGAGTTTCTCAAGAAGTTGTGCAAAAATTGCTGTCGATTGTTGGACATCCTCAGCAAGTATCACCACCGGAAGCCCGCGACTGGCAAGGCCGGTGATTAGCAAGTAGGTTTCCCCAAGAAGGTCCTGTGCGGTGCCAGTACCTTGCCCCAGGATATCGACACTTCCTTCTAACAAATGCTTACGTCGCATACGTTGCTTGTTTGATGCTATCGCTCGTTTTACCCCCCAAGTGACTAGGCCGACACCCGGTACAGCAGCGTTTGCAAGCTCTTCTGCCGCGTGACCAAGGCCTTCATTAAACCCTTCTTCACCGACAGCTTTTGCGAAGTCGACCCATATGTTTCCCCCTCCCTTTCGTTTGACGGCCATATCGAGATACTCTGCGTGCGCCTCGAACTGACGCAACTCCTCAGCAAGCATGTTCGATGCTCCACCTGACCGGTTGGAGCAATCAACTCCCCACCACATCCAAGAAGGCAAGCTTTTAGGAACATGTGTAACAGTGGGATATAGGCGCTTGCGACGTGAGGAAACATCAGTGAGGTCAATGTTGTCCGCGGCGAGCGAACCAAGAATAGTGTCGGGCCAATAATTGGGAGTCGATTGTTTATCCGCAGCTAAGCGCGCGTAGAACTCCCTCGCGATGCGTGTTTTACCCCACCCTGAAGGTGCGGTGAGGTGTATCCATTGCGGTCGTTGAGCAGTAGACACTTGATTGAAGGCCGACACCAAGTCATCGACGATGATTCTCTGTTCTTCGCCAACAAACGGAGGTTCCCACACGTTCCGCTCACCGTTCATTCGGTCACTCTCGTTCTGAGCTGAGGCCAGCTGCACTCCTAGTAGGGGCCAATGCTACGACGAAAGCATCCGATGGTCACGGAAGACCGTTCTGAGGCTTATTTTATCTGAGGGTTTCGGTGTTTGGCTGCCCCCGGGCTGGATGTCGCACCACCCACCTAGGACTTGCCGGTTCCCGGAACAAACGGCTGTAGCCGGGGGTGCATGTTTGCTTGGCGCTAGGGATGCCGTGAGCACGTAGGACCCGGCTGCGTCTTCGAACAACCCTTGGGGCCGCTGGGGCGCAGCCCACAGCCGGGGACAATCCTGACGGGTTATCCACCGCTACTGCTGCTGAGGGAGCTTTCCCAATGGCTCCTGACCTTTAGCAGTGGATAACGACCTCTACCTCCTCGGACCTTCAGAACTTTGGAGTGCTTTCTCGCAGTTCCTGCAGAAATATTGATTCGGGCAATCTTCATGCTGGTTCTATGTCTGAAGCGAGTGGCCAGCGGCAAGGCAGAAACGAATCATGCAACGTCCGAAAAGTCAAGCTTTGTCAACACTACTCACGCCAATAAGCCTCTGACGTGCGGAAACACTGTGCCCGAGGTGGGACTCGAACTGCAGCCGGAACGATGAAAATCGCCCAGCCAAAAGCGAAACTCGCGGCTACCGGCCAAGGATGGGTGGAAGACTTCTCCGACGCCGCAGTCAAGAGCATCGGCGCACTCGAAATCCTCGCCGCCCTCGGCCTCATCCTGCCGGCAGTACTGGGTATCGCCACCGTGCTCGTGCCCGCTGCCGCGGCCGGGCTCGTCCTCCTCATGGTTGGTGCGGCCATCACCCACGGCCGACGCCACGAAACGCCGAATGTCATCATCAACATCGTCCTTGGGATTCTCGCCGCTGGCGTCGCCATTGCCCGGTTTGGCCCATCCGGCCTCTGAACGGGAGGGAGTAATCCCTCAATGGGGTTTGCGGCAGCCCACACCGGAGCACCGGTGAAAGCCACCGTCCACCCGAGCACGATGACCTTCGGCGACGCTGAGGCCGCATCACCCCAGGTCATCTCCGAACCGCTCGCCGCGATCACCCAACCCAGTGGGCCACCGGCCGCGGCGGCAACGGCGGCGTCCCCGCAGAACAGAGCGGCGCAGCCAGCAGCCAAGGTAGCAGAAGCACTCAAATGGAACTGAGTGGTGAACCTGAGCCTCAGACTCTCCTGAAAAGACCGGGCGCTTTAGCGATGCCGCTACAACCTCGCCGCCGCGCTGAAGTCCCGAGCCACGATGGACACGGCGTCCGTGTGGGCGGCACCATTGGACACTCGCTCGGTCACCTCGTCGATCCTTGGCTGGTTATCGTGGATATTTGTGGCTAGCCACATACTTCGTTTTCAACAGGAAGAGAAGAGATCATGAAAGCTATCCAGTTTGACCAGTTCGGCGGAACCGATGTTCTGCACGAGGCGGACGTCGAGGTCCCACAGCCCGGTCCGGGGCAGGTGCGTGTCCGGGTCAGGGCGGCCGGAGTGAACGCACTGGACGGAAAGATCCGCTCCGGCGCCCTGCAGGCCGCTTTCCCGACACCACTGCCGGTCATTCCAGGCTACGAGGTCTCCGGCACAGTGGACGCAGTGGGCGTCGGCGTAACGGAGGTGAGCGTGGGAGACGAGGTCGTTGGATGGTCAGATACCGGCGCCTACGCACAGTACGCCCTGGCCACGACCGTCGCCCCCAAGCCCGCCGACCTTGACTGGGAACACGCGGTCGCGCTCCCCGTGGCGGGCGAGACAGCCGAGCGGGTCTTGAACCTGCTCAGTGTCGCCCCCGGGGAGACCTTGCTCGTCCATGGCGCCGCAGGAGCGGTCGGGACCATCGTGGTCCAACTCGCCGCCGCCCGCGGTGCTCGCGTCATCGGCACGGCCGGCCCCACTAACCAGGACTATGTCACCTCACTCGGCGCCGAGGCGACCTTGTACGGGGAAGGGCTCGTCGAGCGGGTGCAGGCTCTTGCCCCCGCCGGGGTGGACGCGGTACTCGACGTTGCAGGGAAGGGAGCTCTCGAGGACTCCATCACCCTGCGCGGCGGCACCGACAGGATCGTCACCCTCGCCGATTTCCGAGCTCATCAGCTCGGGATCACTTTTGCCACCAGTTCCAAAGAGCGCTCGGCCAACCGCCTGGCTGCGCTGGCGCAGGACGCCGCGACCGGAAAGATCGTCACCACCGTCAATGCCTACCCCCTCGCTCGAGCCGCCACGGCCCAGCAGGTCAGCGACACCGGGCACATCCGGGGCAAGCTCGTGCTCACCGTCGCCTGACCGCGCGCTGGCTGTCCGCCCCGTGACCATCACCGCACCGAAGGAAGACCCATGCTGAATACCCTCTGGACGCCGACCACCGTCGGCGGCACCTCTCTCCCCCACCGCCTCGTTATGGCCCCCATGACTCGCGATCGCTCCACCCCCGAGGGGGTGCCCACGGAGCTCAACGCCGAGTACTACGCCCAACGGGCCTCGCACGCGCTCATCATCACGGAGGGCACTCAGCCCTCCCCCGACGGACAGGGCTACCTGCTCACCCCAGGAATTCACAATGACGAGCAGATCGCCGGCTGGCACCAGGTCACCGACGCCGTGCACGCAGCGAACGGCCGGATCTTCATCCAGTTGATGCATGTTGGACGTATATCGCACCCCGAGAACACCCCCCACGGACGCCAGCCTGTCGCCCCGTCGGCGATCCGGCCGGCCGGCGTCATGTTCACCGCATCCGGGCCACAGGAAATGCCGACCCCGCGCTCACTGTCCACTAAGGAGGTCGCCGCGAGCGTCGACGACTTCCGCCGCGCCGCGGCGGCTGCCGTGGCGGCGGGCGCTGACGGCGTCGAGATCCACGCCGCGAACGGCTATCTGGTGCACCAGTTCCTGTCCGACAACACCAACCAGCGCACTGACCTCTACGGCGGTTCCATCGAGAACCGCATCCGCTTCGCCGTCGAGGTCGCCACCGCCGTGGCAAACGAGATCGGCGCCGAGCGCACCGGTCTGCGTATCTCCCCCGGCAACCCCTACAACGACATCGCCGAGTCCGACACCGCTGAACTCTATCCGGCGCTCCTGCACGCCCTCAGTCCGCTCGGCCTCGCCTATCTTCACGTCCTCCACGCTGGCGACGATGCACTGTTGGACGCGCTTCGCGACCTATGGTCATCCACACTGATCCTTAACCGCTCCGGTGCCGACGTTCCCACCCGGGTCAAGGACATCGAGAACGGCTCAGCCGAACTCATCTCCGTCGGCGCCCTCGCACTTGCCAACCCGGATCTGGTCGCGCGGCTACGCTCGAATGCGCCGTTGAACACCCCTGACCCGGCGACTTTCTATGGAGGTGGCGCTGTAGGCTACACCGACTACCCGACGCACAGCGGCTGAATGGACCGAAAAATGCCGACCCCAAATCTGCACAACCCCACTACCTTCGACCAGGGCCCTGTGAGCTACGCAATCTTTCAACTTGCCCGTGCCCACCGGGGCTACGCTGCCGGGCTGCTTCGACAGCTTGATCTGCATCCCGGACAGGAATTGGTGCTCATGCACCTCTTCGACCAGGACGGCCAGACCCAGTCCGAACTTCTCGCCAGCGTTGGACTCGACCACTCCACCGTCTCTAAGACCTTGCGCCGCATGCAAGACGCCGGCCTCCTGATCCGCCAGCCGGCCGAACACGACCGGCGCGTCATGGTCGTCCATCTCACCGAGAAGGGTCGAGCCATGCGCAAGCCGATCGAATCCATGTGGCGGACGTTGGAGGAGACCACGATCAGAAACCTGTCACCTCAGCAGGCGGAATCCGTAGTGAACGCCGCCGACGCCATCGTCAAATCCATCAACGCCCGGGCCCAAACGATCCGGATGGAAAGTGAGACCTCATGACCACCACCCCTTCGTCCCTCCCGGTCCTCGTCGTCGGAGCAACCGGCTCCCTCGGCGGCAAGGTCGTCGACGAACTCCTTAAACGCGGCAAGAAAGTTCGTGCACTCGTCCGCCCGACCACCGACGCGAGCCGACTCGAGAACAAAGGTATCGAGATCGCCCGGGGCGACATGCTCGACCTCGACTCGCTCGTCGCCGCCATGCAGGGAGCGGATGCCGTCATCACTACCGCCGCCGGATACACACGCGGCGGCAAGAACGCGCAGGACATCGACACTGTCGGCAACTCCAACCTCGCCGAAGCAGCCCACCGGACCGGTATCCGGCGTTTCGTACTGACCAGCATCCTGACGAGCGACCAGACACCCCACGTCCCCCACTTCTGGCACAAAAAGGTCGCCGAGGACAAGCTCGAACAGCTCGGAGTCCCGTTCATCGCCCTGCGTCCAGGAGCATTCATCGACCAGGTCGCCAGCATGGGGGGCAACCCCGTCGAAAAAGGCCGAATGATGTGGCTGGGCAAGCCATCCGTCCCGCTGACCTTCGTCCACACCTCCGACCTCGCGTCATACCTGGCGGCGGCCGTCGACGCCGACGCCGATGACGCTGAGCGCATCGACATCGGCTGGGACCGGCCGGTCAGCGTGCTCGAAGTGGCAAGCCTTATGACTATAAACGCCGGAAAGCCCATCAAGGTGCGCGCAGTCCCTTCCGCCGTCACACGCTCCATAGGCGCCGTCGCCGGACGTTTCTGGCCGATAGTGCAGGACATGACGGCGATGTTCGGCTGGTTCGATACCGGCCGCTACGTCGCAAACCCCCGCCGACAGGAGCAGCTGTTCGGGCCCCCTCCCACGGCCGAGGACGCCATCGGCCGCCTCACCAAGGAACTGGTCAAACCGAACCGCCCCTAAGGCAGGCCCCACTAATCGACGTCAAAGTCCCGCCGGCGCCGGGCTGAAATCCCCTTCAACCCGCCGTTGGCGCGCCGTCGCACCAGTCAATATCAGTATTTACTGCCGTATCTTGGAAGGAATGTCACTTTGAAAGGCACAAAGCTGCAAGAGCGAGCAGCGGCCCGCACCCAGGAGCTGCCCGGTGCACAGCTGGAACACCCGTTCGGTGCGGACTGGGACGTGTACAAGGTGCGCGGGAAGGTCTTCATGCTTCTCACAGAAGTGACCGGAGAACCGATCGTGGTGCTAAAGGCCACCCCCGCAGACAGCAAAGCGTTGCAGCAATCGCACGAACACATCACCCCTGGCTATCACATGAACAAGAAGCACTGGATCACGCTGTCCGAGGGCAAGGACATCAACGGGCTCCTGGTTGATGATCTCGTGACCGAGTCCTACCTCCTGGTGGTGGAGAACCTTCCCAAGGCCCAGCAGCCAGTCGACCCAAGCCGCTTCGGGCAAGATCGTCCCTGACCCTTGCCGGGGACAAGGTGCCGGAGAATGCCCGCCGGGCGGCAGGTAACCTTCCCAGGTGTCAGCCGCGGTCACCCATGACACTAGACCTTGACGTCTCTGAAGCGGCCGAGGTGTTCGTGATCGTAACCGAAGAGCCGGATGGGCAGGTCATCATCGGCAGAATCGATCCGGGTCCACGGTGGGCGCCGCGACATTTGCACCTAAGTATGGAACTCGGCCGACGCAACAGCTCAGTTTGGCCACAGGATAGTGCGAACACTGCGTCTGGGCTGATGATGCGCTATAGCTATGCAGAAGAGGCCCAACAGATTTCCTCTGCCCTGGTGGAGGCGGCTGACTACTCCGGCGGGCCCACCAGTTCCTGCAACTCGCCCTCGAAGCAGACCCCGCCTACCGCCTAGCCAAGCTCAGCGACCTGATGATCGGCTCCGGAATGGTCGCCGGCTGGAACATGGACAAAGACCGGGCCTTCCGGCCCCGGGGCCTCGAAGCCTCCTAGCCACGCAGTCACAGCGATATGGACGACGACGGCGGGACCTTCCGAAGCCAGCTCTCCACCGCAGCGTCCCATCCCTCCGGATCGGAATTCCACTCCTTCGTGTGCTCCGCGGAACGGAAAGTGAGCAGCGTTGCTAGTTCGGATCTCCAAAGTCAGACGGATCACCCACACCAGAGTTTGACCGGAAGAAGAGACCGGAGCCCACACACCTTAACTCTGTCGACGGGTCGAACGCCAGCCACAGACTCCGGAGACGTTCCCACTGAACCCGGGACGTCCTCCGAAACCGCGGCTCGGCCGCAAAGTCATGTCGCCTGCAACAGAAAACTTCATGAAGTAGTGAAGGAAGAACCAGGAGGTAGGACCAAATGCAGTCAAAAAAGCCGCCCGTGCACCCAGGACCCTAACCCCGCCCCACACATAACTTCATAGGCCACCGCGGTGCCAGCCACAAACCGCGGCCAGTGTCAGAGGGACCCGCGGAGGGTCAATGTCCAAACATTAAAGCAAAAACCCCTCTGACGAGGGGGAATGCGTGCCCAAGGTGGGACTCGAACTACATTCCCGCCCATGCAAACAGTGGGAACCCGCGAAAACATAAGGAATCCGGGCCAGTCCGACGGCTGTTTGTCCCAGTACGAGACGAAAAGTGTGGACATTGTCCACACCCCCTTATGGGGGCGCTGGAGGACTACCGGGGCACCAAATGGCTGGAAATCTCGGCGACAGCGATCGCCAGGTCGATAGTGCCCGCGGCGACTCCGACGACGAGGTCGAAACCCTCATCCGGGGTAAAGTCGTGGCGGTAACCGTTGATCCACAGCAGCAGCACCAAGAGCGTTCATGCCGTCCGTTTGTTGCCATCAACGAGTGGATGGAACCGTGTGACCGACCCCAACAAGGCTGCCGCCTTCACCGCGAGTTCCGTATAAGCTTCCGCGCCCATGACAGTCGCAGCCAGCCTGGTCAATACTGAGGGCCACAACACGACATCGCGGATATAGAAGCGGTACCCATCGACTACCTGAAGCGCATCTTCAATGTTCAAGTACGCCGTCGCGTTCCTTCCAGGAATTGGAGGGTCAGGTCGATGCCCTCAAGTTCCCCTAACCAGTCTCTCGTGTGGGCGAGTTCTCGTCGGGCAAGGAGATCCGTGTTGATTTCGTCGAGGCGATCGATCATATCGGGGTCTACGACGCGGTGCCGGAGCCGACCTAATGACGCTCCTGGGCCCGTGGGCGGGTGCCGGCGGTTGCGGCGCTGTGTCGGCCAGACGGGGTCCTGCCTGCGCGCGACCCTAATCGAGCGATGGGAGACGTCACCTCGGACAGTGATAGTTCAACCGGCGACCTGAGGCTACTGGGGAATGCTTTCCCTGCTGTGATGGCCGGTAATAAAATTGCTGTGCTGGGGCGGCGGTGCCGTCGTGGTCTGGCCGGACGTGGTGCCGCAGGCGGCCAAGCTTGTCTCATAGGCGGAACGGCGGCACCCAATGACCAAGAAGAGCCACGTTTGGAGGCGGGCGGCCCTTGTATTCGCCCTGGTCCTCACGGCAACTGGCTGCACCCAGTCCAACGATGGACCCACCGCATCTTCGAGCTCACCGAGTCCCTTCGTGTCGCTGGAACATCAAATCCAGTTGTTCATGGATGAGGGAGCACCCTCCGCCGTCGTACAGATCCACTGGCCCGAGGGCGAGTGGTCCCGAGCCTACGGCGTCCGAGACCTCGAAACCAGGACGGCGGCGCAACCCACGGACCGCGCAGAGGTCGCCAGCGTCACCAAGACAATGACCGCCGTGGCCGTGCTGAAGCTCGTGGACGACCACCTCATTGGCCTCGACGAGCCCGTCAATGACGTCATCCCTGGATTCACTTCGTCACTCAAACCACCAGGCCCAATCACTGTGAGGCAACTGCTCAGCCACACTTCCGGGATGCCCGAGGTCAATGATGCCCTGCCGAAAGACATCGACTTCCGCCCCGTCCTTTCCCAGACACTCACCATGGAGCGTGGCCTGCAACTGGCGGGAACCTTGCCATGGACTAATGACGATGTCGGATCATTCAAGTACTCAAACACGAACTACCTCGCACTCGGACTCCTCATCCAGACCCTGCTGCACAAGCCCTTCGTCCAAGTAATGCAGGAGGAGGTCTTTGACCCTCTTGGACTAAAGAACACCAGTCTTAACCAGGTTGACCTGCACGAAGCCGGGCTTTTGCACGGCTACGTGGCCCTGCGCGGCGAGCGTATCGACACCACCAACAACACCTTCTCCGTGGGCAACCCGGCCGGCGGCGCTATATCGACGATGGAGGACCTGAACCTGCTCATGGCAGCAATCTTCCAAGGACGGGCGGTCTCTGCAACCTCCCTGCGCGAGATGAAAACCAGCCCGAGCTTCCGCCCCTACGGGCTGGGCGTGTGGGAGCACGGGGATGGGTGCTCGAAAGAATCCCGGCACGAGGGCAAGGGCTCCTTCGATGACTATCAGACGGTAGCGGTCAGCAGCGGAGACGGAAAGTATCAAGCCGCGATGACAGTCACGACCCCGCCGATGCCCTCGGAGCTCGAAGACCCCTCCACCCAGGAAAAACGCGACTACCTGAACGGCCGGATCGAATCAGCCCTCAACGAGACCCTCGATCGACTCTGCAGCGCGGCCAAATGATGAGTCGGACCCAATAGGCCCGGCTGCGCTTGGACAGCGTGAGCTTACTGGACGAAGAGCGTCCTTGCCGACGTGGTCCCCGTGCGATCAGTGATCCTGGCCTGGTAGGAAATCATGGCCATGGAGGCACGTCCTCGCCGGCGCCAGCGACTGGCCGTGGTAGCTGAGGAAGGTGCTGCTGTAGCCAGGCTCCCTGGCCTCATCCTCGCGCTTCAGCCACTCACCGAGATGAAGCTGGTGATGCTCCCCGTATTTTTCATTGGTTCTTTCGTGCATCCGATGCCCAAATGGATTCTTCGTCATAGGACACGCGACCTTAAACCACGTCTCTGGGAATGCAGAGAGGAAACGGTGCCACCGTGAAAGGAGCCACTTCGAGACCACGGCAATGGCCCGTTCGTTCTCCTGGCCATCCGCGCAGCAGTGAGTGGCGTGGGTTGCTCCGCTGCGCGTGACGCGAGCAGCTCCGTGAGCCGGCCACGAGCTACGGCCACTCGATTCTCCCGTGCGGCGCCCCTGGCGCGTCGGGCTCACGGCCTGATCTGGCCACCTCCGGTCGCGATCACTCCCGGATGCGGTCCTCTACATAAGGCCCCTGATGGTTGCCTGGAATAACCATTACGGTCACCTGAATTTCATTCGGCACCCTTAGTTTTGCCAGCATGACACCAGTCACAAGCCCCGCCCCTGAATCCAACAATGAAGAACAGCCCCGCCGCTCGGTGCTGCGTAAGCTGTCCCGTTCCGTCCGCACCCATAAGCCGCTGGCTGTAGTTGCCGAGGGATGCACTCTCGCCATTCTGGCCGGAGCCGGCGTCGCTGCAGCGTCGACGATCCCCTTCGGCCAGCAGCAGGTCGGCTCCGAAAACGAAAACGGGGAGCAGATCTCCTCGAACCAGGAAATCAAACCAATCGGTGACCGCCTCATGACGCCCTTCGGCAAGATTATGGGCTCCACGGTCAGCCCGGACGGCCGCTTCCTCGTCGGAACCAGCGCCGACCGCTCAGTCGATCTCCAGGTCTTCGACCTCACCACGTACAAGCCGGTCGCCGCGGCAGGCACCCAGGCAGCCACGGCCTTCGCGACCGCGGCAGCCAACGCCGGCTACGGGAACATGGCCTACCAGCACATCACGGATGGATCGGTCGGCCAGGAAGGTCCGGTTTTCTCGCCTGACGGCAAGTTCCTTTATGAGCCCGTCGCGACCGGCATCGTCCGCTACCCTTTCAACGCAGACGGCTCGCTCGGCACCGGCACGAAAATCGACATTCCAACAGCCGGTGAAAAGCAGGCCCTGACAGCTGGCATGGCCTTCTCCTCCGACGCTTCCACTCTCTACGCCGCCGTGAACGGCCAAAACACGGTGGTCGCGATCGACGCCGCTGCCGGCACCATCAAGCAGATCTTCAGCACGGGCATCGCCCCGAGGCAGCTGAAGTTTGTCGGGACCAAGCTTTACGTCTCCAACGAGGGAGGCCGCCCGGCCGTACCTGGCGAGGCAACCATGAACTCCTACGGCACCGACGTCCCGGCCGACCCCAAGCTCGGCACCTCAACAACCGGCACCCTCAGCGTCATCGACACGGCCAACCCCGCCGCTCCGGCGGCTTCCATCGACGTGCAGCTGCACCCGACCGCGATGTTCCTGGACGGGCCCACCCTGTACGTGGCGAACACCAACAGCGACACCGTCTCGGTCGTGGACACGGCCAGCAACAAGGTCCTCCAGACCATCGCCACCCAGCCGTGGTCCTCGTCCCAGGTCGGCTATGAACCGACTGGCATCACCATGCAGGGCGACCACCTCCTGATTTCGCTGGGTCGAGCGAACGCGGTCGCGGTCTACAAGGTCAACAAGCAGGATGCCAAAGATCCCGCCAGCTACATCGGCCTCCTGCCGACGGACTACTACCCCGGAAACGTCACCGCGGTGAACGGCCAAATCGTGGTCACCAACATCCGCGGCGTCGACGCCCGCGGCACGGAAGTAACCATCAAGGAAGGCGCCGGAACAGACGCCGCGACCGGACACGGAACACACTCCACCACCGCATCGCTCACCAAGTTCCAGATGCCCGACGACGACCAGATCCGCCACGACACCGAAACGGTCTTCGAACAGAACGGCTGGGACGGCGGCTCCGCCAAGCAGGCAACCCAGGGCCAAACCGACCATGACCCGGCCGTCGCCGTGCCAAAACGGGTCGGCGAACCGTCAGCCATCCAGCACGTGTTCCTGATCGTGAAGGAGAACCGCACCTACGACCAGGTCTACGGCGACATGCAGAAGGGCAACGGCGATGCGTCCCTGGCCCAGTTCGGGGCGAAGGTGACCCCGAACCAGCACGCCCTGGCCACCCAGTTCGGCCTGTACGACAACACCTACGACATCGGCACCAACTCGGCCGAGGGGCACAACTGGATGATGCAGGGCGATGACCCCGCCTACACCGAGACGAGCGCCGGCGAATACAAGCGCTCCTACGACACCGAGGACGACGTCCTGGGCCACCAGCGCTCCGGCTTCCTTTGGACCGCGATCCAGGACGCCGGGAAGACCGCCAGGAACTACGGCGAGTTCGACTCCGAAGAGGGCAAGCCCGACGGCGCCACCTGGCAGCAGTACTACTGCGCCGCCACCAGCACCATGGCCGGCGGAGACCCCGCCCAGCTGTTCACCCCGGCGCTGCAGATGCACGCCAGCTCGGCGATCCCCTCGCTCAAGGACATCACCGACCCCAACGCGGCACCCTTCGACACCGCCGTACCTGACATCTACCGCTACTCGACCTGGAAGCAGGACTTCGAGAAGAACGGCCCGAAGAACTTCCAGATGATGTGGCTCTCCAGCGACCACACCGGCGGCACCGCCGACCCCCGGGCCCAGGTCGCCGACAACGACCTCGCTGTCGGCAAGATCGTCGACGAAATCTCCCACTCCCAGTACTGGAAGGACTACGCGATCTTCATCGCCGAGGACGACAGCCAGAACGGAACCGACCACGTCGACGGCCACCGCGCCCCCGTCCAGGTCATCAGCCCCTACGCCGTCCACGGCAAGACCGTCAGCACCTTCTACTCGCAGATCAGCATGGTCCGCACCATCCAGCAGATCCTCGGCGCCCAGCCGCTGAACCAGAAGGTCGCCGCGGCCACGCCAATGTTCGACGCCTTCACGAACAAGGCGGACCTGACACCGTTCACCGCCGTTCCGAACCAGATCCCGCTCACCGAAGGCGTCAAGACCGCCCCGGAATGTGGGCTGGATACCCTGGGTCAGACCGGCCCCGCCGCCGCCACCGTCAACAATGAGGCCGCCAAGGCTGTCGCCGTCCCGGCGCCGATGAAAGACACCGCCGAGAAATGGGCGGACTGGTCAGAGAAGCAGCATTTGACCGGCAACGGCGCGAAGGAAGACGCCGCGGATCCCAACCTGTTCAACCGGTGGACCTGGTACCAGACCCACAACTGGTCGGACCCCTACCCCGGGGACGAAAGGATCTACGGGCCCGACGAGGTCCCTGGCATCCCCGCCGGCTCAACCAACCACGAGGACGACTGACCATCCCCTGAACGCCTGGCCACGGGCCGGACGTAGACAAGGTCCCGGTTCCCTTCGCGGGGGCCGGGACCTTGCCCATCCTGGAGCCGCACCTAATGACCTGGTGCGCCTTCCGGCCGGGCGAAGCCCAGTGACTCTGTGAGTCTGTCGCCCTGTCACCCTGCGGCTCCTAGTCCCGCTCTGGCAGTACCTTCTTGAGCGCATACTGGGACGCCCCTCGGCCGCGGACCACCGCGTCCGCCGGCACTTCGATGCCGAACTTCTTCAGGTAGCGGTACATGGTCGGGCGGGACAGACAACAGCCTCTGCCGCCTCGGCAGGAGTGCCGTCCGCAAGGAGCTGGCGTACAGCCTTAAGCTTCGTTTCGATGGTCCCCTGTTTGGGCGCCTGCCGGCCGAACTTCACGCCCCGGGCCTGTGCGGCCATCACCCCAGATCGCACCCGCTCAGTAATCAACTCGCGCTCGTACCGCGCCAGGCTGGCGAAGAGGGCCAACTGGCGGCGATCGGAGGTTCTGTAGAGTTCACGTGTCTCATGAGACATTGGACTCCTGCTGCACCGCTGGGGCCCGGTGGACTCCACGGGTTCCCGCGATTCGATGCTGACCCGGATACTCTCGGGCGAGGTCGTCGTCAATCCCAAGTGCATCCGGGTACTGGCACCTGGCGAACCCTTCCGGCTCTCGTACCAGCGCCCGGTAACCGGCGCAGGATGAGCGGTTGGTGTTGGTCAGGCAGTACTGGCGTTTCAGCCCTACCGGGCGTCGAGGTCCGTTTCGAGTAATGCGGCCAACTGCTCGAGGGCGTCTTCGGCGCCTGGGCCTTCGGCGCGAAGCACTACGGTGTCGCCGTTTCCGGCGCCGAGGCTCATCAGGGACAGGATGCTTGCGGCGTCCATGGCCTCGTCCTTCAAAGCACCGTCGTGGGCGATGGTGACCTCGGTGTCCAGGGCGGCAGCGGCTTCGGTGAAGATGGCGGCGGGGCGGGCGTGGAGACCGGAGGCGCTGGCGATGACTGCTTTGCGTTCGGGCATGGTTGGCTCCTTAAACAGGGATTGGTTTGGTGCGGTTTGGTTTGGTTTGTAGGGTGCTGGGAGGTCTTGGGCGTATCAGTTAACCGGGGACTTTGACGTCGGTGACGAGCCGGGCGACGTGGAGTGCGAGGTAGGCGACTTCGTCGCGGGTCAGGGTAGTGTTGAGGCCCATTTCCAGTAGGTACTGGATTTTGGCGGCGCACACCACCGCTTCGGGATGGCTCTCGATGATGGCGTCGGCCAGGAGGGATGACTCCTCGGAGATCTGTTTTCCGGAGGCTATCCGGCTGAACAAGTACCGCAGGTGGGTGACAAACCGGGCGGCGTTCATCGATTGCTGATCCACGTCGATACCGAAGGTCCGGTCGACCAGTTGAAAGGCTTGCTTTATCACCCCTGTCATTTGCATGGTTTTTTCCATGCCGGGGGTGGCGAACTGCGCGTTGACGAAGTGCATGGCTAAGGCGACGGCTTCGTCGTCACTCAACCGGATACCGAGCGAGGTCTCGACAAGGCCCAGAGCCTCACGGCCCGTGTCCAGTTCCTTTGGGTAGAGCTGGGACACTTCCCAGGCCAAGGGGAATTGGGCGGGGATTCCTTCTTCGAGCCGCTGCACGGCAAAGTGCAGGTGATCAGCCAGTGGTACTACCAATGCCTGGCTGACCCTTAGCCCGAGGCGTTCCTGCGCCAGCGCGGCCACTTCGCCTGCGGCAGTCAGGTAGTCCAGCGGGATGTCATTCAGGAACCGCGCCAGGCGGTCCATGTTGGTGTTTTCTGCCGTGACAAACACTTGGTCTGCGGTGTCGCGGTGAATGTCATCACCGGGTTTGCGGCCGTGCCCAAGGCCCCGGCCAATAGCAACCAGATCCTTGCCGTCATCATCGACTGCCAGCACGGCGTTGTTGTTGAGCACGCGCTTGATCTTCACGTCTTACCGTTCCTTCCAAAAATGCATTGCGGTGGTGCGGGGCTCTACCCCGCACCACCGATGCGCTACAGCCTATGGTGGCAGTCAGCGTCCGGGCTGAGCTGCCGTTGGGGCCGCATGCTCCAGTCGCTCACCGCGGGATGCGATGACGTCCTGGTACCAGAAGTAGCTGTCCTTGCGGATGCGGGCAAGGTCCTTCAGGTCATCCTCGGTGCGGTCCACGAAGATGAAGCCGTAGCGTTTGGAGATGCCTTGGTGCGTTGACACCAGGTCGATTGCCGTCCAGGGGCAGTAGCCGAAGACCTCGACCCCGTCGGTGATGGCCAGTTGGATCTGTTCCAGGTGCAAACGCAGGAACTCGATCCTGTAGTCGTCGTGCACGCGGCCGTCCACCAGTTCATCGAAGGCGCCCAGCCCGTTCTCGGTAATGATCAGCGGCAACCGGTACCGGTCCCAAAGCCGGCGCATGGTGGTGCGGAACCCCACTGGGTCAATCTCCCAACCGAAGGCGTTGACCGGCAGGTGTTGGTTTTTTTCTGCCCGGTACAGGCCGACTTCGCCGCGCACGACCTGTTGGTCCCCGCCCCGGACCTGGATGTCCGAGGCGTCACCGCGGGAAGCACCCACGGTCTGGGTCGAGTAGTAGTTGAAGGCGAGGAAGTCCGGCTTCGCGCCGGCCAGGAGGTCCAGGTCTCCGTCCAGGATTTCCGGCTCCCATCCCTTGGCCTTGAGGTATACCCATGCCAGCGGGTGGTAGCTGCCGCGCACGGACAGGTCCGTATAGAGCAGGTTCCGGATAGCGTCCCAGTCGTCCGCCGCGATCACGTCCTCGGGCGCGCACGTGGCCGCGTACACCGAAACGATGTTTGGCGCGGGTCCGATCTTAGCCTCGGGAAGGATCTCGTGGCAGAGGATCATGGCTTTGGCCTGCGCCAGGAACATGTGGTGGTTTTGTTGGTACAGCTCCCGCCCGGCGACTTGGCCGCTGCGGCCTGTGGTGCCGATGGCCCGTCCGTGCAGGATCATCATGTTTTGTTCGTTGATGGTGAGCCAGTATTTGACCTTTGAACCGTATTCCTCGAAGAGGATCCGGGCGTACCGTTCGAACGCGTCGATGGTGCTCCGCTCGGACCAGCCACCGCGTTCATCGAGGGCTGCGGGCAGGTCGAAGTGGTACATGGTCACTACGGGCTCGATGCCACGGGCGAGGAGAGCGTCAATCACGCGGTGGTAGTGCGCGATGCCGGCCGGGTTAACCTCTCCGTCGCCGTCGGGGACGATGCGGGTCCATGCGATGGAGAACCGGTATGCGGTGAGGCCCAGTTCGGCGAAGAGTTCCACATCCTCGTCAAAGCGGTGGTAGTGGTCGGCGGCTACGGTGAAGTCGGTGACTCCTTCCGGGCGGTGCATGTGGCTGTCGATGACGGATGGGCCTTTGCCGTCCGCGTCCCAGGCGCCCTCTACCTGGTAGGCGGAGGTGGAGGCTCCCCAGAGGAAATCGGCGGGGAACGGTGTGAGTTGTTCGTGCTGCATGCGGATGTCCCTTTCTAGCGTCCGACGGCGGCGATCAGAGTGCCGGGCACGACGTCGCCTTGGGCCAGTGGCTGGACGGGTGCGTCCTTGGGTCCGTTGGTCACGACGACGAGGACGGTGGCGGGGTGGCCGGCTTCGCGGATGGCGTTGAGGTCAGCGGTGACGAGTCGTTGTCCGGCTTCGACCCGGGTGCCGCGGGCGAGCGGGTTGTGGAAGCCTTCGCCCTGCATGGTGACGGTGTCGATGCCGACGTGCACGAGCACCTCTGCCCCGTCGTCGGTTTTGATTCCGAAGGCGTGGCCGGTCTTCATGGCCACCGCGATGGTCCCGGTGACCGGGGAGACGATGGTGTCCTCGGACGGTTCCACGGCGATGCCGGGGCCCATGGCGCCGGAGGCGAAGACGGGGTCGCTGACCTGGGTCAACGGGACCACCGAGCCTGCGCAGGGAGCTGCCAGTTGGATGGTCTCGGTCCGTACCAGCGTGGTGGTGGCGCCGGCGGTGCCGGCGGTAGCAGCTGATACACGGCGTCCGGAAGCCGCGGGGGCTTCCTCTTCCACGGACGGAGCTGCCTTTTCGTCCGTCGCCTCGATGACGGGCTTTTCGTATTTGAAGGACAGGATGAAGGTCAGCCCGCCGGATACTACTGCGGCGATGGCGAGGGCGATGATGATGTTGATGAGGTTCTGCAGGGAATTATCGCCGATGTAGAGAAACACGGCGGGCAGTCCGGAGGAGCCGGTGGCGAAGCGGTGCGTCTGGGTCAAACCGGCGTACAGGCCGCCGGCGCCGCCGCCGATCATGGCCGCGATCAGCGGGTAGCGCTTGGGCAGGGCGATGCCGTAGAGGATGGGTTCGGTGATGCCCATCAGGCCAGTGATACCGCCTGCGGTGGCGATCTGGCGGGTCTTTTTGTCCCGGACGCGGAAAGCGACGACGAGTGATGCGACGCCCATGGCGATGTTGGATACCAGGGCTCCGGGGCCGAAGATGCTCTCCTTGCCCGTTTGGGCGAGCTGGACGACGCCGAGTGGCGCGATGCCGTTGTGCAGGCCGAACATGACCATGACGGGAAGGGCCGCACCCACCAGAAGGGCGGGCGCCCAGGCGGCGTTGGTGCTCAGGAACCCGAAGAAGGAGCCGAGGTAGCCGCTGAGGATGCTGCCAATGGGCCCGAGGACAACAAGGGCCAAGGTGCCCATGATGAGGAACGTGAGCATGGGCACGAAGACGAGGTTTACGGACTTGGGGACGATCCGGGTCAGGAAGCGCTCTACGTAGGACTGTGCGAGGACCACCAGGATGATCGGGATCACCGCCCCGGAGTAGGTGGCCAGCGGGACCGGCAGTACGTCGAAGAAGCTGACCGGGTCCTTCTTGGCGACCATCGCGGTCCACACCGGGTGCAGCATCATAGCCGCTACCGCTGCGGCGAGGATGGGGCTGATCTTGAGCTTCTGCGCGGCCGTAAAGGCCAGAAGCACCGGAAGGAAGTAGAACACGGCGTCTGCGAACATGTTCACCAGCGCATACGTCTGTGATTCCCGGGACACCAGGTTCAGGACCACCAACACTGCCAGCAGCGCCTTGACCATGCCGGCGCCGGACAGTGCAGGGATTACCGGCTGGAAGACGCTGGCGACGAAGTCAATGATGGCCGTGCCGGCGTGCTTCTTGCCGGTTCTGGCTGGCTGGCCGGTAGAACCGGCGCCGCTTGGGGCGGCCGCTTTGGTCGAGAGGTCACCGACTTCGCGTTCGATCTCCTCGAAGACGTCCTGGACGTGCGTCCCGACAACTACCTGGAAGACGCCGGCATTGGACAGGGACTTGGCGATGCCTTCGGTGGCATTCAGTTCATCGAGGGCGACGGCCGATTCGTCCCGCAGGACGAATCGGATCCGGGTCTGGCAATGGTATGCCTCGATGATGTTGGCTTTTCCGCCGATGAGCCGCACGATTTCGGTGGCTAAGGGAGCATATTTTTTGCTCATGATTTATCCTCGCGTTCTTCAGACTGCTTACTGGCAGTCGGGGGAGGGCAACGCGGCTCGGGAAGCTTTCTCTGGGCACAAAAAAAGCTCAAGCCGGTTGACCGATGAAGGTCGAAGAGCTTGAGCCTTGCCCCGCGCGCAGCGGGTTACATACCCAGGTCTCGAAAGAACCAAGAACAGTGTGGCAGGTGATACGTATCACGTCAACCCGGCATAGCCCGGGACGGCGGATCCGATATTGATGGTCCGTGGCCCGCTCCGTGCCGGACGCCAGGGACAACACCGACGAGCTCACCCGCAATGGTGTGAACACCCAACGGACGGCTTCGGGGAAGCCGGACCAGGACCTGGAATCACAAGCCACTGATCGGTATTTGCGGGGAGTGTCCAACGAAGGGTGCTCCAATTCCAGCGAAGTGGAACACCCTTCGGTGACTGGAAGAGGACGCCTGCTTCTCAGGGGTGGGCGGGGTTGGTTGTGTAGGCGCCGGTGGTACGTCCGATGGCCCATACGCTCAGGGCGATTCCGGCGATGACGGCTCCGGCGGCACAGACTAGTGCCCAGCCGCCGGCGACGTAGAGCGCCGACCCGGCAGCGGATCCGATGGCACCGGCGACGAAGTTGGTGAACACGAAGGCGGTATTGACGCGGCTGCGTGCTTCCGGAGCGGTCTCGAACAGGCGGACCTGGTTGAGGAGGTTCTGCCCCTGCACGGCGACGTCGAGGACGATGACCGCGACGAGCAAGCCGATCAGCGACGTGGGGGCGAAGCCGGCGATGACCCACGCTATGAGGGCGGCGACCCAGGCGATGCCGGTCGCGGGGATGGACCAGCCCCGGTCGGAGAGGCGTCCTGCTCGCTGCGCGGCGAGAGCGCCGACGAGTCCTGCAAGACCGACGAGTCCGATCTGGGTCACGTCGAGGGAGAGCGGTGCTGCGGAGAGTTGAAAGGTGAGGACGGTCCAGAACATGGTGAAGCTTGCGAACCCGCAGGCCCCAAGCGGGAGTGTCCAGCGGACGGCACGGTGGCGTGCCACGACGACAAACACGGAGCCGATCAGTGCCGGGTACGCCAGGGACGTCTTGGCGGGCACTTCCGGGAGCACCCGCCAGAGCACGACGGCGATGACCGCGGTCAGTGCTGCGGCGACGAAGAAGATTGCCTGCCAGCCCGCGACGCCGGCAATCAGGCCGGAGACGGTGCGCGAGGCAAGGATGCCGATCAGGAGACCGGACGTCACGATCCCGACCATGCGACCGCGCGTGGTGTGGTCCGCGAGGTCTCCGGTCAACGGGGTGAGCAGCTGCCCGGACACCGTGGTGATACCGATGGCCGCGGACATCACCAGCAGCACTCCGTAGCCTGGGGCAAGCGCGGCGCCCAGCAGCGCCAGCGCGGACACGGCCATCAGGGCGGGGATCAATCGTGAGCGCCGCAGGACATCGCCCAGGGGAACGAGCAGCAGAACTCCGAGGGCGTACCCGATTTGTGTAAGGGTGACGATCAGCCCGGCGCCGGAGGCGGTGAGCCCGAAGTCGTGCCCGATCAGCTCCAGCAACGGCTGGGCCCAGTAGAGGTTGCCGACCGCGACGCCACCGGCGATGGCGAACAGAACAGCGAGGTTGCGCGTCATCCGCGCTGCTGGCTCCGTTTGAGTGCTCATGCCCCGGCCTCACTGTCCGAGTTGGCCGGAGCGATCTTCACGGTGGCGGCCTTCGCGCGGGCGCCGATCATCGGTGCGAGGTAGGGGCTGCCCGCGTATTTGCTGCGGTAGGCGGCGTCAACACCGTCGCTGACGGCTGCTTCGGCGGGGGTGAAGGTGACGTTAAGGGTGTGTCCCCCGGCGCTGATTCGCCCTCCGCCCTTGCTCATGGCGGAGGCGTGCCACCGCGAGGCGACGCCGTTGTAGGCGCGGACGTACAGGTCGCCGTCGACGACGACGGACCAGATCCAAGTCGGGGTGCCGTAGGTGGTGCCGTCGGTGCGGAACGGGGAAATGTGAAGGTCGTCTGTGCCGGCGATGTCCGCGAGGACGGTCGGGTTCCAGGGTGTCACGGGGTGCTCCTGTCGGTGCGTGAGGGATGAAGGGCGAGGATGGCGATGGCCGCCGCGATCGCGACGAGGCCGGCGTATCCGGCGAACAGCTGCGGGAGGGTAATCAGTCCGGCGAGCCTTCCGGCGATAAGGGCGGGTACGGCGGCACCGGTGTAGGAGATCACGTAGATCGTCGACAGGGTTGCCCCGCGCTGACGGGCCGGAGTGTGCTCGAGGATCGTCCGGGTGCCGCCGGAAGCGACCACCCCCTGGGCGATCCCGCCGAGAAGGCTGCTGATCAGGAACGGGATGATCGCCCCGGCCCAGAGCGCGAGGAGCGCCCCGAGGACGGCGAGGGTGAAGATGATCGAGCCAATGCGGATCGCCCGGCGAGGCCCGAGTCTCCCGGCGATAGGGCCACCCAGTGGGGCTGCGATCATGATCGATGAGAACACGGCCGCTGCAACCAGGACGCTGTCGCTGCCCAGGTTGTCGGTGGTGATCGTGGGCGCGAACGCCTGATAGAAACCCCCGATGCACCAGGTCCCGACGAACGCGGCGCCGACCGCGAACACCAGCCTCCCTGCACCATCGGGGACGCTGATCTGAGGGCGGAGGGAGCGCCGTGCTCCCGGCGCGGGGGTGGATGTTTCCGGCGCGAACAAGAGGCCGACGCCGAGAACAGCGAGGACGGCGGCGATCACAACGAACGGGAGCACCCTGGGCAGGGGCGCGGTCTCGACGAGAACCGCGGCGAAAAGGGCACCGAGCGGGATGCCGAGCATCGGCCCGCTGCCGGTGATCATCGCCGGAAGCCACGCCGGTTTTCCCCGCGCCGTATCGAACACGTACGCGCCCATCCCGGATGCGGCGGGCCCAGAACCGAGGCCTTGGAGCAGCCGGGCGACCAACAAAGCCGGCGTCGTGTGCACGCCGGTCATTAGCAGTGACCCGGCGATGGCGAAGCCGATGGAGCCGAGGATCACGGGTTTGCGCCCGGTGTGATCGGAGAGTCGCCCGAGGACAAGCAACGAAAACAGGGTGCCCGCGAAGTAGCCGACGGCGCCAAAGGCGAGGTCTCCGGTCGCGATGCCGTCCTCGGCCCGGTACAGGTCGTACAGCGGGATGGGCGCCCCGGCGGCAGCGAACACCATCACGAACGCTGCCGCAGCGATGATGAACGAGGCTCCGGCTGGAAGCCGAGCCGCTGCCTGGGACGACGACGGCACGGTTCGGGTGTTCATGCGCGGCTCTCCTTTTCGTGGTCTTGTGGTGGGCGATGTCAGTCGAGGGCTCTGCCCGGGCGCGGCCCGGGAAGCGCCCAGGGTCAGTTCCCGGGGGTGAGGAGGACCTTGATGGCGCGGCGTTCGTCCATTGCTTTGTACCCGTCCGCGACCTGTGAGAGCGGGAGGGTGAGGTCGAAGACCTTGCCGGGGTCGATCTCACGCTTCCAGATCCGGTCGATCAGGTCCGGCAGGAACCTGCGCACCGGTGCGGGACCGCCATGCACATGGATCCCGGCGAAGAACAATTCGTCACCGGGAATTTCGATGCCATGGGCAACACCAACGAAGCCGAGATGCCCACCGGGACGGGTGGAGCGGATGGCCTGCATCATCGCTTCCTGCGTGCCGACCGCCTCAACGACGGAGTGCGCACCGAGCCCGTTGGTGAGTTCCTTGATCTTCGCCACACCCTCGTCGCCACGTTCCTCGACGATGTCGGTCGCACCAAATTCGAGGGCGAGCTTTTGCCGGGACACATGACGGGACATGGCGATGATGCGTTCCGCGCCCAACTGTTTCGCGGCGAGGATCGCGAGCAGGCCCACGGCGCCGTCCCCGACGACCACGACGGTCTTACCCGGACCCGCCTCAGCGGCGACCGCGCCGAACCAGCCGGTGCCGAGCACGTCGGAGGCTGCCAGCAGCGACGGGATCAGGTCGGCGTCAGGTATTCCGGGGGTGGCGACCAGGGTGCCATCGGCCATGGGGACGCGCAGCAATTGTGCCTGGGCGCCGCCGACGAACTCGACGTGCTCGCACCGGGACTGGTAGCCGGCCCGGCAGATCTCGCAGGTGTTGTCGGAGGCGAAGAAGGACCCGATCACAAAGTCACCGACCTTGATCGTTTTCACGTCCTCGCCGATCTGCTCAACGATCCCGACGTATTCGTGACCCATCGCGGTGGGGTTGTGGACCGGGTTGATGCCGCGGTAGTCCCACAGGTCAGATCCGCACACGCAGGAAGCGGACACGCGCAGGATCGCGGCGGTGGGTTTTTCGATTACCGGGTCGGTGCGCTCTTCGAGACGCAAGTCACCGGGGGCATGGATAGTGACTCCATACATTCTTTAGTTCTCCTTCTCGGGGGTGAAGACCTTCTTGGCCACGGCCATTGCGGCCATGCCGTTGGGCCAGCCGGTGTAGAAGGCCAGCTGCAGGATCGCTTCTTTCAGTTCGTCCTCGGTGACGCCGTTCTGGCGGGCAAAGTCGAGGTGGAAGGTGAGCTGGTCGGTCTTGCCCATCGCGGTAAGGGCCGCGACAGTAATCAGGCTCCGGTCCCGCTTCGAGAGCCCGTCCCGTTCCCAGACCTCGTCGAACAGCACCCGGTCGGTGTAGTGCACCATTCCGGGCGCGAAATCGCCGAACGCGTTCTGGCCGCCGGTCCAGCCGGTCTTAGGGGTCTCAGTCATGGTTGGTTCCTCCTGCATCTCTGACGGCGCAGCCGTCTGATGGGGTGTGCGTGGTCTAGCGGACGATGGCGATGTTGAAGTCGAAGGTGTCAAGAGCTCCGACGAGTTCGAAGTACAGCCGGGAATACATTTCCGCGCCGCGGGCTCCGCGGATGCCGCCGAGGTCTACGATCACGTCTTCGTCCCAGCCGAATTCGCGCAGGAGTGCGCGGGCGGTCTCCTTCGCGTCCGCGTCCTCGCCGGCGATGAAGATGTTGTGCTTCCCGGGTACTCGTCCCGGGTCGACCATGACCTCGATGAACACTGTGGTGAGCATCTTCACGACCCGCGCCTCGGGGTGGGCGCGCTGAATCTGCTCAGCGAGGCTGTCGGTGTTCGCGACCGTCAACGTCGGCGGCATGCCCTCGGAGAAGTCGAGCGGGAGGGCAACATCGATGAGGACTTTGCCTGCCAGGTTCTCGGCTCCGGTGGCCTCGAGCGCGGCCAGCGAGAGGGCGCCGTGCGTCGCGTTCACGATGACTTCGGCGCGGGCGCCGGCTTCGGCGAAGGGCAGGAGTGCGATCGTCGAGTGGGCTGTGTGCCAGTCGGAGAACGGCGGGTTCCCCATGGAGTCGGAATCGGTGCGTGCGAGGGTTTGCCCGACGTCCCTGGTGCCGATCGCGACGTCGTGGCCGAGTTCGCTGAGCCGGGCGGAGAGGCCGCGGCCGACCATGCCTGTTCCCAGGACGGTGATGTTCATATCAGTTTCCAATCGTTGATGTTGCGGGGAAGGCTGGCGCGGAGGCGATCACTGAACCGCCTCGATGGTCAGGGTGAAATCGGCTCCCGCATTCGAAATGACGTCGAGGCCGTCGGTGACCGTGCCCAGACGGACGAGTCCCGGGTCCGGGACCGGTCGTGAGTCATCGCTGCGGTAGAAGATCGCGACCTCGCCGGTCGGGGACCAATAAGAGATGTCACCAGGCTCGAACGTGAACACCCGTTCCCCGTCGGGCCCCAGTGGCCGTGGCAGCGGGCCCGGCTTCTCTCTTCCGAACAGGTCGTACATTGTCACCGTCACCGGCAGGAGTGAGGCAAAGTCACCGGCGGTGGGGTTGTCGAATAGCGCCGCCATCGCGCTCCGTCCGTTGACGGTCAGTCGGATCTGCAAAGGAAAAGGTCTCCTGGTCCGGGTGGTTGTTGGGGTGGGTGTGGTTACCGTCGGACGTTTCTGCGGAGTAACAGCAAACGTCGTCGGTACCGGTCCCGCAGGGTATGCGCCCCTGCCCACCGACAGCGGGGCGGATGCTGCCGACGAGCGGATCATGCCCAGCACGGTCGGCGCTGTGACGGGGCTCATGCGCATGCGAGGTCCTTTGTTCCGTGGGGTGTACCTCTATGGAACTTCCTTTAATTGGTGCGTGGGAGTCACTGGTGATAGGTGTACTGACAGGGCATCCCTCCCGTGACGGCTCATGCGTAACGTAGGGGTCATGGACAACCGGAACGAGGTGCGTCAATTCCTCACCAGCCGCCGCGCGAAGCTCACACCCGAGCAGGCCGGCCTCCCTGCTGGTGGCAATCGCCGTGTCGCAGGACTGCGGCGTAGCGAGGTGGCGATGCTCGCCGACACGAGCATCGAGTATTACGCGAAGATCGAGCGCGGGAATCTGGCCGGCGTCTCCGACTCCGTCCTGGACGCCATCGCGCGGGCCCTGCAACTGGACGATGCTGAGCGCGAACACCTGTTCGACCTCGCCCGCGCCGCGAACGGTGCCGCCGTTGCCGTACCTCGCCGCAAACCGAAGCAGTGGGTCACACGGCCGGGGCTGCAGCTCGCGCTGGATGCCATCACCGCGAGTCCGGCGTTCGTGCGCAACGGGCGGATGGACATCCTGGCGGTCAACCCCCTCGGCGCCGCTTTCTACGACGAGGTCCTGGACGGACCGGGCCGGGGAAACCTGGCACGCTATAACTTCCTTGACGAACGCTCCCAGATTTTCTACCCGGACTGGGACGCCGCAGCTGACGTCTGTGTCTCGATCCTCCGTACCGAGGCAGGCCGGGATCCCCGCGACAAGCAACTGCACGACCTCATCGGGGAACTGTCCACCCGCAGTGATGAGTTCCGTACCCGGTGGGGTGCGCACAACGTGCGCCGGCACGGCTCAGGGACGAAGAACTTCCACCATCACGTCGTGGGAGAACTGACCCTCAGCTACGAAGGCCTCGAACTCACCGCCGAGCCGGGATTGTCGTTCCTGATCTACACCGCCGAACCCGGCTCGCCCTCCCACGAGCGTCTCCAGCTGCTCGCCAGCTGGGCCGCGACCCAGCAGGCGTCCGCCGGGGAGAGCACCACCCGTCATCGTCACGCCACAACGAACGCAGAGAAAAGCGCCCCATTGAGCGCAACCAGAAGCATTGAGGAGAAATACTGATGGAGATCATCCCGAAGACCGCGACGAGCAAGGGCCCGGCGGAGACCTTCACGGGCGATGTATACGTGGATGCGATCGCCGCACCGCGCGAGCCGGACCAGCGCATGCTCGTTGCCCGGGTCCGGTTCACGCCCGGCGCGCGCACTGCATGGCACTCCCATGCCCTGGGCCAGACACTGCACGTAACCGAAGGCGTCGCGCTGCTCGGCACCCGTGACGGGCAGGTCATCCGCGCCACCCCAGGTCAGACGATCTACACCCCGCCGGGAGAGGAGCACTGGCACGGCGCCACACCCGAAGACTTCATGGAACACCTTGCGCTGCTCGACAACGCTGACGACCCGTCGACCACCACCGACTGGCTGGAGCATGTCACGGACAAGGACTACCGGCAGGGAGCCCGCTGATGCACACCCGCACGCTCGGACAAGGACTCGAAGTGTCCGCCATTGGTCTTGGCTGCATGGGCATGTCCCAGAGCTACGGACCCAACCCCGGGACCCGTGAGGAGATGATCGGCGTCCTGCGCTCCGCCGTCGACCACGGCGTGACGTTCTTCGACACCGCTGAGGTCTACGGCCCCTACGTCAACGAGGAACTCGTCGGCGAGGCCCTCAAATCCGTGCGCGACCAGGTTGTCATCGCCACCAAGTTCGGTTTCGACATCGCCGGCGGCAAGGGCGGACTCAACAGCCGCCCGGAGCAGATCCGACGAGTGGCCGACGACTCGCTGCAGCGGCTGCGCACCGACACGATCGACCTGTTCTACCAGCACCGCGTCGATCCCGATGTACCGATCGAAGACGTCGCCGGAACGGTCGCCGAACTCGTCACCGAAGGCAAAGTGCGCCACTTCGGGCTCTCCGAAGCATCCGCCCACACCATCCGCCGCGCCCACACCGTACACCCGGTAACAGCGCTGCAAAGCGAGTACTCTCTCTGGACCCGAGACCCCGAAGCCGAGGTCCTGCCCACGCTCGCCGAACTGCGCATCGGGCTCGTTCCCTTCAGCCCGCTTGGCAAAGGCTTCCTCACCGGCACCGTAGACCAAAGCACCCAGTTCGCGGCCGGGGACGTGCGGACCACGATTCCGCGGTTCAGCGAGGAGAACCGCACCGCCAACCAGGCCCTTGTCGCGCATGTCGCAGCGATCGCCAAGGCCAAAGGAGCGACGCCCGGGCAGATCGCCCTTGCCTGGCTCCTCGCGCAGCAACCATGGATAGTCCCAATCCCCGGCACCAGGCGCACATCGCGGATCCAGGAAAACGCGGAATCCACCCAAGTGGCGCTCTCGGCCGACGAGCATGCCGACCTCTCGGCCCTCGCCGACCGGGTGGGAGTTGCAGGCGCACGCTACAACGAACACCACCTCGGACTCGTCGGCCGCTGAGGCTTTGGGCAACCTCCATGGGTGAGCTATCGTTCAAGCTCACCCATGGAGATGACTTCTTGGCACAGGTGCAGCCGGCTCCTGAAACGGATGCTCGCCCCGTGCACCGAAAGTGATGAATCAGGTCTTAGGTAGGGTGCATTGCTCAAATGTCGTGAATCCCATGGGGAAAGAGCCGTCTCGCCCGTTTAACCTGTCTCGAAACCTCTTTGTGTTGAAACCCTAGCCATATGAGTCAGTTGGTCGCCGGGGTGCGACATTTAGCGATCACAGAACACCGCCATTTATCGCCGAAAGTCACAGACGGGGCTAAGAAAAATTCACATTGAGCGGGGTGCTCGCGTCTCTACAAAGGATCCTTTATCGAGACAGGAGAAGCGACTTGTCAACCGTTCGGAAGGCCCTCGCTTTGCACCGGTTCCAGAGAACGACGGCGGCTCAACAACGTGTCGCACTTGGGACTGTCTCAATTAAAGGGAAAGTGACCTTTGATGCCCCGGCGCACCCTGATGCATCGCCCTGCACGACCTGGTTAGGAACAACGACACGGTCGGCCTGCTCAATGCCGCAGAGGTAGACCCCGTTGCGACCCATCTATGGGATGTTCCAGAACTTAGAACTGGAACACATCTGGTTGAGCCCGTTCTTCATTTGGTCCGTATCAGGTCGGCGAGTATCAGAGCGGACCAATCGGCGGAGCAGCACGGCGAAGTGCCAGGTTAGAGGGCGGCAGCACCGGGAGTACCTGCCCTCTGTCCAAACACTCAAGGTGCCAGTTATCGGTCCACGCCTGCCCGTCCGCCATGGAGCGCTCCTCCCCCACGCTCTTCAACCCCAGGAGCCGGCTTCGCTGTTGTCCTTCTGACGGCTGCCAAGCGGCTTTCCTGCGCTATCAGGACACTACGCACCGCCAGCAACGCTTAAATTCCCTACGTCGGTCTTCCGCCCGGCGATCAAGGAAAAGCAGACATAAGTGTGGACAGTGTCCACACCCCCTTTGGCAGGACAAACCGCGCGCATACGGCTCGCGGGACGTCTTAGTGGAGCCCACCAAAAAGATTCGCACCCAATTCGACGAAGTCATGTTGTGCCCGCAACCTCTAACCATGAATAGGTGTTGGCCACCCCCGGCCAACCCAACAGAACCGGAAGGAGGGCAGCATAAACCCAGCCACAGCAGGCGGAGGGCCCACCAGCCAGGATCTTGAACCCGCCACCCACACACCTGAATATGCTCAGCGGCAGCCTGGCCACATCCCGCACACCTAGCGTCAGAGGGACGCCACCACAAGCCATGTCAACACGTTAAAGCAAAAACCCCTCTGACGAGGGGATATGCCGTGCCCGAGGTGGGACTCGAACTACATTCCCGCCCTTGCAAACACTGGGAACCCGCGAAAACATAGGGAATCGGAAGCGGTACGGGGTCTGTTCGGCATGGTCAGAGCCGAAGGGCGTTGACACTGTCAACGGGTGTTTTCTCCCCACCTGGAACGTCGCTTCCTGACGGCCCATAATCCAACTTAGGGTGTGGCCAGGGGCCGGAGCGTACGCCCCCTCGGCTTTTATTTGGCGCAAGAGGCAGTCGTATCCGGCGAGAGCCCCAGCTTTAGGCGAATCTTCTGTGCAGTCGCAGCGCGCTCAGGCGGAGTTATCCAGCCGTTCCAAGCAGCAATTAGATTACCTTCCGTTGTTTGGTTGGCAACGTTTTGCGCCCCGCTGACGTCCTCGTACATGCCATTCGCTAATGCGGCAATGTCGGAACTAACAGCCTCAGGCCACATAACTTTTTCGGCGGTAAGGTTCTCGATAGCGGAGCGGTACGCATCCCGCAATGCCCCCGCTTCCGCCTTGGCAGCTTGCAGATCAAGAGGTTTGGTCTGTATAACGGTTGTCGTTTTATCCGCTTGCGCATTACTTGCACAAACAGCAGACAAGTAAGCCTTAGCCGCCTCATCTTTGCTCATGACAGTAGGTGTAGGCGTAGGCGTTGCTGTCGGACTTGCCTCCGGCGTCCCCGTCCCGCTTGCCCCTCCCGATCCGCCAACTGCCTGAGGGCCGCCGCTACAACCCGAAAGTGCAAGTGCCAACACCACGACAACATAAAACTCTTTCAAAGCGCCCCCATTTAAGCCAAAGCAACGATGCATTGAGGCCAGAGTAACACCACCTAAGCCACCTGCTGGTGGACCCTTTACTCCCGCTGCAACGAAATAAGCCGAGGCTAAACGTTTCCCAAATACGGACGTGGACGAGGCAGCTATGACTACCGGTCTGGCAACGCCCGGCTTTGCATTAGCTGTTGTTTGCGAAGTCCCGGCCCGAAAGCTTCTCTACGCGTTCGCGACTAAACGCACTTTGAGGACCAAGAGGCGCTACCGCTGCAGGCTTCGCCATCCTCGCCACGGCTCGTGTGCCTTGCGCGGACTTTCCCGGGAGATTGCCGTGCAGCTCAACGCTGCGTCCTTGCCTGATTATCAGTTCATAAACAACTATATAGATGACCCCTACGCCGTCGATGCCGTCCGCGTTGGGATGCATATTTATGGATCGTCTCGCCCAAAATTAGAGGTGGAAAGGGTAATCCGCCACGTTCCTCTGCTCGGACCTGGGCGGCTCCCCCGCTTTCAGCGATCCCGACCAAATACATGATGGCTGCCGCTGGTTTGTTAATTAGAAAATGTGACAGGACAAACGACCATCCGAGGGCTACCGCACAAGAGATTGACTAACGACTCGATGTTCCCGCCTCGACACCGCAGCACAGTTTTGACGCCAAAGTCAGGAATTACCGGCCATGCCCTCGGAGCAGTTGCTGACCTGGGGTTGGCGGCTTCCGTTCTGGGCCTCCGCCATCGTCGTCGTCGCTGCATACCTGATCCGCCGCCACATCCAGGAGCCGCCCGAGTTCGTAAAGGCCCAGGCTGCCAAGGTGAACGTCGCCCCACTCCGGCATCTTCTGCGCTTCCACTGGCGCGCGGTGCTGCGGATTGTATTCTGTGCGCTCATCGCGGGCACGAGCTACATGATGCAGACCTTCTCGGTGGCATTCGGTACCGCCGGGTACAAGCTGGATAAGCCAACCATGCTCCTGACGACCACAGTCTCGGCAGTGATCGCCCTCGGAGTCACGCCCCTGGCAGGATTCCTTGTGGACAAGATCGGCCGCAAAACGATGTTCCTCATCGCAACGGGCGGCGCAGGCATCACCATGGTGCCCTACCTGTGGTCAATCACGACCGGCAACTGGTCGCTGATCTTCCTGTTTGGCATCATCAACTACTCCCTCTTCTACTCAATGGTGAACGCGTCCTGGCCCTCGTTCTTCGCAGAGATGTTCCCCGGCCGGCTGCGCGTCTCCGGCCTCGCCCTGGGCACCCAGATCGGCTTTGCCATCTCGGGCGTCATCGGCCCCGTTCTCTCGACAGCACTCGCTGGCCCCGATCTGAAAGATTGGGTTGGGCCGTCCATGGTCGCACTCGGGTTCATGGTCCTGGCAGGGATCTCAGCCCTCACCGCCAAAGAGACCAAAAAGTACACGCTCAAGGAACTCGACGAAGTGCAGCAGGGCGAGCGGGAGACGGCCGTCCTCACGGCCGCGACCGTGTCTCCAGGCACGGCTACGCACGGTCTCGCTGGTTAGCCTGCCGTGTGCAAAAGTGACGGGTAAGCGTCCGCCTGAGCCGATCGCGCACCAGCTGTACTGGGTCAGGACGTTCGTTACATCGTGAATACGGAAAGACCTCTTAGTTTGGTGGCTACCACACAGCCAACGACTAAGAGGTCTTACCGTCCAGCCCGTAATGCCCGCTTGGCATAGGGCCCTCCGCGCCCGGGGGTGGAGGTGCGTAAGCCAGAGGTACACCCCAATCTGACAACGGAATGTCTGGGGGTCTGGACTTCGTTGTAGGAGGGCTCTCGAACTGTCGGTGACGGTCGAAAACTGAGCCATCGTGACGGTTGAAAGCTGAGCCACCTGTTCCAAACGATTGGGTGGGTGATCACAGTGGAGGATTGGGCGCTTATTCGGCGGTTGCATCTTGCCGAGGGTGAGTCGATGAGGTCGATTGCTGCGCGGCTGGGGATCTCCCGGAACACGGTCGCGAAGGCGGTCAGTGCGGAGGGTCCACCGACGTACGTGCGTGCGCCGCAGGGGTCCGGGATCAAGGCGATCGAGCCGGCAATCCGTGCGCTGCTGCTGGAGAATCCGCGGATGCCGGCTACCGTGTTGGCTGAGCGGGTGGGCTGGTCGGGGTCTCCGGCCTGGTTCCGGGAGAACGTGGCAAGGATCCGGCCCGAGTATGCTCCGGCTGATCCCGCGGACCGGATCAGCCGCGAACCCGGGGATCAGGTCCAGTGCGATTTGTGGTTCCCGGAGGTGCGGATACCCGTCGGGATCACCATCAATGGGATCACCTCAACCTCGGCCGGCCGGTAACCCAGCGACTCAAAAAAGAAGGACTCCACCGGAAGCGATAAAGCCCTTCCTTTATGTAGGTCTAATTCTAAGGATTACCGGCGTTCGCCATGATGAGCACGACGACCAGCAGCCAGATGACGCCAGCGATTGTGTCGATCCAGCCTAGGATCTTTCCAAGGGTGGCCGAGTGGTGCAGCGCTTCTGCCTTTCTTGCATTCGAGATCGCGAGGGGGCCGAAGACTATACCAAGAATGAAGAAGCCGATCACACCGAAGATGGTCGCTTTTTCCTTGAACTTCGAGCCCTGAAAATGTTCCAAGGAGTTGTTCTGCTGCACGTTCGGGTAATTCGGGTACTGGTAGGGCTGTTGTTGGCTGGAGCCTTGCGGGTAGGACATGACGGACCTTTCTGAGTGCTGGTTACGCGGGGCTTCCCGCGCTACCGCACCTGTCGGCCGTCGATCGTCCCCCGGCTAGAACATACCCTGCAACGCAGTGCTGGAACAGACTTTGCCCTCGATTTTCGGAATTTGTGCCCGCGATCCAGAGCGAAAGTTCTCCCTCTTCGCCTGCGTTCCTCAAGAATGGCGCAGGAAGTACTCACGAAATGCTCAAGAATTTATCAAGGCGGCGATCCAACCTCGGTCAATGGCATGCGCGCAATAGCTCCACGAACATAACTAAACGGGACGCCCGCCCCCTCCGCCGCACAAAGAAGCCCTCAATAAATGACAATGCGCTATCAGTAATCTACTGGGTATGTCACCGGACCCTTCATCAAGGTCATTTCTTCTTTTTATTACGAATACTAATAGTTTTGCGAAGTCCCGGGCGATGGGAATTTTGTCCCATTGCCCGACCACCTGCTACACATTGTCTACTTGGCTTGACGCGGACCAAATAGAAGGCACGCCCGCGCTATTGGCCTGGACGGTGTTATCCATGCCTTCTCACCGACGCTCGGTGAGGTGCGTGACTACGCCCCCAAAGACCAGGAATACGTCCAGAAATCGGCGCGCAAGTTGCTGGGCTGCGGGGCCGGGGCTGCTGGCACTGCTGGGACAGCCTGGATCGCGGCCATGGAGGTGGGTGCCGTTGCGGAGGTGCGTGAGCACGCCGTCGACCCGAGCAGGATAATCGGCTTCACGACTGCGCCTTTGACCCTCCGCCCTGTGGGCGATCCCTTATCGGACGACTTCAAGTCAGGCGAGCTGTCGACCTCCGGAAGCTTTCAATGCTGACGCAAGAAGTGAAAGACTCCACACATGGCGAATGCTCGGGGTGGTGCGATGTCCAACGAACAGGGGATCCGGAAATACATCCTCGTTTTGCAGTGGCCAGCAACATCTGAAGCGGACTTTGATGCGCTCATCTCGATGGAGGGGGCTCTGCTTCAGTCCGATCTCCTGGATGCATACGGCGTCGTAGATGGGCACGACTTTGGCGCCGGCGAGATGAACATATTTATCCACACCGACCGACCGCTAGAAGCTTTTCAGCACGCGATGACGTCACTGGGCACTGATCCGCGATGGCCCAGTGTACGGGCGGCATATAGGCCGGCAGATGGAGAACGCTATGTGGTCGTTTGGCCGAATGCGCTTCAAGTGTTCTCAGTGTCGTGATGCCAGAGGCCGAAGGTGCGGAATGAGTCTTCGGACCAGTTCGAACATTTGCAGCCTGAGGACGGATGCGCACCTGCTTTTTGCGACCGGCTTCTTTTCGACGATCGCTGACATTCCCCTTGGGCTGTAGAGATTGGCGCCCGTAAGCCGGTGGCCCAACGGACGCAGTGCCCGACAGGGGGTGGCTGAGCGGACGCCGCGTCCGGTAAAGGATGGCCTAACGGGCGCTCCTGCGTTCGATAGGGGATGGACTAACGAGCGCTCTAGCGGCGCAGTAGGCAACCGGCTTATTAAGTGGAAGGCTGTGCCTATCACGGCATCAAGGCCGTAATTCGATGGGGGACGAATATGCAGTGGAGCAAGCCCAGACCAGGCAATCCTTGGCCTCAAGACATGCTGATCAGGGTCACGGACGACCCTCACAATCTGACCCTGCTGCTCTTTATCCGGCACGCGTGGTCCATCGCTGGAGACGTGGAGCTGCCCGAACTCGCCCCTGTGCCGAATACAGGTCGTTCGAGCCTTCCGGCGTCCCCTGGTCGAGCCGAGTGGGAAAGGCGGTGGAAGGAATCGTGGAATCAGGCGTGGCAGTGGTTTGAGATTGAGGATCCATCGCGCCATCCCACGTCCTCTGCCGAGTTCCGGGAGCTGACAGACCCAGCTCTTGGCCTCAATCCTGTTATTCCTCCTTTCTGGACGCAGCAGTACGAATGGGAAGGCTTGGATAGTGACGCCTATCAGGCTTGGGATCAAGGTCTCGTCCCGAAATTCCCTCAAGACGCCGAACGACAGGTCCTTTCCGGCGCTGATCCCAGCATGGGAAAGCGGCATCGACAGCATCATCGTTCTGCCTTATCGCGGTTACTTTGCGCGGCGCATAACCCGCCGGCACGTGGTTGTCTCTGCTGAAGTCAGAAGCACTCCCGAGCAGTACAGCCGGGCGCTAACGGAAAGCATCTCCGCGTAGGCCGCCCGCGGCCGGAGTAACTAGGGCACCTTAAGGCGAAGGAGCCGACACATGTGCCGGCTCCTTCTGGGCCTTGGCCCGACCGGCCAATCAAGGATGCGTCTCGCTATTGGTGGCCTCGGAGGTCGCTTGTGTAGTCGCTCCGGCCATAAGACTGATTCTCCACTGGAAGGCTGGTCTGGTTATCCTCTCCGCGGAGCGCCCGGTGAAGGATCCCTTGTCGGGCGGCATATCGCCTGTCAGGAACAGATATTGAGAAAGCCTGTGGCACCGGGACGAACAAGGAAGGTGACGATGTGGCCATTGTCGTCCCGAAATACAGCCTTTGAACCGGACACGGTCACAACGCCGTCCTGATGGGGGTTTCCCCATCCCGGAGGTGGATTGCCCTGACCGTCGTCCAATGGTGTTTCGGCAATGAAGAATGTGTCCTCGACGCGCAATTCCTTGATTCCGCAGTGGGTATAGAGCCGGCTTGGCATGCCCGAAGCAGCGGGGATTGGTGTTTCCGGGGAGGCTTTAGTCACCGGTGTGGCGGGACCTGCGCACGCACACAGGACAGCCGATAGCGTAAGCGCCAATGATGACAGTCTGACTTTTTCGGCCATTCGACCGCACCCCAATTCCCGATCAGGCTCAAGAGTATGCCGCGGGAAAGAGCGCCACAATGCTAAAGCTGATCACGTTTTCCTCACGGCGTCCGGTAGAGGATCCCTCCACCGGGCGCTTGAGACGCCGGTAGGGCCACCGGCTTCCGGCGCTTGTGTTCAGAGGAATGCAGTGAATTGGGTGGCCTATCGTGTTGCTGACCGCTGTTGTAGGCTGCGGCCATGTCAGAGCCGGAGGGTAAGCGTCTTCAGCCGAGAATGACGCGTGGCAGTTGGCGTCTCTCCGTCTGGTCATCAGGCCTGATGGTTCTTTGTTTCTCCGTCCTGGCAATCTGGAGGTTGACTGCCGTTGATAGGGACATCGCTGCACTGTGGATCTACTGTGCAGTCGTCCTGGCCAATGCGGTCTATTTCCTTTACCTCCTCCGTGTCCGTCGAAACGATGCCATTTTCTGGGTCGATGAAGAAAGGCGGAGAGCAGAGTGGGACCGTCGTGGCAGGAAACTGTGAATCAGCCGGCGTCAACGTTCTTCTAAGGATTCCTTAGCCGGGCGCCGATGAGGTCCGTAAGGGCTGGGCTAGACGATGGCTCCGTCGTTGAGCCGTATCCGCCTGGAGCGGCGCGGGAGCCCGCGCGCCCAGAATGCCATCATGAGGCCGGCTGTCGCGGCTCCTCCCGCTTCAATCCAGGATGACGACCAAGATCCTTCCGGGGTGGGAATCGCAAAGGCAACCACCACCACCGCGAGCCCCAGCAGAACCTCCACGCCGGCCTGCAACGGTCTGGCGCGATACTCGGGGTAGGCTAGCCGGACCAAGGGGATGATCGGCAGTACGAATAATCCAGGGCTGAAGACCACGAAGATCACGTTGAATGTGAAGATGAGCAGGCCGAGCACCAGCAGGCCCAAGAACTTCAGGACTTGCAGCACGGGGAGACGGTTCGTTGGTGTCCATCGGCTCAGCAGCAGCCCCCAGGCGGGCAGTCCAAGAAGCCAGCCGCCGGCCCAGAGGCCCAAGTTCAGCAACGCCAGGACCACGAGCAGGGCACCAGGCAGCAGGAATGCCGCGGCCTGTCGCAGCGACGGACGCCTCCCAGTCGGGACGAAGATGCACGCACCGATCAGGAGATATGCGACCACATACCAGGGCAGGAGCTGTATCACCGGCACCTGGGACAGTCCAAACACCAGCAGCGTCAGCGAGGCGATCATCACGCAGACCCCAGCGAACGCCCAGGGCCGGCGAGAAAGGTTTGGTACGGCATCCCCCAATGTCATGAACCGCACTTTACCGGCTTGATGCGCCCGAAAGCCTTGCCATATGTGACAACCGTGCTGCAGTGATGCAGCGCCCTGTGGGGGATCCGCTTACGGGCCAAGCGCTTCAGCTATTGCTGCATCCCGGAAACCTGCAGGTAGTGTTCGCGTACTTGGAACCAGTCGTTTGGTCCAGGCTTCCCGGGATAGGGCAGTGGTGTCATGGCCAGCCGTAATGAAGGGATGACGCCCACCTGCCATTGGTCTTGGTAAACGATCTGGCCAGGATCACCTGAAATTTTGCGCTCCCATGCGACGTTCTTTGCATCGAGGATGTCAAGGAGGGGTTTAAGGGGGCCTGTCATACCGTCAGCGTGCTCTCTGAACCATGTGACCGCGCCAATGGAGTTCCCATCTCCATAGAATGGGGGGTTTGGCAGGTTCTCCTGGAACCAGGCATCGGCTAGGGCGTAGCGGTATATTTCCTCCTCGCTGAGTCGACCCGTGCGGCGTAGATGGTCCACCGCGACGAATACGCCTACGGGCGCGCCTGTGCGTCCCACATACTTCGCCTGGAACCGCTGGAAGATCGCCACACCCGCATGATTTCACCATCGGGCCTCGCAACACCACCCCAAGCAACGAAGGGTGCTCCATCAGCGAAGCTTCTCATAGAGACGTTCCGGGAGCTGTCCGGTAAGCCGATCCCTTACCGGACGCCTCATGGGCTCCCAGCGGCCGTATTGTTGTTGAAACCTAGCCCATTAACGCTTGATTGATTTGGGCCAGCCGATGCAGCGAAATTCCCGTCTGTTGTTCTCTAACCAAAGGGTGGTCGATGGACGGGTCGAGTACACAACAGGGAACCACTCCTGGTTCCCTGTTGTGTACGTGCGTTGCTAGGGACGTCGTGGGCTGGTCGTAGGGCAGCTCGTTGCATAGCCAGCCGAACACAGGGGGCATCGAGGCTCGCGCGGGGTCATCCCAGTGGTCTGCTATTTTCTGGACGCTTTCTTGGCTGAGTGAGACCCAGGCAGACCAACTAAAGACTTCACCGGGTGCATCAACAAGAGGGATTTCAATGTGTCCTCTAAGGAAGTAATGCCGTTCCCGGGACTGCCCCGGCTTTTGTTGACTCGGGGTCTTAGGCCGCTGTGAGCGCGGTCCGGTTGACGGGGAATTAATTCGGTTCCTCTCCTGCTGGTGACACCGCATTCAACTGGTGGGCAGTGGTTGCTGACCTGCTTTGGAGCATCCAGAGGGCGAGCCAGACGACCGAGGCGCCCAGTAGCGCCAGGGCCAGATCAAGTGCCAGCTCCGGGACGAAGTTGCGTAGCGCGATTGGAATGGTTGCGATGCCGGAGGCGATTGTTGGGATCCGGGGTGCTTTGCCGTCCCGTAGCAGCGCCAGAGAATACAGGATTGATCCGAGTAGGAAGATCATTGAGGCTGCCACAAAGGCTGTTCCGAGCGGACCTGCCCGCAACGTAGCGATCTGGGAGGGGTCGAGTCGGACAAATACCAGGTTGATCACCCATTCCACACCGGTCGCGGCGGCGAGTCCCAGGACGTTCAGCACGAGGGCGACCGCGGAAAACTTTGATGATTGGCGCAGGGCAACCGCGGCTAGACCGATGACCAGAATGATTGCGAGTGCCTGTGCCAGGGGCGCAGCAAGCTGCGTCGCTGAATTGAGTGGAATCAGTTCGGCACGCTTGGCCGCATTGACGAACAGGACCGCGGCTGCGGCCAGGCCCGTAACTGCTGCGAGGCGGACCGGAAACGGGGCAGGTGTTTGTCTGTCGAGAGTTGGGCTGGTGGTAGTCAACATGGGGTTCTTCTTTCGTGGGGGTGTAGCGGATTGCGGCGATGGGACTGGCGCATCCTTTGTCAGGACAGGTCAGTTTCCTTATTGGATGTGAAAGTGCGCATTTAGATCTGATCCTTTTCAGGATGCGGGTGTTTTGATCGTTAGGCGGGGGCGTCACTGCGGGCGGGCGTCGTGACGGCAGGCGCCATTCCTGTCGTGATGGGACTGGGCCTGAAGCCTTTGGCGACCAGCCAAATGCCCAGCGAAAATTCCCAGAGCGCAAGCAGGAGTGCGCCGATCCCGGACAGTATGGACACTGGTCCCCAGAGTCCGAACAGCGTTCCGGCAACAGAAGCGACGAGCAGGGGCGCTCCAATAAATCCCAGCATGGGAAGAATCCGCGGCACCAGCCGCGACTTGTACATCAGGGAGCCCAACAGCAGGGCGTTCAGGGCCGGGAGGAAGCCCTGTCCGAGGACCGTGGTCCAGGTGTGCAGGGAGAGCAATGCCTGCCCTGTGATCAACGCATCTGCTCCGGCTCCGGCCTGCCGCAGGGTCACAATGGCGAGGAGGGCCACGACACCGGCGAAGATGGTGGCGGCCTCCAGTACCCGCACGCTGACGAAGCCCAGCGCGAGCCCTTCGTTCTGCCTCTTGATCACCGGGTACAGCGCGACGCCAGTGCCGATGCAAGCAAGGGCCACGATGATCTCGAGGACGCCACCGAAGATGATGGCGGTGTCCGGTCCCGGTCCGGCGATGTAGTTAGGGTCCGTTCGCACCGGACCGTAGAGAGCGAGTGTCGGGATCGAGATAAAGGTGATCAGGTAGAGCACGCCCGCGGCCAGCGCGGTCTTTCGCAGCGAGCCCATCGGGACTCGTTTCGTTGCTGCTAAAGGGTCGATGCTTGTCATGGTGTCGCTCTCCTTCGTGGAATGCCTGGGAAGCATGAGCTATCGGGGCTCTGTGGTGGACTCGGGCTTGTCGGGTTCAACCTGAGTGACAGAAATCAGCGGCAGGCCGATATCGCGCACTTTTTGGAGCAGACCATGCAGTGCGGCCTGGTCAGCCACGTGGCCGTGGAGGATTGTGGTGCCGTCGTTTTCGTTCGTCAGGCTCAGTGCGTCGAACCAGGCAGTCCACCGGGAATCCAGGTGGCCTTCGAGTCGAATGTCGTACCATCCGGAGTTGTGGTGATGGCCGGTCGGTATTTCGCTCACGGCGCTCCTTTCACTGTGTCCGACTGGATGGACCTCAGCCGGCGTTGCGGCTGTTTCGTTGTCCTGATCGAACGGTAGAAGGAGACCTAATGACCACGCGTCATCACACATGGTGATTAGCGTGGTGATTTATTCACCGGGCCTTGTCATGCCATATTCCGTCCATCCGCGGCGGCCCGGGCTGGCCGGTCGCTGGATCAGGACAACAGGCCCAGTTCTTCGGCCCTGCGGACCGCTGCGCGACGGCTGTTCACGCCGAGCTTGGCGTAGATATGACTGGTGTGCGTCCGCACCGTGTTCAGGGACACCGTGAGTTCGTGAGCGATGCCCGGACCGTCGAGGTCCGTTCCGAGCAGCCGGAGAACGTCCAGCTCGCGTTCACTCAGCGGCTCGATCAAGCCCTGATTGACGGGTGCGGTCTCTTCGGTGTTGTTGTTCATTGCCGTCAGGAGCCGGCGGAGGTAGCCCGGGGCTGTCCGTTGTTTCACAGCCGCCCTGAGCAGTGAAGCCATCGGTGCGCCTTCATCAGCGAAAATACGAACGTAGCCCTCCGGCTCGGACAACGCTGCGGCTCGCTGCAGGAATGCCAGCGCCGCCGGGATGTCCCCTCGCATCTGGTCGGCAAGCGCATGAAGCACGAGGATCTCGATGATGCTTCCCGTTCTCCCGCCATCCTCTGCCGCTTGCAGAAGGCGGCCCAGCAGTCGGATTGCCTCGTCAAGGGAGGGCGTTGAGCGCTCTGCTGTGTGCCGGGCAAGGAGCACCCGGGCAAGAGTGATGTGCTCGAACTCGCGAAGGTAGCTGAGTTCATCTTCCGCTGTCAGGGCCCGCTCCCGCACCCAGCCGAGCGCTTGCCCCAACCGCCCTTGCGCGACCCAGGTCCGTGCTCTCAAAGCCGGCACCGGACGAACATTGGGGAAGTAATCGCTGACGTAGAGCCGGTCAGCCTCAGCCAGGAGGTCGAGCGCTCCGGCCAGGTCTCCTTCCGCCTCCCGGATCCGAGCCATCGCGACGCGCCAGCGATACAGATTTTGCGGCAGCTCGCTGAGGGGACCGAGCTGCTGGCTGCGCACTAAGAGCCGGGCTGCGCCCTGCAGGTCGCCGCGCTCCCGGCAGACCCCGCTCATGCCCACATACATGTCGGCTGTCCCCCGCAGAGCCGATCCGTGCTGTTCAGGGACGCGCTCCAGGGCCCGTTCGTAGGTGCGCATGGCGTCATTGAGATGTCCCTGGGCCAGCCGGATGTCCGCCAGCGCGATCGCGCATCCGAAGGTGTCGGCAAGGTGCCGTGCACGGTGCAGGCCGGCCATGCATTCGGCATACGCCCGATGGGCTGCCTCGAGCTCCCCACGCCCCCAGTAGGCGAGTCCCAGCAAGCCGGATGCGGCGGCACGGCTGAGATGATCCCCCTCAGGTGCAAGCTCAAGTGCACGCTGGGCATGACCCGCCGCCCCGGATCCATCGCCCCGGCCCAGCGCCAGCGCGGCCCGATACACCTCAATCGTCTCGGGAAGGCGGCGAAATTCCTCCTCGTCGGCGACGACCATTTCCGCTGATCGGCCTTGGATTTCCTTACTCGTATCCGTCGGTGACTTCAGCCACCGTTCGACCTCCCGCAGCCGGGCCTCGGCTTCCTCGACATCGCCGCTTACGACCAACGTCCCGACCAGCCCCACGCCCAGCACGGGCCTGACGCGGACCACATCGTCCGGGAGCACCTTCAACCAGCCGCGCAGCACGGCCTCCTGCCGGTTCCGCCGAATGGCGGGAACCGCTAGCTCGACGAGGTGCGCCGCCCGATCGAAATCCTTCGCGGCCACGGCATGGCGGACAGCATCGAAGGCCTGACCATTCTGTTCGTACCAAGTGCTCGCCCGCCGATGCAGAACCGGGAGCTCTTCGCCGGGCTCCTCCAGCAGGCGTGCCCGTAGAACGTCGGCAAAAAGCTGGTGATAGCGATACCACTGACGGCGGTCATCCAAGGGAACCAGAAACAGGTTCGCTCGCTCCAACTCCACGAGCCTGAGCTTGCCGTTGTCCTGTCCGGTGACGGCATCGCACAGCGGGCCGGTAAGCCGATCCAGGATGGAGGTTTCGAGCAGGAAGCGTTGGACATCCTCTGGTTGGCGCTGCAGGACCTCCTCGGCCAAGTAGTCGACGATGTATCGGTCGTCCCCGGCAAAGCCTGCGATGAAGGCGGCGAGGTCTTCGCGACCCTGCATCGAAAGCGCAGCGAGCTGGAGCGCCGCGATCCACCCTTCGGTGCGTCCTTCCAGCGCTACTATATCCCCTGCCGTCAGCTCCAATCCCATGGCGCCGTTGAGGTAAGCCGCCGCCTCGTCCGCAGTAAATCGCAGATCGGCGGCGCGGATCTCGACGAGCTCGCCCCGTGCCCGTAACCTTGCCAGCGGCAACACCGGGTCGGCTCGGCCGGCGATTACGAGATGCACCTGCGGTGGCAGGTGCTCCAGCAGGAAAGCAATCCCGTCGTGTATATCGGGTGCATCGATAACGTGATAATCATCGAGAACCGAGACCACATCGTTCGAGACGGCGTGGAGGTCATTGAGCAGGCTGGCGAGCACCGCTTCGATGGGCGGCTGCGCCGACTGCAGGAGCGAGAGCGCAGCGGCGCCAACCCCATCGGACGCCGTCTTCAACGCCGTGATGAAGTACGTCCAGAACATCGTGGAATCGTTGTCACGCTTGTCAAGCGAGAGCCACGCCGCCGACCATCCATCAGCGGAAGTGGATGCGAGCCACTCCGTCAGCAACGTCGTCTTACCGAAGCCGGCCGGAGCCGACACCAGCGTCAACGTGGACTCCGCTCCACGGTTCAGACGCTCGCTCAACCTCGGACGCTCTGTCAGACCCCGTCGCCGTCTGGGGACGCGGAGCTTGCTCTCAAGCAGTGGGCCCGCCATGACCGCCTCCCCTCTGCAGACAGTGTACGGCTGCCACGACTGGTGCCAACGGCCCATTCCGAGTCGGCAGGGCGAAATGCTCGGCCCGGGTGATCATCAATGTGGACTGTGAACGCCCAGTACTAGCCAGCTTCTACATAGCAAGACATAACCCCGTTCACCTGACCCGGTTTTTCACATCCAAGGATGAGGCGATGACCTGGCTGACGGACGGTCTTTTGCTGACCTGCCACCTGTAGGGCAGGGGTTACGGTTTGGTCGTCATGGTTGGAGGCAACCTATCCAGCCGTTCGTCTCCAGCTGTCCCCGGGCGCCTTCACGAAGCGCTTCCACACGTAGTCCCAGGGCGTCACGGCCAGGATGGCGGTTACAAAGAGAATACTGAAGAGCATGTCGGAGGCGGCCTCGTCCATGTCGTTGGCGATGAGGTGGGGCAGGGCTACGATTCCCAGCCAGAGCACTTTCCAGATCACTTCGAACATGAGAATCGGGAGCATTCCGATGGGGTACCTGAGTCCCAGGAGCGCCAGAAGCGACATCGCTGTCAGAATGCAGACGACTACGCCGTCCA
Organism: Arthrobacter sp. SAFR-044; assembly: GCF_059414985.1. Lineage (NCBI taxonomy): Bacteria > Bacillati > Actinomycetota > Actinomycetes > Micrococcales > Micrococcaceae > Arthrobacter > Arthrobacter sp. SAFR-044. The sequence goes on along the minus strand of NZ_JBPFDN010000005.1, from coordinate 107,652 downwards.
TTACCGGCATTGACGCTGCCTGGAGAAGCAGGGGCCATTTGACGATGATGAGCCCTACTGCCATCAGCAGGTAACCGCCCCGCATCATGTGCAGGCGGAAGGTCGGCAAAACCGCGCCGGCCGGGCCGTCCTTCCCGGGTATAACTGTCCGGGGATGATGATTCAGGGGCAGTGAGGATGCGGCGGGCTGTGACATGGTCAGAATCCTTTGATGTTTGGTGGTCCGGCCCGCGGATGCGTTGCCGGGGCCCGTGGCTTTCCGTTATCCGCTGCCGCAGCAAAAATCATGGCCACCTACCTTACTACCGAGCAGTACAGGTGGGGACTTCATAAGATACGTGACGCGAGGGCCGGAACCGGCCCGACGTTACGCAGCTTTGGGCGGGGGCTGGGCGGGCCGGGCAGAAGGGCCGGACGCCGGTCCGGGTCCGTGGGCGCGGCGGTAGATGAAGTACTCGGCTACGGCGAGGCTGAGAACCCATGACGCCCCGATCAGTAGCGCCAGGGTGAGTTCGTCAAATGGTCCTATCAGCAGGATCCAGGGGATGGTTACTACGACGATGGTTCCCTGGGCGATGCCGATGGCGTATGCCCGGGACATCCACTCACTGTGCCGGACGTAGTTCCGGCGCCGCACGGCGATGAATCCCAGGACAATGAAGGCCACCATTGCGGAGCCGAAGACCAGGCGGAGGGCGAGCAGCAGCGGCCCGTCAAGGGGTGGGAGGTCGTAGAAGATTGCCATCCACAGGCCGGACAGGGCGGCGAGCAGACCGGTGGGGGCAAGAGTGCGTCCGGCAATTTTGTGCCAACTGGTCCTGCCGCGCTTGCCCCGGCGAAGCGAGGGAACGAACTGGAACGCCCCGAGCACCAGGTACACGGTGACGGTGGGGATGTGGATCAGGACGGGGATGGGCGAGTCGAAGAACGCGGCGTTATCCGGTGTGATCTGACCTCCCGATAGTTCGGTCAGGCGCAGTCCGCCGGCGATGATCGGGACGAGGCTAAGGAGTATCAGGGAGGAGGGTACAAGCCATCGGGCCCGGGGTGGCTTGGGACGGGAGCGGGGAATGGTTTCGGCTGTCATGGTGTCGCTCTCTGGTGGGTGCGCTCACGCACTCGTCGGGTTGAGTCGGTCCAGGAACCCCCCAGAGTCCCCTTGTGGTTGTGCTGCAACCAGGCTTGGTCACCGCGTGGCCCCGGTCGGCATCATGCAGGTGTGGGAGACCCAGCAGGGTTCGTTGGAGGATCGAGCGCGGCCTTGGTCGAGCCGGAACGGAGGGTACTTGTCACTCATCAAGGCCGCGTACGTGATGGTCCGCACGGTCCAACGGTTAATGCCCATCAGCAGGTCGAAGATCCCAAGACGGTAAACGCCGGTGAAGAGCAGGATGACTGCGGCGATGCATGCCAGCAGGCTCAGCACTGAGATGCTCGCCGTCGATGACGATGACACGCTTCCTGTGAGGGCGGTGACGATGAGTAGTTGTGGCAAGGCGAACAGCCAGGACTTGAAAAGTACCTTCCAGTGCGAGAGCTTCACCGGGTAGGCAACGTCCAATTCCGCCGGATAGTCGCTGCGGGCGAGGGTGAAGGGCGGATAGCGGTCCGTGGCAAGGGCGCCGTATGCATAAAGCGTCACGCGCCAGTTCCAGCGGAGTACTCCGACGGTGAATTGGAAGAGCGAGGCCGGATAGCGGCCGGTGAACAGGATCGCAAAGCCAGCTGCCACGGTCACGACCAGGAATGCGACCCACAGCAGGGCAAGGATGATGTAGTGGGGAATAACGAGGATCCATTTGGCCAGCCAGAGCCATCTCGACAGCCCCGGGTCAAGGTGCCCGGTAAGTTCGGACGGTTCGTTCCCAATGCGGTCGGCCACCTGCGAGGCCCCGGGCGCGATCCCTCGTCCCGGGCCCCCGGCTCCCGGCTCCCAGAAGAATTAGGAGTACCGCCGTGCCGATTAGTAGGAGCGCGGTGGTGAGTCCATCCATTTCCCGCGGAAGCGAACGGTAGGCCGACAGCGCACCCACCGCGGCGAGTCCGAGCAGGACCCCCAGCATCAGGATGGCCATGGGCAGCGCGGGCATTCTGGCTACTGGTGAATTGGGCCCGCGGGCAGGATTGTCGGGCATTGACGTGGACATGGCTTGCTTCTTTCATAAAGGGCTCACGGTTGGAGTGCCAAGAGCCGGCGACCGGATTAACCGCCCGCCACAGCACAGGTTTCGTACTGCGTACGGTCAACATACCGTACCTAGTACGAACACGCGATAGGGAGAGGGGCGGACAGGTACCGTTACCGCCGGGGGTGTGGCTCAGTGGGGCTGATATTCACGCGATGCGCCTGTGTATCGGACCGCCGTCAACGACCGTCCCGGCGTGGCGGAAACCGCGGGCGATGAGCCAGATACCGAAGACCACTTCAAATAGCCCTCCGGGAACAGCTCCGATGAGACCCGCACCTTTGACGCCCAACAGCTCCAACAGCGAGCCGGCGGCAAAGAACGCGTATCCAACAAAGCCACATCCCGCCAGGAATCTGGGAGTCAGGCCTGAGCGGAAGAGGACCGCGCAGAAGAATAGGCTGCCGATTCCAAGTCCGGACATTGCGACGTTGTAGGCGACGAAATTCCCGGAGATCGCGGCTGAGCCGTTGAGTAACAGCAGGCAGCCGACACCGACGGCGAGGCCGATGCCCTCAAAGATCCTGGTGGCCAGATACCCCAAGGCAACGGCCTTGCTGTGCGGCTGCAGGATGGGGAGCATCAGCACGCCGATGCCAATGACGACGAAGGAATTGGTGAGCATGAGCGCGGCGCCGACGACGAGCATTGCTCTGGAGCTTTGGTCAACAGACCCGGCCAGATTCGTTGCGATGGCGTTGCCGATCCCGTAGGTCAGGAAGCCCGCAAGAAAGAGTGTCCCGACGATCCGGGCTGTCGCCCGCACGCTTCGGGTTAACGGCCGCTTAGGGATGCTGGGTTGCCGGAGGTATCCGCTCGGCATTGAGGCTGACATGGCTTTCTTCTTTCGGGAATGTCTGGCTGGGGGTGGTGTGCAGGTTCGGTCCGGCGGGAATTCGACGGGTCCCCTGCCGAATGACAGTCGCCGGCCAGTCTTAGTCGCGCTTTTGGCCGCTTGGACGGGGTTCCGTGTAGGGAGGTTCCGGATCATCCCCGGAAGGTCCTGAAGATTGGTTCATGGAAGAGATGCGTAAGGAGCTCTTCGTACTTTGTACGCTGAGCATACCGTACTAAGTACGACAAAGCCATAGCGCGGCGGTACCAGTCGACGGCGTACGGGCTGCGCGATAAGCCGCGGGGACCCATTGAAGTGCCGGGCCTGCATTCGCCGTGTTCCTTCGACTCCAGCTGCAGGGCACCTCCCTGTCGTTACCTGCTTTTGGGATCCATAGGCTCCGCGGACGTGGTCACTCCTGGGAATCGGCCGGCCAATCGCAGGAAGCCGGATGGTCGAGTATTCGCCCTCCGCTCTTCACCACACGGTTCGGCCGTGATGGGTGTTCGTTCCTTTACGTCGTCTGCTGCGACTGGTCCTTGCCGCTGCTGGGGATCGCCCGTGTGAGCCCGTCGAGAATGACGTTCAGCCCGAAATCGAACTCGTCCCCGAAGTCGTACCCGGGTTTGAGGACGTGCTCAGTGGCGATCTCAACGAGATGGGGGTACTGCCCGCCTGAGAAGCGTTCAACAATCGAGGCGGTCACCTCGACGGCGGCGTCCGGGCCATGGAAGGGCAGGGCGGCTTCCTGGAGGGCTGCTCCGTAGATGTAGCTGTCGAGGAGCGCGTAGGCGTGGGCCGTCATCTGCACGGAGAATCCCGCGGACCGCAGGGTAGCAAGGGTCGCCTCGTGATGGCGCAGGGTTGCAGCCCCAGGAGATGCGCGGGCCTCCAGCAGCCCCACGGCCCAGGGGTGGCGCTTGAGCGCAGCCCGCACTGCGTGCGCCCGTCGGTGCATTTGGTCACGCCAGTCCCCCGCCGGGGATGGCGGCTCTATTTCGTCGAAGACCATGTCCACGATGCCGTCCAGGATCTCATCCTTGTTGGCCACGTAGTGGTAGAGCGACATCGGCTTCGTCCCCATGCTGTTCGCGAGGGAACGGATGGTTAAAGACGCGATTCCCGACTCATCGGCGAGGTCGAGGGCGTATCTGAGTACCCTTTCCCGGCTGAGTGGAATGCGTTTCGGGGGCAGGTTTTGCGTGCTGACTGACATCGTGACTCCCAGCCGTATCGGTTTAGTACTATGTACGCTACCATAACCGTACAGCGTACGAAATTGCGCTTTCAATCCAGCATCTAAGGAGAGCGGCCATGACCTCACCGGATCAGAGCGTCACAGAAGGTCTGTTAGGACGCCCAGCGTCAGCAGGGGAAGTGCCCATGCGGGCCATAGTGCAGGAGGCCTACGGACCCGCCGATGTCCTGCACCTGGCGCACATTGCCCGCCCCGCCATTAGCGAAAAAGAGGTTCTGGTCCGTGTGCACGCGGCGGGACTGGACCGGGGCACCTGGCATGTCACCACCGGACTGCCCTACGCCTTGCGGTTGGTCTACGGCACCCGCGCCCCTAAAAACCCTGTCCCGGGGCTGGACCTTGCCGGCACGGTCACGGCAGTCGGGGCAGCCGTGACCAGGTTCTCGGTCGGGGACGAAGTCTTCGGTTTCGGAAAAGGTCCCTTCGCTGAGTTCGCCGCCGCCCGGGAAGACAAACTCGCCCGCAAACCTGCCAACCTGACCTTCGAACAAGCCTCGGTCGTTCCGGTCTCGGCCAGCACCGCCCTGCAGGCGCTCCGCGCCGCCCGCCCCATAACGCCGGGGCAGAAGGTGCTGGTCCTGGGCGCCTCAGGCGGGGTCGGCAGCTATGCCGTGCAGTTGGCCAAGGCGGCCGGGGCCGTGGTCACCGGCGTGGGCAGCACCGCCAAAATGGACCTGATTCGCTCCCTCGGGGCCGACCACGTCATCGACTACACGCGTCAGGACTTCGCTGACGGCACCGCACGATACGACCTGATTCTGGACATCGCAGGAAACCCCACCCTGGCCAGTCTCCGCAACGCCCTTACCCCTAAGGGAACCGCTGTCATCACCGGCGGGGAGGAAGGCGGATCCTGGACCGGCAGCATGGACCGGCAGCTCCGGGCCCTGGCCCTCAACCCGTTCATCACCCAGCGGCTGACCATGATCACGTCAAAGCAACGCGCGTCGGACCTCGAGCACCTCACTGGACTTATCGAAGCTGGCACCCTTACACCGGTCATCGATCGGGCCTACCCCTTAGAGCAGGTCCCGGACGCCATGCGCTACTTCGACGCCGGCAAAGCCCGCGGAAAAATCTCCATCACCATCCAAGCCCCACTAGCCTAAGAGAGAAGCCCGCCATGTCAGTATCAGCACCCTACGGTTCCCTGGACGCCACCGGCAACCGACTCACCAAATCCCTGCGTGCACCCAGCCTGGTTGCCGGAACCGCGCTGCTGCTCATGGCGGTACTGTCCGCCTGGGGCAACTTCGGTATCCTGGAAAACCTCATCACCACAGGGGACACAGCCAAAACCGTCGCGGATATCTCCGCTTCAGAAGCACTGTTCCGCATGGGCGTAGCCGCCCTGGTCGCCGTCGTCGTTCTGGACGTCATCGTCGCCGCAGCGCTGTTCGAGGTGTTCGAGTCCGTGGACCGGGGCCTATCGATGATGGCGGCCTGGTTCCGGCTCAGCTACTCAGCGGTCTTCCTCGTCGCCATTTGCCGGCTCCTGGAAGTGCCCGCACTCCTGAAGAACGACGGTGGGCAGGCGGTGCGTATGCTGGACGCCTTCGATGCCACCTGGAAAGTCGGGCTGGTCCTCTTCGCCGTCCACCTGCTGCTGATCGGCTACCTGGCCGACCGGTCCGGGTTCATGGCAAGGATCTTCGGCGTCCTCCTCACCATCGCCGGACTGGGCTACCTCGCTGATGGATTCGCCACCATCCTCGTCCCTGATTTCCCGCTTGGCTTCGCCGTGTTTGTTTTCGGCGGCGAAGTAGCACTCATGTTCTGGCTGCTCATCAGGGGCCGCCAGGTCCGGGTCCCCACCGATTCTTCCCCGGTTCCCGGAAAAGACATGCCATGAACACGCCCCTGCCCCCGGCCCGGAACATCAGCCGATCCTACGGGCGCGCCACCATGCGCTTGGACGCCCTAAGGGGAGTTTCGCTTCAGATTTGTGCCAGTTAATCCCTGGCCATCGTCGGTAAGAGCGGCTCAGGAAAGTCGGCGTTCATGCTTCTACTGGCCCTCCTGGACCTGCACGACGGCGTCGCAGTCCTTATCGGAGGAGGAAAAGACGCCACTGGCTACTCAAGCACCCGGCAGGGCAACCCTCAGCACAGAGGAAACCAACCATGAAACAGGACCACGGCCACGCAATGAATGGCCCGATCGTGCTGACCACCACCGCCACCGAAGGAAGTAGGAACGCCCAAAGGGACCCGCACGCAGGCGTTGGATTGCCTACCTTCCGCTTGAACCTGATGCGGGGCGGTTACCTGCTGATGGCAGTGGGCCTCATCATCGTCAAATGGCCCCTCCTCCGCCAGGCCGCTTCCATGCCCGTGCCTGACGGAGTGATCGTCTGCCTCCTGACAGCGATGTCGCTCCTGGCACTCCTGGGCCTCAGATATCCCATCGGGATGCTGCCGATCCTCTTGTTCGAGGTAATCTGGAAAGTGCTGTGGTTGGGGATCGTAGCGCTGCCCTACCTTCTCGCCAACGACATGGACACCGCCACGGCCGACATGCTCTTCAGCATCCTCTTCGTTGTCGCCATCCTGGCCGTGACCCCCTGGGACTACGTCTGGAAGCGCTACGTACTGACTCCCGGGGACAGTTGGGGACGAACCGCCTGACGGCGCTTACGTTCGGGTAAGCCCATCGAGCACTTTGTGAAGTCCCCATCTGTACTGCTGGGTAGAGACGTAGGTGGCCATAATCGCTGCCGCTTCAGCGGAGAGGGGGTAGCTGGTGGCCGGTATTGCCGAAAACCCCTCCAGGCGGGAGGCAATTTTCTCCGCTTCCGAAATTCCCCTGGGCCCATCACCCAGCTCTGCCGCCTCGAGGGCTATCGAGCCGAAGACGTAGACGATCAGCAGGTAGGACGCCCTCGCGGCCTCGCCGGCGTCGAGCCCGGAATCCCGAAGCGTTTCCATGAGGTGTTCGTTCAGGGCAAGAGCCCGCGGGCCGTCCATGGGCCCGCCGATCATCAGGTTCACCGCTCCCGGATGGGCGGTGAGCCGCTCCCTGAGTTCCAACGCCAGGGATTCAATGCGCTGGCGCCACGGAACGTTGCGGTCCGAGAATACGGCCAGGTCAACCTGCCCCAGCAGGTGCTCAACAATGGCTTTGATGACTGCCGCCTTATCGGGGAAGTACGTATAGACGGCGTTCGGGGCGACCCCGACCCGGGCAGCAATCCCCCGCACGGAAGCGGCATTAACTCCGCCCTCGTCGAGAAGGTCAAGGGCTGCGTCCATGATCGCGTTCTCGGTCAGGGTCCTGCGGGGCCCCGGTTTCGAACTGCGTGCCTGCGTCGTCATTAATTCCTCTCTTGACTTTCCTCTGTACAGCGTACACTATTTGTACAGCGTCCAGATTGCACGCCGTACAGAAATAGGCAGGAAGACCGCCATGAACACCGCGCCAACCACGAAACTTCGCATCACCACCGGTGGGCTGTTTGCCTTCAGTGCCCTCGCGTTCGCGGCAGCGGCCACAGCCCTGTCCGTGATGTTTGACTGGCCGGACGTATTGCGGGAGCCGGCCGAGGTGGTGCTGCCTGCCTTTACCGCCGGCGGCCCCGCCCTCGTGTGGGCCTGGTTCGCGGCGGCCTGGACCTACGGGCTCCTCGCCATCCCGATCCTGCTTCTGCCGGCAGCTCTCGGCCTGCAGGGGAATCCCATTGTGAAGGTTGCCACCTATGCCGGGGCTGCCTCGGTACTCCTGTCACTCATCGGGTTCCTGCGCTGGGTGTTCGTCGTCCCGGCACTGGCCAGCACCTACGCGACAGGGGACGGGCAGACGCGGGCTGCGGTGGCCGCTGCCTGGACAGCGCAGCACCAGTTCGGCGGTGCACTACTGGGTGAGCACCTGGGCCAGCTGCTGGTGATCGGGTGGTCCGCCGCCGTCAGCATCGTGATCCTGCGCAGCGGGATTCTTCCCCGATGGATCGGCGCCGCCGGCCTCATCACTTCCAGCATCTATCTGCTCAATCAGGGCGACATCCTCGCCACCGCCGTCCCGGGATTTCCCGTCTGGGACCTCGCCGGCCTTCTCGGCAGCACAGGTTGGGGCCTCTGGGTTGCAGGGCTCGGTATCAGCATTCTCATAAAGCGTTCAGTGGCTGCAAGGCCTGTGCTCACCACGCATTTACATCCTGCCCAGCACGGTATGGCCTAATGAACGGACATCATGACCCACACAACGACTTCGCGGGCAAGCACGATCCGTGCCTGGCTGCTTTGGACCACCAGCTTCTTGGCACTGCCAATCGGCGGATACGCCGGCACCATGATCAGTGGCCGCATCGACGACCCGCTTTCTGCGGTCATCGGTGGGGCCACCGCCGGACTCATCATCGGTAACGGGCAGGCACTGACCAGCAGCCACAGGGTCCGGCCCCTGGCCTGGATCCCGGCGACCGTCCTGGGCATGGGCGCCGGACTGGCCCTGGGCGCCGCGGCCGCAGGCTACGGCACCGCCCTTCCTGACCTTGCCCTGATGGGCGCACTCAACGGGCTCGTCCTGGGTTTCGCCCAGGCACGTGCCCTTCCACGGCAGGTGGGCCGGCACCGCTGGATCTGGGCAGCGGCCATGCCTGCACTATGGAGCCTCGGCTGGACAGTAACCACGCTGGCCAGGATCGCTGTCGATCAGCAGTTCATCGTTTTCGGCGCCAGCGGAGCCCTCCTCGTCACCGCGATCACCGGCCTCATCCTGAACCGGTTGCTACCCGTCCCGCTGCTCAACAAGCCGGCCATGTCCCCCACGAACGCAAAGGTTCAGTCATGAATACCGGGCTCCACGTCATCTTCGGTACCGGTGCCATCGGGCTGGCCGCGTTCGACGCCCTCCGGCGGCGAGGCCGGACCGTCCGTCTGGTCAACCGGTCCGGGCAGGCCACCGTGCCCGAGGGTGTGGAAGTCATCGCCGGAAACGCCGCCGACCCCGTCTTCGCCGCCCGCGCAGCCCACGGTGCCACCGTTATCTATCAGACGATGAACCCGCCCTACCACCTGTGGAGCGCACAATTCCCCGCACTGCAGACCGGAGTGCTTGCGGCGGCGGAAGCCACAGGCGCCCGGCTGGTCAGCATGGAAAACGTCTACATGTATGGCCGCCCGGCAGGACGCCCACTGACCGAAGACCGACCCAACAATGCCCACACGATCAAGGGCCGGCTCCGCGCCGCGATGGCTGAGGAACTCCTGCACGCCCACCATGCAGGCCGCGTCGAAGTAGCCATCGGCCGCGCCTCCGATTACTTCGGTCCGCGCGGCGGAGCACAATCGAACCTCGGCGACCGCGTCTTCCCGGCAGCCCTGGCCGGAAAAACCAGCACAGTACTGGGCGACCGGCACCAACCCCACACCTACACCTACATTCCCGACATCGGTGAAGGCCTCGCCGTCCTGGGCGAACACCCGGACGCGCCCGGCCAAATCTGGCACCTGCCCAACGACCCCCACACGCGCAGCACCCAGGAACTCGTTGACACCATCTACCGTCAGGCAGGCCAACAGCGAACCAGGATCCGCGCCGTCCCGCCATTTCTCCTGCGCGCTCTGGCCATCACCAGCCCCGTCGTGCGTGAACTCCTCGAAATGCAGTACCAGTTCGAAGAACCCTTCATCGTTGACAGCAGCAAAATCACCACAAGGCTCGGCGTCACAGCCACGCCCCTGGACGAGGCCATCGCAGAAACACTCAATAGCTACACCGACACCAGCCAGCCCTACCCGGAACGAGCACAGTCATGAAAAACAAAAACATGAGACCCATGGCGGGCAGGACAGTGGTCGTCACCGGCGCAACCGGAGGCATCGGCAAGGCAACCGCCCACGGTCTGGCTCTGATGGGGGCCCACGTCGTCATCATCGGCCGGGACACCAAACGCGCGCAAGAAACCGCCGAAGAACTGCGTTTGGCCGGCGGCGGAAAGGTGGACGCCTTTGTTGCCGACCTGTCTTCCCAAACCCAGGTACGCCGGCTCGCCGACGAGCTGCTCACCCTCCCCCGCATCAATGTGCTGATCAACAACGCCGGAGGGTATTGGAACACCCGCCACACAACAGTCGGCAGTGCCCGCGGCGACCCCGACGACGAGGTCGAAGCCTGCATCCGTTGTTAAACCATGCCGGTAACCGTTGATCCACAGCAGCAACACCATGAGCGTTCATGCCGTCCATTTGTTGCCATCAACGAGTGGACGGGGACCGGGCGACCGACTCCCACAAGGCGGCCGTCTTCACCGCCAATTCCGGATAGGCTTCCGCGCGCATGACAACCGTAGCCAGCCTGGCCAATGCCGAGGCCAACAACCCGACATGACGGATATGGAAGCCCGTACCGATCAACTACCTGAAGAGGGTCCTCAATGTCCAGGTACGCTGTCACGCGCCCTCAAGGCGCTTCAGCAACTCAGCATCATGACTCATTACAAAATCAAGGCCCTCGCTGATTTCACGGCGCCGCGTGTGACGCTGCAGAACCAACTCAGCACCCTCCAGCAGAAGCGCGGACTTGGACGTGTGCTCCTCGGCAGCCAACTTCTCCAGCCGCCGATCGAGGTCTTCAGGAACACGGAGATTCATAGCCATGTCCTCATGGTACAAAAACGGTACCGGCCTGGATCGCTTGGCTGCTGATCCCGGAAGTGTGGTTCCTTCCGGCCTTACTCTAATCCCCTCGAGCCGACGCCCGCTCCCATGTCTCATAACCAAGGATGATTACCAGATGGTGGCTACGAAGTTAAGAGACATAGTTACGAGAATCGTCCTTGCCATCGCGCGTCGAAGACTCTGTGGAAATTCAGCGACCATGCAGGCCGGACGCCTATTCGTTCGATGAGAGACATCTCGTTTCCCGCGGGTTACGAGACGCAGTTGCCGTCGGATCTCTTGAGCCAGTTAGGCCCGGGCGGAGTAAAGCTGGCACCAAATTCGGCATTTCAACGCTGCCTCAGGGCGGTCCTGTCATTTCGGGGGTGGCATGAGTCGAAGCTGGTCTCCGTACAACTCTTCATTGTCACGGGTTCTGTGCTGGAGGAGACTTGATGCAACGGCCCCCCATTTCGGGCCGCCCGCGGGGCCACCCGGCTGCGGGGCCTCACAGCACCCTGTAGCGGCCTTGGTGGATCGATGAGCTCCATGACACTCCTCGAAAAGGCCGCTCAGCGGCCCCTCCACCTCTTGCCCCTGCTGGCTATCGCACTGATTGGATTTCTCGGGGGGTGCCAGTATGAGTCCAAGGACGTCCCCCTCCCGTCCTCCAGTTCTCCGAATACGGAGGCTGGCACGCCCCCACCGCGGCCGGACGGCGGCGGCACCGCCACGGTCCCACCGCTGCCGAAGAGTGGCGCTATCGGCGCCGGCACGTACCTCGTCACCAGCTTTGCAGAGAATTTCGAGATTACCGTCCCAGACGGCTGGTCGGCCGACGGTGATGGCCTGGGAAAGGACGACCCGAATCACCCGGATGCGATGGGGGTCTTCGTCGGTTGGTGGCCCTCAAACCATGTGCCGAGGGACGCGTGCAAGTGGCAGGGCTCGCTCGTCGAGGTCAAGCCGTCGGCTAAGGCCTTTGTCGACGCGATGATGGCGCAGACGTCCACGTCCAGCACCCCTCCCTTCGAGGTCAAAGTGGGCGATTACTCAGGCGTCGAGTTCGACCACTCCGTCGAGGGCGACGTGGACATCAGAGCCTGCGACAACGGTCAGTTTTGCGTCCACTCGGAATATTCGAACCTATGCACACGCTGGTACTCGAGCGCCGCTGAGCGCGAAACCTACAGAGTGGTCAACCTGAACGGCACGCGTGCCATGTTCTGGGTGGTTCAATTCCACGAATCGATCCATCCGGAGCTGACGAGCCAGGCACGCACCGTCTTCGACTCAATCGTGTTCAAGCTCCGACAAGTGACCAGCTGATGCGATAGGCGATCCCGCCCTCGGGCGCCGCCTCCTTCTCTGAAACCCACCTGTACGTCTCATAACTAAGGCGCCTCAAATCCCAAGGGTTTCGAGACAGCCGGGGTGTGTAGCGTTTAGGGCACCTTCACCGGGCATTTATGCGGGCGGGGTATACGGGACACCTCGAAATCCGTCCTCGCAAAGCCGCACGTCAGAACCAGGTTGTCGCAGTTAGGGACCGGCTTACGGGCGGTCGGTGCAGCCAGGTAGGACCTACCATCGAGGAGTGATAGAAGAACAGGTCAAAACGCTTCGACGACAGTATTCGGGCCATGGCTGGACTCCAATCAGCATCGGCTGCTCTGGCGCACTGGTTTATAGGCTGGACGGAGCCACCGACCTGTATGTGAAGGTTGGCGGCCTGACAAATAAACACGACGCCGGGTACGACCTGGGCGCCGAGGCGGAGCGTCTGCGTTGGCTTGCGAAGGTTGGGATTCCTACGCCGGAGGTCGTCGAGTACGACGTCTCTGACGACTGCGCCTGGTTAGTCACCACGGCAATAGCCGGCCGTTCCGCCGCCGAACACTGGCCGGCCGACCAGCGCACTAACGTGATAGACGCACTAGCCGATTTCACCCGCACGCTGCATGACCTTCCGATCGAGGATTGTCCCTACGAACGGAACCTCGCTGTCATCATGCCTGCCGCCGAACATGCAGTGCGGCAGCATTTGGTTGATCTGGACCGGCTGGACCCCGCCTATGTGGATTGGACACCGCAACAACTCCTCGATGAGCTTTTCGCCACCGTTCCCACCTCCGAAGACTTAGTTGTCTGCCACGGTGATCTCTGTCTGCCGAACGTACTGCTCGACCCCGACACGCTCACGATTACAGGGCTCGTCGACGTTGGTCGCCTAGGGAGGGCCGACCGGTATTCCGACCTCGCCCTGGTCACCAGGAGCATCACCAGCGCCCAGAACCCCCAGTACGGCCTACACCACGCGGATCGGTATCTCACCCGTTACGGCATAGAACAGGCCGACACCAACCGCCTCACCTTCTACCGGCTCCTTGACCAGTTCTTTTAAGAATGAAGGGGGTCCCCGCCCGTAGCGTCCGGTGAGGGATCATTTGTGAGACCGGTCCCCACCGTGCCTATTTTTTGCACATCCCGCCGGACGAGGTCCGCCTCAGACCGAAGCGCCTGCAACCGACGTGTCAGTGGTAACGCATATTCTGTGATGATGGGCTTTACCCGGAAGATCGATTCAGCAGAGCCCGTGGATCATGGATCGTCCACCGTGAGCCACTCTGCTGGGGCCAACCGCGGAATGGTTGTTGATGCGCTCTAAGGTTGGATGATGGGGAACGAAAACGGACGCTCGGATCACGAGAAACACCAAGACAGTGCCAGTGAACCTGACTTATTTGCTCAAATAAGGGCCAGCTCGAACTGGCATGCCTGCCGCCAGCTGTACCTCGGATGGACCCGGCAACAAACTATTGAGCGGATGCAATCCGTCGCACCAGGGTTCCCACTCGAAGCCTATGAACGGGAACTCACTCGCGCGATGGAATGGGCGGAGAAAAACAGGCAAAACGGTCTCCGGCGCCGGCAATTAGAAATTGAGGAAGCCAAGACTCTGGATGTGCTGAACGCAGTATTCGTCCTTTACCTCCTCAATACGAGATACGGCAGCCACTACGTCCAGGATGGTCTGGGCTATATCGACATACAGCACGAGCTGGGCAGCCTTTTCTCGTCACAGGAGATCGAAGCGGCCAAGCACAGAGCGGACGACGTTATCAAATACGCTTCGAACCTAGTCTGGCGCTCCTGGGATGGCCCCCACTTAGAAGACCTGCGAGCAAAGTTTCCCGAGTGCAACGACAACAACCTTTCAGTAGCAATCGGGCACGCGTACTGGCTCAACCGATAGCCAGTCCCTGTGAAGGATGGGCTTACGGGCGTGGAGCTCGCTTGGCTAGGTGGCGAGGACCTGGAGGTGGAATTATGCCGGTATGGCGAAATTCCACCGGTTCCAGTCGAACTATGTCGGGCGCACAGGCGCCCCTGTCGGCGTATTCGTGGCGGTCGACCATCTTCGACGCGTGGGGCGACTCAGCGAGGAGGAAGTCGCCTGCTACGCCTTTACCGATGCCTGGTTTCAGGAGAACCTGCCCAACCCGCCGTTTTATGCGGATGGGAACACCATCGGCGCGGTTACCTGGTTCAAGGAGCAGACAGACGGTATGGCGGAGCGTCTTCGGCCGCTTCTAGAGATGCTTGAGGCAAAGAGCGTTTTTTGGGAGTGCGAAACTTCAGCTGATCCTGGTGAGATCGTTTATGAAGATCAGTGGCAGGTGGGCGTCATTCCTTCATCGCGGTTGGCGATGACACCGTTGCCCTATCCCGGGAAGCCCGGGCCCAATGATTGGTTCGAGGTCCGTGAACGCTACCTGCAGGTCGGCCGGGCTGGGCAATAAATCGAGCGCCCGGTTGAGGATCCCCTTGCGGGCTCAGCTCATGCGCCAAATAGCGCCGCCAGAACGCCGCCACTTATCGCCGAAAGTCACAAGCGTGGCCGCGCCCTAGGGAATTCCCGGGTGAAGCCATCGGGCTACCGGAATGTTCTCAGGATGATGTCCGCAACCTTTTTAACGATGTCGCGAGTGACAGGTTGGCGGACCATCCAGGTTTCCAGCGCCATGGTGGGCTCCTTGAGTTGCTTCCACTGCCAGTCCGGCAAGAGGCGGTTGGCGCTGGCCTCGGTCAGCATCACAGCTACCGATGACGTTGCGTCAGCGCAGGCGCGGGCATGCTCGTTGAAGGTGGCAATTCGCCAGGCGGGGGTTACTCCTAGCTCATGTGATGTGGCTAGTAGGCGGTCATGGCCGAGTGGGAACTGTTCCCGCGAATGAATCAGCACTCGTTGGTCGTGAAAGTCGGACAGCCGGCAGTGCTCCTCCTCTTCATTCGCCGGCAGGCCGGGACGTAAGGCAAGGCCGAAGAATTCTTTCCTTACGTGCCCGCCGACAAGGTCTTGGGAGGGCTCCTGGTGTACGAGGCCGATATCCAGACGCCCTTCCCGGACCATTCTCAGCTGGACGGTGGTGTCTCCATCGGTGAGCTCAAGCTCGGCGAGGGGAGCCTGATCCGCCACTGCCGTCAGAAGCCGGTCCACCCACTCACCTGGCAGCCCCGGAGCGAGTCCAAGCGCGACGGGCTGCCGCACCGGCCCCGCTTGACGCGCTACATCCCTCGCCGAACCCGCCATGGCCAGCATTGTGAGCGCATGCTTATGCAGGGCAACACCGGCGGGGGTCGGGAAAGTGCCCTTAGGCAGCCGTTCAAACAACGGTGTCCCGCATTCATGTTCCAGCAGACGGATCTGACGGGTTAAGGCCGGCTGGGATATGAGCAACTGTTCAGCGGCACGGGAAATCGACTTTTGGTTGAACACCGCCACGAAGTAGCGCAGTTGTCGAAGTTCCATGCTCGGCTTCCTTTCCAGTGGGCACCATCTGAAGAACGGCCTGGTGCCATAACTTCAGGGTATGCCCCGGCGTGGAAAAGGGTATTGGATAACGCTGCTCAGGGGCTTCTATATTGTGATGTGTGACATAGACGCACGCCGCTAGTTATGGCTCCGGATCTAAGCGTCACAACAGGGACCAGCTGCAGCCCTCCCCTTTCCCTTCTGTCAACTGCCTCAAAGAAAGAAAGTCAATGACGACTTCGCTACCCGCGATCCGCCAGTCCCCATACCGTTGGGTGATCCTGACCTTGGCCTGGGCTGCCTTCACCATGACCTCTGTTGACCGCGCTACGTGGGGCCCCGCTGCGAGCTTCGTGGGGGAGGACCTGGGCGTGGCTGTGGCCGGCCTGGGCTTGTTCGCCACCACGTACTACATCGGTTACGTCGTTTCGAACCTGTTCGGTGGTTTCCTTGCCGACTGGCTTGGTGGCCGGCTCATCGTCGGGCTGAGCATTCTGCTCTCTGGTTCCTTCATGCTCGCCTTCGGCGAATCGACATCCAAAGACATGGGTCTTGTGTTCCAGGCGTGCGTCGGGTTGTTCGCGGGTGCAGAATTTGGCGGCGGCGTCCGGTTGATCGCCAACTGGTTCCGGCCAGAGAAGCGTGGCACGGCCATGGGTATCTTCATGACAGCAACCTCTCTCGGTCTCGTGATCGCCAATGCTGTGGTTCCTTCCTTGATCCAACAGTCGAGCTGGCGGACTTCCTACCACCTGTTCGGGTTCGTCTCCCTTGGCCTCGGTGTTCTCTGCCTGATCTTCCTGCGCGGCGGAAAACGTCAAGCAGAACCTCAAGAGAAGACGCGGCCCCAGATCATGCCACTCCTGCGGAACAGGAACCTCCTCATGCTCGGCCTGGCCGGTTTCGGCGCCCTCTGGGGCACCTACGGTTTTGTCACCTGGTCAAACCTGCTCATGACCAAAGGCATCGGCATCAGCCCGGTTCAGGCTGGAGTTGTCGTCGTGATTTTCGGTTCCGCGGCTATTTTTTCGAAGCCCCTTATCGGTTTCGTTTCTGACGCGATCAAGTTGACCCGGCGGAACCTCACCATCATCATCCTGTTGGCGTTCTCGGCCACCCTTGTTGCTTTCAGCATGGCCACCAACAACGTGCAGTTCCTCTGGATTGCACCGCTGCTCGGCATCGCCGCTTACGTCTACAGCCCCATCATGCTCGCCATGATCCCCACCCTGGCCGGCGAAAAACTTGCCGGTTCCGCTGCCGGCGGCATCAACGCCTTCTGGCAACTGGGGAGCACCATCGTTCCCACCGTCATCGGCATGGTCTTCGGTGCCACCTCCTCCTTCCAACTCGCTTTCCTGACCCTGGCGGCAGGGCCGCTGTTGGCAGTGATTCCCATGCTGGCGATCCGCCCGGTGAACGCAGCCACTGGCAAAACCGTCCCGGTAGCGGCCTCCCAGCCGGCCCGGTAACACCCCGAATCTTAAGCAATACCTTGAAAGGCAATACTTTGAATCAGCAGTACGACGTCATCATCGCCGGCGGAGGATCGGCTGGAGTCGCTGCAGCCATTGGCGCCAGCCGCGCCGGGGCCCGCACCCTCCTCCTTGAAAAAGGACCTTGCCTGGGCGGAGCCGCCACCCTGCGCAACGTTGTGACCTATGCCGGGATCTTCACGCAGGAAGATGAGCGGCAGGTTGTGTTCGGCGTGATGGAGGACGTTTATGCCAGGCTGCGTGCGATGGGCGCTGTCAGCGCGCCCCGCAAGTACAACGCAGTAACGGTGGTCTTCGAACCCGAAGACGTCAAGTTCGTTCTCGACGAGCTCTGTGCAGAAGCCGGCGTCGACGTTCGGCTACACACCCTCATCGTCGGCGCCGAGGCAGATGATGCCGGAACGATCACCTCAGTGCGCGTCGCAGACCACGAAGGACTGCACCACTTCACCGCAGGAGCCTTCGTGGATGCCACCGGTGACGCGGACCTGGCTTGCCACAGCGGTGCCGAAGTACGCTATGGCCGCGACGGGAAGGTGCAGAACGGCACCCTGGGCGTCCGCTTCGGTGGGATCCCGCTCGACGTGGACGCCGGACGGGCCGCACTCAAGAAAGCCGTCACAGCCAGCAAAGCGGCAGGCATGCCAAACCTTCTCGCTGAAACCGGGCTGGTCGCCCGGCTGCCTGTCTCCGGGGACATCATTACCTACCTTGTGGACGAGGGCTACGACGCCCGCAGTGCAGTGGACACCAGCCGGGCCGAAGCCCACGCGCGCCTCCAGGCGCAGGCCTACCTCCAAGCGCTCAAGACCGTCCCGGGGTGTGAAAACGCCTACATCGTCTCCACGGGACCCGAACTCGGCACCCGGGAATCCCGCCATGTCGTTGCGCCCCTGCGCCTCACCGAAGAAGATGTCCTGCTCCCGGAACCCCGTGAAGACACGGTCGCTATCGGGGCCTGGCCCATGGAGTACCACCCGGGCCCCGGCGTCCCGTCGATCTGGAAGTTCATCGCCGACCCCGGTTACTTCGGTATTCCCCTGGACTGCCTCAAGAGCGTGAACCGGACCAACCTCTTCGCCGCCGGCCGCCTTCTTGATGGGGATCAGGCCGCAGGATCTTCGTTGCGGGTCATGGGAACCGCGTTCGCTACCGGCCACGCAGCCGGCATCGCCGCCGCCCATATTGCCCTCGGCAAGCCCTGCGACACCTCCTCCGTGCAGACAGAACTGCAACGCCAGGACGCCAGGCTCCCGCTCCCCGTCACCACTGCAGCTCGTACCGAAGTGGCTGCTTCCTAGTCCTTCACCAACCACATTTCCTGGGTGGCCCATGCCCCCGATCCCGCTTCACCTATGTCAAAGGAAAGAACTTTCATGGTTTCCAAGATCGCCCTTGAAGAGCACTTCGGTGCTACCGACCCCAACATCGTTGCGCAGTCAGCGGAACACTTCACCGCCGACGCCTGGCCGGCACGTCGGGACATGCTGCTGGACATCCACGAAGACCGGCTTCGGCTGATGGACCAGTGCGGCATCGAAAAGTCCGTACTGTCCCTGCTCTCACCCGGCATCCAGTCCCTTCATAATTCCGAGCAGGCAGTGGACTGGGCGAAGCGCCTGAACGATTACGCCGCCAAGCAGGTCTCCAACAACCCTGATCGTTTCGCTTCCTTCGCCGCGCTGCCGATGCAGGACCCCGACGCCGCCACCGCGGAACTGCGCCGGGCCGTGACGGATCTGGGTCTGGTCGAGGCCTTGGTCAACGGCTACTCTCAGGTCGGCACGGAAGACATTGTGGTGTACCTGGACGACGCCCGGTATGCCGAGTTCTGGGCCACGGTCGAAGAACTCGATGTGCCCCTGTACCTGCACCCCCGCGACCCGCTGGCTTCGCGAAGCCCGCAGTACGACGGTCACCCGTGGCTTTACGGGTCGACCTGGGCCTTCTCCGTTGAAACCGGAACCCACGCGCTGCGGCTCATGGGCAGCGGACTGTTCGACCGGCACCCCGGAATCCAGATCATCCTCGGCCACCTGGGCGAGCTGCTGCCTTTCAACATCTGGCGCACCGACCACCGGGTGGCCGTCGCCCCCCGCGGCATCTCCATCGAGAAAACCTTCGGGCACTACCTACGGAACAACTTCTACCTCACCACGAGCGGGAACTTCCGCACCCCCGCGCTGCTGAACACCATCCAGGAAATCGGTGCAGACCGGTTGCTGTTCTCCTCCGACTACCCGTTCGAGCGGATGGACGAGGCAGCAACCTGGTTCGACAACCTCGAACTCAACGAGAACGATCTGACCAAGATCGCACGCACCAACGCAGCGAAGCTCCTGAAGCTCTAGCGCACCCACGACAGCCACCTGAAGTATTAGGAATAAAAGACATGAGCGCACAAGCAACCGCTGCCGCCTCCGGCGCCAACGCAACACAGCGATTCCGTGAGAACAAGCAGACCAGCGCAGTCGCCAACCAGGAGCGTGTAGCCCTGCTCGCCGGCCGGTTAATCAAAGCTGCAAACGACATCGTGCTCGAAGAAAGGGTCACGTACGAGGAGTACAACGCCCTCAAGGCCTGGCTGATCCAGGTCGGTGAGGATGGGGAGTGGCCGCTGTTCCTCGACGTCTGGCTGGAGCACTCCGTTGAGGAGGTCGCAACCAGCCACCGGAAGGGCAACAAGGGATCCATCGAAGGTCCCTACTATGTCCCGAACTCGCCGGAACACAACAGCCCTGCCACCATCGAGATGCGGCCGGAAGAAAAGGGCACCCCGCTGCTCTTCCAGGGACAGGTGCGCAGCACCGACGGCAGCCCCCTTCCGAACGCGAAGATCGAGCTGTGGCATGCGGACGAGGACGGCTTCTACTCCCAGTTCGCCCCGAACATCCCGGAGTGGAACCTGCGCGGGACCTTCATCACCGATGAAGAGGGCAACTTCCAAATCAACACGATCCAGCCGGCCCCCTACCAGATCCCCACCGACGGGGCCTGCGGCCAGCTCATTGCAGCAGCAGGCTGGCACGCCTGGCGCCCCGCCCACCTGCACCTGAAAGTCTCAGCCCCCGGTTACGAACTGCTGACCACGCAGCTCTACTTCCCCGGTGACCCGCACAACGATGACGACATCGCCACGGCCACCAAACCGGAGCTGATGCTTGACATCCAGCCAGCCGCCGGCCGCCAGGGAGTGCAGACCAGCTACAACTTCGTCCTGGACCCCGAGGCCTAAACACGGGAAGAAATGGGCTAAACCCTGAACTGCCGTTGCGGGATCCGCCCCCAAGGATCCCGCAACGGCTCTCCACGAATACCTGAGTCCATGCCTGACCCCTGCTTACACGCACATCCCAAGCCGGAAGAACCGCCCGTGAAAATCGAACGGATCGAAGCGATCCCATATGCGATCCCGTACACGCATCCCCTAAAGTTCGCCAGCGGGGAGGTCACCACCGCAGACCACGTCCTCGTCCGCGTCTTCACGGACGAGGAAGTCGTGGGAGTCGCTGACGCTCCACCCGGCCCTACACCTACGGAGAGACCCAGGACTCCGTCACGGCGATCATCGACAAGGTCTTCGCGCCACAACTCTTGGGCCCCGAGATTCTGGACCGGGAACGAATCCACGCGGTACTGGGCCGGACCGTTAACAACCACGTCGCCAAAGGATCAGTGGACATCGCCGTATGGGACGCCATCGGTAAGACCCTCGGGACACCCGTGCACAAGCTGCTCGGCGGATACAGCGACCGGATGCGCGTCAGCCACATGCTCGGCTTCCGCCCACCAGAGGAACTGCTCAATGAGGCGCTGCGTTTCGGCGAACTCTACGGCATCACCACTTTCAAGCTGAAGGTAGGGCGCCGGCCCCTCGCGCTGGACCTAGACGCGTGCCGCGTGCTGCGGGAAGGGCTGGGGGAGGACGTCGAAATCTATCTCGACGCCAACCGCGGCTGGACGGCAAACGAGGCCCTCGAAGTCCTCCACCGCACAGAAGGCCTGGGCCTGACACTGCTGGAGGAACCCTGCGACGCCAAAGAAGTCATGAGCCGCCAGCGCCTCGTGGACAAGTCACCAATACCAGTGGTGGGTGATGAATCAGTCCCCACCGCCGGAGACGTCGCCCGCGAGCTGTTGTCCGGAAGCTGCAACGCCATCTGTATCAAAACCGCCCGCTCCGGATTCACCGAAGCCACCCAAAATACTCGGGCTCTGCACCGGTTTGGGAGTCGATGTGACGATGGGCAACCAACTCGACACTCAAATCGGTGACGGCACGACCGCCGACCGGGATGCCCTTGGGCTGGCGGTTCAAAAATGCGTTCACGGCCAGATTGTGTGCGGCTGCCCTTGTAAGTGCGCAAATTAAGTGTGCTTAGGACGGCATGACGCTCACGTTTCCTCGTCTAGGGGAAGGAACGTCACGTAAAAGGGGCGGACTTTCCGGTACTCCTGCATGCGGTGTGAAATCTGGAGCGGATCCGAAGGAACGCGTTCGAAAATATCAAGCCCACGATCGAGGAGAATTCTCCAGCCGCTGTTGGCCACGATCGTCCGCCAGTGAAGATCGGATTCGATCCTGTATTCAAATCGCAGCGGCGTAGCTTTCATACTTGCTGCTACTCGGTCCAAATACCGGGTCTGCGACAGGTCTTTCTTTTCGTCGCCGTCTTTGTCCCGCTGCGTCCTAAGCAGCACCGAAGTCTGAACCCTGCCCCCTTGAGCGCGCACGAGGTCTTCCAGTAGTTCCAACAGATTTCGGACCTGATCCAAGGTGATGATGAAAGGGTCTGTGATTGTGATTTCAGTGGCATCGATGAGATAGGGAACAATCAGCTTTTCGAAGCTGATTCCAGTGTCGCCACGTTTGAATTCGACGTGCTTCTGTTTCAAAGCCGCACTGGATACCGACCCCGATTCCCCTGGGCCATAATCCTCGATCGCATGATGAGTGGGTTGAAGCGTGGTCTCGCGTGTTGTACCGTCCCCTGGTGTTCCCGGATTCATTCGAGGCCCGACCTGTTCAACCAGAAGTGCCCCGCTTTGCGGCTCGCCTGGTGGGGCGATAGAACGCCGCAGTGCGAAGGGATTGTTCCCCGGCCTCGGGCCGCCTGGTGGCCACGTCCTCTCTACCGGTGGAGGGGACAACTGGTCAGCTAATTCCCTCATTCGAGGGGTGAGTGCCGCTCCAGATGCTGCCCATCCGCGGACCTGAGTTACGGTGGCTGAATCCAAAGTAGAAGACGTTGAACGGCACGGAGTCCCTGATGAACGAACGAAGGTGACCAGGTCCTTGGAAGCGAGGTTAAGCTCTTTGGCGAGTTCATGAACTCTCAGTTTCGCCATCGTTGCATCCCGTTCCTGACGTTCTAATCGACATTGCGCCCAATTTTACGGCCCACTTGAATTCGCCTTTCGGACTTGCGGCCGATTGTCGCGATAGCAGCCCTTACCGACCAATCTCCAAAGACATTCCGCAGTGAGACCCGGGACGTGTACTGGATGCTGCCGTGCCGGAACAGCTTCACCGCCAGGGCGATGGCCGCGGTACCGAGGATGAACAGTTCGGCGATGACGACTGCCGCCTCTCCCCCGCTGAGCGAGCCGAGGCCGTTCCGCAGCATGGCGGTCACCGGTGCTGAGAACGGGAAATGGGTGAACAGCTGCGCGACCGGAGAACCGGGGTCGCTGAGGATGAGTGGGATCGCATACAGGGGCACGAACATCATCACAACGATCGCGCCGAACAGGCCGCTTGCTTCCTTGGCGGTGGGCATGACCGAGCCAATGGCGACCAGCGTCCCGGCGAAAAGGACGAAGCCGCCAACCAGCAGCAGCGCCCCTACGATCATTGCGGAGGGCTCTGGAACGAGTGCGGCCAGGGAGATGTCGGGGATGCCGGCGTGTCCGCGCAAGAGGATGAAGGCGGCGGCAGCCGGTATTCCTACGGTGAGCATCTGGACTGCGCCGGTGGCCAGGATCGCGAGGATCTTCCCGACAATCAGTGACGTCGGGTTCACGGAGGTCAGTCGGCTGCAGCAGAGCGTGTTGGCTGTCCGTAGGATTCGTGGATGAGCTTTGAGCAATGCAGAATCAGTTGCCGTCATGTACTGCCAGCGATGCGCTGTGAGAGCACGGTGGCCAGTGCTTAAGCCCTGGAAGTTTACGTGCGGCAACATCCAGGCTGACGAAGAGGGCTATTACTGGTTGCTCAACGGCGTTGAGCGAAGAGACAGGAACGACAGCCTAGACGTACTGGAGCGGGATCTGGACAGCATTAGCGCTACACACATGCGACAGATGTACCGGAAACTGCAGAAACATCAAGGTTCGGATTGGGCCTTCTCCGATATGGTTATTCGCGCTGGCCAGGAGCCTCAGGTGCCCCTGGACTTCGATCCTCGCGATCTTGAACTCCTGCCCGTCACCGGCGTCAGCTTCTCCTTTGATGAGGGGGAAATCCTGCTTGTAATTGAATGTTTCGTAGAGCATTCCAGCAAGTACAACACTGAGACTGACCTCGATGTAGCAACTCTGATATGGCCTCTACTGAGCAGAAAACGCCTATCGCTTATAAGTGCTGAAGTCGAACCATACCCCGATGTCGGCAGGTTGATAACCGTGAGGATCGGATTCAACCCCCGCAGCCGCTGGTTATCCGAGCTGTACGCCGATGGTCTGGATATCAAAGCGTTGCTTGAGGCGTCATCCGGTGACCTAACCCGCGAAACGGTCGCAGAGTTGATACGAAGCGGACACGTCACAGCGCTACTCGGCCAACCTGAAGGCGACTGGCTCGAGGCAAAAAGTCAGCACGCTGACCTCACAACGGAAGTCGGAAAGATACGTCTCGCCCAGTGGGTTTCTCAGTTTGCGAATGCCCGTGACGGTGGCGTAGTAGTTTTGGGGCTAGCCACAAAGAACAGGGGCAGCGGAGACGTGATCACCAAAGTCACGCCCTTGCCGCGCGAATCCGGAATCCGTAGAAAGTACGTCCAGGTCCTCGATTCCAAGGTGATACCACCGATCGAAGACCTTCGTGTCGAAGTTATAGCTCACGGCGGCGACGATCTGGTACTGATCGAAGTGCCCCCTCAAACCGAGGAAAACAAGCCCTTCCTCGTTCATGGCGCCGTCATCGAAGGAAAGGCCCAGGGAACCTTCTTCTCAATTGTGCGACGTCGGAACGATGAAATGGCATCCACCCATCCGGCAAATGTCCACGCCAATCTCACGGTTGGAAGGGCTCTACTACGACGAGGCGAGTTCCCCAAGACTTAGCCATGGCAGCATGCAGTAGGGCGGTTCCTTACCGCGCATAGACCGTGGATAGAGTGATGCCATGAACGGTAGCGGGACTCAGAAAAAGGGGAAATCCAAAAGTGAGCAGCCTGAATACTTAGCAAGTGCCGATTACACACTTCGCGCGGCAAACGCTGTTCTGGCGGTCGACCTCCGGGAGGTGCCAGTAACGCGAGTCAGTCAGTTTGCCGTCGGTTGGCTTCGAGCAGCTTTCGAGCAAAGCCGGAGCATCGCGGTTCTTACAGCATCCGGATTGGGGTACGCAGCTGCTCCCAATAGGCGCGCGTTCTGGGAGTTGACCATTCGTTTTCTCTGGCTAGCAGGCATGCCACAGTCAGAGCGTGCTTTGGCAGCCGACACGATGCTCGACCACGAACGTAAGACGGAAACCAAAACTGACGGATATATGCGGACAAATGGCCTCCCCTCGGACATTGACGTCGCTGAGATGGCAGCGTTCGTCTTGAACGTTTCTGAGGACAAACTGGTCGCATCACAGGCGACAAACCTTACCCACGCTGTAAAAGGCGCTGGTACCAACCTCTGGATGGTTTACCGCCTTTGGAGGGAGGACTCGACTTGGACCCATGCCACGGGCTTCCTGGCTGGTAGCTACGCTCCGACCAATGATGGCGACATGATGGGGAACGGCGAGCCTCCCCACATTGACCGGAATTTGGAGGCGCACAAAATCGCAACGGCGGTCATCACGGCGACCGTTGCCGATCTTCTCCTAGACGAAGGTGCCCCCAGCAACTTGGCTGGAGCCCCGTTGTCGGCCTTTCTACAAGCGAACTGACTGAATCCACCCGTCGCCCAGCCCATTAGGCGTACGGGGACGAAGTTCGCGGGTGGATGCTCTGATCGGGGTAGATGATCGTGCCCATGTTCATGTTGTTGGCTGCGAAAACGGCCGCAAGGCTGACGCCGTGCCGGAGCGCGATCCCGCTCATCGTGTCTCCGGCGACGACGGTGTAGGTGCTGGTCGAGGACGGTTGCAGTGGTGCATGGAGGGCGGACGGGGCGGCGGCATACGCGGAGGTTCCGCTGATCAGGGTGGACAGGGCAACGGCCGACATGGCGGCCCCTGCGGTGACGGCGACGCTCAGGCGGCGTGCGGGCTTGCTCATGGGTGGTTCCTCTATCGTGGCGGCCCGGCCGCACGTGTCGGTCGGCGGGTCAGGGCAGTGGAGAAACCACCGGCGGAAATCCGACGGTGGTCTCGGCGCGGTGCACGGGAGGCCACGAAGGCCGCGCCGGGTCACCTCACGTTATGTGTGCGGTACCGATGCTTAGCCTAACCGCAGCGTTTTTCACCCCTCGTTTCGCCTTTAGGGAAAACCACCCTTGTCCGGCCCTTGGTGCGGGTCCATACCTCCTGGATGGACGAGTCGGAGCGCCGCATCCGGGAGGAAAAAGCCCAACGTGAGGCGGCCGAGGAAAAACGTCATGAAAACGCTGTCAAGCATGCCCTTCCGGCATGGGGCTTCGCTCCGGCTCCCCTAGCTGGTTTCGTGGGCTCGGGAATTCTGGAATTTGGCAGGCTTGAGTGCTACGGCTCCATGACTGGGGGCTATCGACGGATCGCGGACCATTGGTGGTGCGACATGATTCCGGTTTCAGCGGCCAACGACTCCAACTACGGAAACGTGCTGGGATTCGTGATTGGCCTTGTCGCCTACGCCGTCATCTACGCAGTGGTGTACCTCAGGTCCTGACAGCAGGCGGGTTACGCCGCGTCGCGCCGGCTGAGCCGGTCAGCGATGTACGTCTCTTAGAGTTCCCGGCGGGTGGGCAGGATGATGAGCTGCACGGCCACGATCAGGACCAGTGTGGCCCAGTAGGAGGCGGTGGTGTCGCCATCCACGGAGCCGACCTTCTCCAGCCAGGGCAGCATCAGACCGTCCAGGAAGTGGGTCAGCGGGAAATGCAGGATCAGCAGGACGCCGCAGGCAAGGGACCGGGCCTGGCTGATGAAGATCCCGTCGGCGCGGGCGCAGGTGACCAGGGAGATTGTCGAGATAGCCGCCACGATGGAGCCCACGACGACTGTCAAGACGGTACACGCATGCCGAGCCGACGGTCCGCCTGTAGCCGGCCCTGTCTCACTTCACGGTTGAGCAGTACACCGTCTTGGCGGCGACCAGAAGTATCAACGCGTCGTTCTGGCTAAGCCCGTGGGCCTTGACCTTGTCCAAGGCCGCCTGGGCGGAGACCCCCGCAGCAAGGTCTGTGCAGATTCCCCGCCCCATGGAGATCAAGGTCGCGTCATCGATGCTGGAAGGGACCATCTTCCGGGCTCCTGAAAGGAAAGCCTGGTCCAAAGTGGCATCATCAATCGTTCCCTTCCCCAGGGGCTGAGTTGTCACCGACGCAGTCGCGGAAGGGGTGACCGTCTGTGTGGGGCTTGGGGAGGCGGGCACAGTATCAGCTGCTGAAGGCGCTGCGGCTCCTGGCTGTGAAGAACAACCTGCGAGAAGCAGAACAGCGGCAATACCCAGGACGGCAATCTTCATCGGGTTCTTTCTTTCAGTTTCGAGCTGCACGACTCCATCATGCTGGCTCGACGGCTATAGCTCTGGCATTTACCCTGTCAGCCTGTTGCCTGACGTCAGCGACCGACCGATGGCAGCGGGCGAAGACATTCCGAGATTCAGACGGCAGTCGGCCTATCAAACCTGGCCTGGATGGTCATCGTCGCCGTAACCGTTCTCCTGGAAAAGACCTGGACCCAAGGCCGCATAGCCAGCAAGATCGTCGGAACTGCGCTCATCGTATTTGCGGTCTTCGTCCCGGCAAACCCCGAACTCCTGCCCGGACTGTATTCAGCTGCACCGATGTAGCTCCCGCCGCTGGAGAGCGGATCGACGGAACCGGTTGAGCCCAGTACAGAAAACCTGGCAGGCCCGAACACAGCGGCGGGAACCGGGCCGCGACGCACACCAACCTGGGCGTCTGCATCACCACCTATGCAAACTGCGTCATTTCCCAGTCCCTGACGTAGTCGACCGGACCGCAGCGGCGGGTCCGAACACCGGTGACCTCGACCAGTAACCCACATTGATGACCAGAAAGTACGGCGCTGCGCCGTCGCGGGTTGTGTAGGACTGCAACAGCCTGCCGTCGAAATAGACGTCGTTTCGGCCCGCGTTCCGGTGCAAGCCACAGGTGTGCTGACTCGGACTATGCACCTTCGGGCGGTGACGGTACGACAGCTCTGCCACGCAAATCGGACCCGGTATACGCCTCATGCAAAGTCATGTCAAGCTTTGTCAACACTACTCACGCCAAAAGCCGCTGACATGCGGAAACAACGTGCCCGAGGTGGGACTCGAACTAAATTCCAGCCCCTGCAAACACTGGGAACCCGCGAAACATGCGGAAACGGCGGCAGTACGAAGGCAGTAAGACTCCATCCGAAGCAAAAAGTGTGGACAACGTCCACACTTTAATTCTGACCCTTCAGAGAACTCAAACCCCACGGCCACACCCTTCAAGGACAGGGTGCGGTCTTTCTTTGTCCTGACGCAATCGTCACTCGTCGCTCTCGCCTTTCCTCTCCCCTCAACGCGGCGCACCAGTCCTGCACCGCGCGGCCACCGTCGAACGGTCCACATCCCTCAAGGACGCGCAGCACGCCGGGCGTCTATCGCCCAATGAGCTTCGAAACCGGCCCAACCGTCACAACTTATGACGCTCTCTACCATGTGCCGCAAGGCCTTTCGTCATCGGCAGGGCTGCCAGCGGCACTTTCTAATGAAAGGGCCACCGAATAACGCACCGATAACGCGGACCATTCAAACTAGGGTCAGATTTTGAGCCCGTCACTTGGGGTGTGAAATGAGTACGATACCGCGCAAACCGGACGCGCCGCCGGGTGCCGGGGTCCAGACCTCCGTTGCCGCTTCCGCGGCGCAAGAGTCTCTACCGGAGACGCCCACATCGAACGTGCCCGTTGTGGATGTCCGCGAGCTGGAACACCCCTACCAATTCAGTCGGTTTCTGCTGGCGCTGTCATCCACGGTTATCGTGTTCGGGGCATTAGCGCTTTGGGGCTTCATCATCCTACCCGAACTGGTGGTGCCCTACCTGGCGCCCGTCGTCACCTTCGTTCTCATAGCGGCACTCTCCATATGGGTGCTGGTCCTAATCCACCGTTCTCGGTTACTCGGCAGCGCAGTGCTTGTGGCGCCCGAAACCCTCCCGCGGCTTGCCGTGATTATCGAGGAGGTGCGGACCAGCCTGGACTACCGGCGCCGGGTTGACGTCTACGTTGCGGAGAAGGCATCGAGCCCGGCTACCACGTGGAATTTCCTGGGAACGCGGATCATCCTTTTGGAGGGCGGCCTCGTCGCAGACCTTCAGGAGGACGAAAAGCGTCCCCAGCTCGTATTCCTGCTGGGTTCCCAATTCGGGCGGTTAAAGGCACGCCACCGGCAGTTTACGCTGCTGGAGGCATGGCTAGATGGTCAAGAGAACCTAAAGTTCCTCAACCTGTTCCTGGCCCCGTACTTCAGGGCCACGACATATTCAGGCGACCAAATCGGCACAGCGTGCTGCGGCGACATATGGGCGGCAGCAGCCATGATGAACCGTCTCTTAGTGGGCAAAGAGCTGATTCCCAGTCTAGAGGTCAGCGGAGTCTTAGATCAGGCGGCAAGGGTGAGCTCCCGTTGGCTGCCGCGATTGGCCCAACTCGCGATGAATGAGCCGCATCTGACCAACCGCTACCTGAACCTCATGGCGTTCGCGCAGCGGAAGTTCCCCGATGCGGCCCAAACGTACTTTGACACTTTGGAACCAGCCACACGCGAACGCTTGATGCAGGTAATCGAACGGTCCCCGCACCGGCGGAATGCTGCCGCTGTGCGACGGGGCGTGCCGGCACTCATCGCCGCCGGGGCGACGCTGGTCGCATTGGTCTTGGCAGGCATTGTGGGCACCCAGGTCAAGGTGCTGCTGCTGAGCAATGAGACGGATGGGCTGGTGAAGCCGGAGGAATCCATCCCGCCTAGGAAGACCCCCGAAGCTGTACCACCCACCGCGGCTGAAGTGCTGCTCAGCCACCTCCCGGAGTCGTTCAACGGCCGATGCCGCCAGGAAAGCGAGCAGGATCCCGCCCAGGCACAAGGCCTGGTAGTCGAATTAGCCTGCACACCCGCTTCCGGCGACCCTCACCGGATCTACTTCCAGCAGTACGAATCGGTCCAAGCTGTTGAACAGGTTTACTCATACCTGAGCGGCGGAACGACGATGCCGACAAGCACATGCCTTTCCATCAATCCGGGCCGGGGCGTCTTCATCGACGGGGCGACGACCACCGGCAGGTATGCATGTTACAAGACCAATGCCGGCGAGAACGTCTACCTCTGGACCGATCTCAAGCTGGGTATCGTGGGCGCGGTCGCCGATTCGTCAATGACGTTCATCGAATTGCGTACGTGGCAGGGCGTTAATGCCCAGTTGAGGTAGCGATAAAACTGCGTGACGGGCTGGACCGTAACTATTCGCCCGAGGGCCACAAAACAACCGCAGGCCAAAAGTTTCTTTAGAAGTCCAAGGCCTTCTTACGACGCTTGCCTAGGAATCAGGCTCCGTCAGGTGTCGGGCGCTCCACGAGAAAACACGTCTTGGGAGATCCCTAGATGTACTCAGCCAGTAGGTTGGTTGCACCTGCTGATGGGTGGCTTGCCTCCGAGGCTCCCGTGGGGCCGGTGGTTGTTGTAGAAGTTTAGCCAAGGCTGCAGGGCGTCTGTCCGGGCCTGGTTTGAGGTGAATGGTTGGCGGTAGGCCCAGCCTTCCTGGAGGGTGCGGTTGAAGCGTTCTGCTTTGCCGTTCTGCCAGGGGTGGCGGGGTTTGATCAGGATGTGTTTAGCGCCCAGCGCAGCGAGTGCGTCCTGGAAGTCGCGGGAGAGCCGGTAGGCGAAAGCGTTATCCGTCATGACGCGTTTGACGGGCGCGCCGCCGTTCGCTGCCATGGCGGCGGTGGCCCGGGTGAGGAACCCGGCGCAAGTCGGGCCTTTCTCGTCGGGCAGAACCTCGGCGTAGGCGAAGCGGGTGTAGTCGTCCACGGCGACGTGGACGTAGTCAAAGCCCATCCTCTGATGCGACTTGCGGTGGTTTGCCGCGCTCTGGGAAGGGTCGGCTCGCCAGCCTCCGCCGTCGGGGATCCGGCCAAGTTTCTTGACATCGATATGGATCATGTCCCCTGGGGCGTCGTGTTCGTAGCGGCGGTCGGTTGCCCGGGAAGCCCGGATCCGTTCCCCGGTCACCGGGTCCAGATCCCACAACCTGGGCATGCCCGCCCTGGCCAGGATCCGGGAGACCGTCCGGGCGCTTGTGCCGCAGCGCAAAGCCAGGTCCATTGGCCCTTCGCGGTACTCCACGCGCTGGGTCAGAACATCGGCAACGACTTCCGCCGAGGTGGCGTGGGGGCAGGATCTTGGTCGGGAGCTGCGGTCCTCGAGGCCGTCCCAGCCGTGGGCACGGTACCGGCTGAGCCAGCGGTGCGCGCAAGTCCGCGAGACGCCCATTTCCTTCGCAACGTGAGCGACGGGACGGCCTGCGAGGACGCGCTCGACGAGGATCCGCCTACCATTCCGGGTCAGGCGGGCATTACGGTGGGACATGAGGACCTCTTAGTCGTTGGCTGTGTGTGGTAACCACCAACCTAAGAGGTCCTCACCTATTCACGATGTAACCAACGTCCTGACTCAGTACACCTAGAGGGGCGGCGAAGGAACCGGCTCCGGCGCGTCCCTTCCAAAGCTCAACAGCCCATTGAGAACCTACGGCCGTACAGCTGAAGCACGCAGTACCGCGCCCCCAGGCCTGAAGAATGCGGCCCCTGCGGTTGGGGGTACTGCCGCCCCCGAGACACGGACATACCTCTTTCCCATATACAGAAAAAGACAATTCCCTTTGGAGACGCTGGTTGCATTCCGATGATGAGGGTGGTCTTGTCGCTGCAACCGGTCCACAGCTGCCTGGGGGTTTGTCGCCAAAGTCCGGGCATGCCGTGGGTGGACAAGGTGCACACCCCAATTCCGGCTCTAGAGAACATCAAGCCTCGCCCCACACACCTATGGGTCGGGCTGGGTTTTTTGCCTTGAAGGCATGCCGCCAGATATCCAGACGCGCTGTCGAAACTGAAGTATCAAAGCTGCCTGTTATCTGATGTGTCCCTTGATCGGTAGCCGGGCTGGCACTTGCTGCAATACCGCTTCCAGAGCAATTGGCATCATAGTGCGGGCAATCTTGCGTTAATTTTGCAGAAAGACGGGACATACTCCTGATCCAGCATGGGCAGGATCAAAGCTAGGCAACGAAGGGCTGCTAGCAGGCGGAACACCGTCAGACTGGCAGAAGATCCAGGATACATCCCCGCCTATTGTCGAGGGGCAGTAGCCCGCATTATGAAAGGGAAAAAGCGTGTCGGACGACCACGGGTTTGATTCTGCTAACGGTACTGGCGCAGATCAAGGCGCCCCGACCACCGCTGTCATGGTGATCCGAACATGGCATGAACTTGGACAGCGTCCAGGCTTTCGAGCTCGGGTAACCTATGGGCAGTCATCGGAACCTTCCGGGAAAGAGATATCCAGTTCAGACCCCGCCGAAGTCTTAGGTGTTGTCAAGCGCTGGCTTGCCGTCCAGGCTGGAGCCAGCGGCGGCTACTAGGCTTCTCTTCGGGCGCGTGTCTGATTGCTAAGCGCACCGGCAATAAGGGTCTGCAAAGATTCGGACGGCACGAGGGCCATATCATTGGCGAGATGCTTGCGAAAGCGCTCGTAAACGCGAAGCGCAGCAGCGAAGCTTCCGCGCTTCAGTTCTGCGGAAATCAAGTTTCGGACAGCATCCTCATAAAGCGGCTCGATCTCCAAGGCCGCCTCGGCAGCGGCTGCGGCAATGTCTGAATCACCCGCGGCGAGGCTCTTGCGAGAAAGCACGGTAAAGGCGCGCAGCCGATCCTGCTGCAGCCGGTTCTGTTCAAAAATAACCCAGTCCTCGAACCAACCTGGAAGCAGGACGGCATCCCGGCACTCATGTAGCAGGAAAAGATCAGAATTCCCTACCACCTGACTGTTTGTCGCAGCGTTCACAGCGGCGCGGAGCCTATCCAAATCCACTAGCACGCGACAGTTCAAGGAGAGCAACTGCCCCTCGTTCACTATCAGTCCTGGAACTTGCCGTGAAATCAGATGGACACTAACTCGCAAGCTCTCCAACGCCCTGACATCCGGGTACTCTGGCCACAGCAAACCAACAACATAACTACGAAGACACGGACCTTTTATGGCTAATGCAGCGACAAGACGCTGTTGCCGCGCCGCAACGTGCAAATGCACTCCGTTCCGAAGCAATCGCCAAGAGCGGAGCAGCCCTAATTCCAATTCGCCAAAGTCATCATCGCCCATGGGAACCCAGTTTCGATGCCGTCAATTCTGATGATTCAACTCGTAGCAACGAGGATCCTCATTCCACAGACCCGTGTCAACGTGCCGTTCTCCCCTATTTTGACGGTGAGAGAACTCTCTCCCAAAAGGCCGAGAACCTGCCGCCGTTCTGCAAACGCAAAGAAGACTCTTGATATTTCTGCTGCTTACATAATTCGCCTGAGGCGCCCTGCCATGCCGGGCGGTACGGCTCCGAGGCGTCCGACAACCGCAGGGAAAAGGTCGATCCCCCTATTGTTTCCCCAACACCAGCAGCATCGGACCTGATTCCCGTGAACGACTGAACCCGCAGGCGCCTTCCTCGGAGCGTACATTGAGCACGGCCCGTGAGCGGGGGCTGTCCCCTAATGGCCGTTCCGTTTGCATCGCGATACCGGTCGCACGTCCGAACGGCGCTCATTGCCGAGCGGCCGGAAGCTAACGCCCACGGCGCTGAGCCCTTACACTCGTGAAGGTCGCGGAGAGCTATGCTCTTAATGGCAATGCAGCTAACACACCCACTTCCGCGGGTCTACTTAAGGCCTGCTCGCAGCCGCATCTCCGCGGATGATACTTTCCGATGCGAGCTTGCCAGCACCTGGTGGTAATGGTTCAGCGTTTGTCCCCCCTGGAAGGCCTTCGACGAGCTCTTGCGCCCGCTTGTCCAGCAGCCGCGAAAGTGCCTGTTGTCCGAAACCGAAGAGGAGAGCGTAGGCCAGGATCTGCCCCTGTGAATCTAAACGCGACAGGCCCGGCACAAAACTTCCCTGGATAGCCACGACCCCCAGAATGGCAGCAAGCACTCCAAGCGGAACCTTGAGAAAGGCAAGTGCGACGGGCACGTCGTACGGTGTCGAGGTCCCCTTTAGATTCCGTATGGCAAGAGTTGCGGCAGTGGTACCCCCCAATGCGCCCAAGAGTGCGACGACTAGAACGTCGTTTCCGGTTGGCACTGCTTGAGGCCCTGAACTTGTTGGGCAATGTCTCGTCTGAAGCACGTTTGCTCCATTGGATGACGGCTCGCCAGGGAAACAGAAGGGGATGAAACTTGGGTTCTCGGCAACAAACCACACGGTCGGGACCAAGAGGAGCACGAGGAAGCAGGCAGATATCAGGACAATATTCCGGAAGCTCCGGAGCTGAGCGTGTTCAAGGTCAAGTCGCTCGTAGCTGTCTGCGACCACGCGCCGCATCCGGGGCCGAAGATTTTCAACAGTTTCCTGCTGAAGTTCATCGATGGTAATGCGTCTTGGATCGTCACGATGAAGCGTGGCATTAGCACGGGCAACTACCATGGGTATCTCTGCGCGAAGCTCCGCCGGGCTGTACAGGTCGATTATTTGGGCTCGGGCTGCGTGGAGATTTCGGTACGCGGCCTCAACGAGGGTGCCTCGCCACCAGTTAGCTATTGCCCGCGGTACAGGATCCTGTCTATTAGCCGCAAGCCAAGCTTTATGGGAAAAGGAACACACGGCATCAGCTATGGATTCTTGATAGGGGGTCAACCTGGGCTCACGCTTACGCATGGCTGCTATGCGGCTCTCAAGGCGAGCCGTGTCGACGTCTACGTGTTGGACCCAGATCCGTCGGCGCTTCGTTGATCCGACGTCTTTGCTGGCCGTCCGGCCTTGCACAGCGTGAGTCTCGGGACCTTGCTCGGTCATGGCTACACCCTTGGAGAGCGACGGTGTGTTTGCATTAAGGGAAAATCGGTTACTACTGGTCAAGTTCAAGGCTCAGGGTATGGGCAAACTAATGCATGCCGCGTTACTGGCACGTTACTGGTCGCTTCGCGGGCCGGCGCGATTTGAGCCGCCAACATTACCGAGCCGCAGGCATGCCGATCGGTGTCAGGTCCCGAACTCCCGCCCACGAGTTTAATGCCGTAGCCGCCCGCTCCCACAGGGCGAAAGGCGAGCAATCGGAGGTAACTCGGGCGGCAAGTTGATGCGTTTTCGGTGTGGGTGGGCACCGCCGGAACGTTCGATAGTGCCGCGGCGGCAGTGTGGCAGTGTGCGGTCAACCCGTTTGGCTCCGACAGCCCCGTTCTGCGGTAACGCGGCGATAACGCCGCTTCGCTAGATTTCACTGCGCTGGGCTTCCGCCCGCCCGCGTCGCCGACTTCCGCTGTTTTTGGAACGCCCATTCGGTGGCGCCGACAGCATTGAAAGAAGGAATTGTGATGCAGCAAAAGGTTCCGGGCAGCGACGGCGCTTCCAGCATATTCCCAGGTGATCTCTGCGCGGTTTCCATGAGCCCCGATGCGAAAGCACGCTTGAACGAAGAAGTTTCCCGACTCCGTTCCGTTGAGGAAAGGGGAGTTACCTCCCTCCTGGGCTTTGCCGCCCACAGCCGTCCGCTTGGTTTTGACGATGGCTTGATCTTCCCGCCCGAGCACTTCGCACCCGGTACTCCCGCACGTTCGATGGCTGCGGCGGCAGCAGCACGGGCGCCATTGCGAGGAACGGTCAGGGTCATCGTCGTCCTCGTCGAATTCAGCGACAAGCAGCTTGGTCAGACTGCCGCCCACTTTTCGGAGCTGTTCTTTTCCACGGGCGTGCTGCCGCATGGCAGCGTTCGCGAATACTACTCCGAAGTTACTGGAGGGCTGGTGGACCTTTCCGGCGAAGTTGTGGGGCCATATACGCTGCCTCAAACGCTCGCGTGGTATGCCAACGGGAATTTTGGGATCGGCAGGCCCAGCGGTACGGCAAGGGCGAACATTATGGCCGATGACGCGGCCGCTGCAGCCGATCCCAATGTGGACTTCGGCCCGTACGACAACGACGGCAACAACTACGTCGACGCCTTCATCGTCGTGCACGCCGGCCGTGGCGGAGAAGAAACGCTGAACCCGGGCGACATTTGGTCACACAAATGGAACCTGCCCACTGAGCGGTCCGCCGACGGCAAGAAGATCTTCGCCTATCTTACGATTCCTGAGGACAGCAGGATCGGCGTCTGCGCCCACGAACTTGGACACTTGCTATTCGGCTTTCCAGACCTCTATGACACCGACGACACGTCGGAAGGCGTGGGCAACTGGTGCCTGATGGGCGCAGGCTCCTGGAACGGCGGCGGCGATATTCCTGCACACCCCTCGGCCTGGTGCAAGGTCCAGCAGGGGTGGTCCTCTACCATCAACGTCTCGACCGCGGGCACAGTCAGCCTTCCGGACGTGAAGATCAGCCGCAAAGTCCACCGGCTATGGAAAGACGGCGGCAGCGGGCCGGAGTACTTTTTGCTGGAGAACCGCCAACGCACTGGCTACGACTCCGACCTTCCCGGTGACGGACTCCTGATCTGGCATATCGACGACAACCAGCCGGGTAACACCGACGAAAACCACTATAAGGTCGGGTTGGCGCAGGCGGACGGCAAACGGAATCTGGAACTCAACCAGAATCGGGGGGACGCCGGAGACCCCTATCCCGGCACGGCCAACAACACCGTCTTCAACGGCAGCAGCACCCCTTCGTCGAACTCCTACACGGGCCAGGCAACGTCCGTCTCCGTGACATCTATATCCCCTTCGGCGCCCACTATGACAGTCAGGATCTCTGTTAGCACGAAGGGGCCGCGTAAGGAACTGAAGGACTCCAAGGATGTGGTGACGTCCAAGGAGTCGTTCAAAGAACTCAAGGACCGTCAGGACAAGCCGCGGTTGCTGGACAAGTCAGTCGTCAAAGACCTCCGCGACACCAAGAGCGGGGTAAAGGATTACAAGGATCAGCATGACAGCGCGGCCCCGCCAGTCTCCTCTTTGCCGGATGCATGGGCAGACGACGCCGGGACCACCCCCCTCTTGGGAGCAATTAGTGAACTGGAAGACCGGGTCGCAGCATTGGAGGGCCTTCTCGCATCGTCCTTGGGCGCTGTCGAGCCGTTCATCAGTGCGGATCAAAGGCCGGACTTGATCGGTGGAGGGGGCTCCCCCGGCTCCGGCAGCGATTTGACCAGCCGAATGGAACAGGGAGACAGGGACGCGAAGGTCTCCTTTGACGCGCCGCCCCCGCAATGAGCATCGCATTCCTCGTCATTGCCGATCCGCAGGATAGTGGAGCGGCGCGGGTGACGCGCTGCCTCTCCATCCTGCACGGCGGACAGGGCGTGCTCCAAGTCAGCCCGAAAGCACTCAGCCGAAGCAAGTGGTTGCACACTGTATCTCCCACAGGTGCGTGCCACACCACGATCGTTGTTCCGGACGGTCGAACAGTGGATGACCGAATTCTCCGTTCGGTGTTGAACCGGATGGCTTCCCCGCCTTTCGTGCCGGCTTTCACGACGGCTTCGGTGAAAGACCGGGATTACGCAGCGGCAGAATTTCAAGCCCTTCTGACGGGTTGGCTGGCGAGCCTCGGTCCCCGAGTCATAAACCGGGCGGGTCCTGGCTTGCTGGCTGGTGCCTACGGGCCACCCCTGTCGTGGATCGTTCCGGCCGTTGCGGTGGGATTAAGAGTACATATTGCCCCCGCCGCAACGCCCGACCTGATTCTATACAGCGCGACGGACACATGTCTTCAGGATAGGTGCGCCGGTAGTGACCTACTAGTGGCAGGACAACGGGTTCGCGGTCCGCTGGCACCCGTGTTTGGACTGCAATGCCTGGAGGTGGCCCGGCGGCTAGGGCTGGTGCTTGCCTCGTTCAAGTTCGTCCAGTCCGAGGGTGAGCTGAAGCTGGCTCGCGTGAACTGCATGCCGCCACTGGCGCAGGACGGGGAAGTCGACGTCGTCGTGCACCTGATGGGGGAGGAACCCGAAGGGAGGGGCCTTGATCCTTGTCTTCGGGCGGCCTGATGACCCACCCATTGCACTGCTGCTGGACGCCCTCCAGCGACGAAACGCCAGCTACATCTTCATCGACGACAGACATCTTGCATACGCGAGCTTGGCAATCAACCTTGATGGCGGACAAGTGGACGGCCAGTTGAGGGCGGCCGGCGAGGACATCGAGCTGTCGGCCATCGGATCCGTGTACGCGCGACTGCTCAGCCTCGTCATTCCGACCGACCTCGACCAGGCGTCACACATCCAGACATTCCACGCACTGTTTACACAATGGTTAGACCTCACCCCTGCCTTGGTCGTCAACCGCCCCTGGGCCATGGCTTCAAATGCCTCTAAGCCGTACCAGTCCCAGCTGATAGCCGCGGCAGGACTGGAGGTCCCCGAAACCCTTGTCAGCAACGACCCGAAGGAGATTGAGAAATTCCGAAGGGGCGCGGGACATATTGTGTTCAAATCAATCAGCGGCGTTCGCTCAATTGTGGCTGAACTCGGCAATCGCCATCTGGAACGCTTGCCGTTGGTCCGGATCCTGCCTACCCAGTTCCAAGTTTCCATTCCCGGTACAGATGTTCGAGTGCATGTGGTTGGCAGCCGCACTTTCGCCACCGAAATCAGCTCTGATGCTGACGATTACCGCTACGCCGCCCGGTCTGGCACCGAAGTCCAGCTCACGGAAATCGACCTCGACAGCGGTATACGAGATGCCTGCATTCGTCTGGCCACCAGCCTTGGACTTCCCCTCTGCGGTATCGACTTACGGCGCACCCCGAGTGGTCGGTGGGTCTGCTTTGAGGCCAACCCGATGCCAGCCTACAGCTACTACCAAGAACATACCGGAGCCGACATCAGTGGCGCCCTGGCCTCGCTGCTGCTGGACTCTGCCCATCCCCCAACGGACAATAGCTCCATGGTGCAGGCCATCGAAAACCTCGCGAACATCACCGGAACAGTGCTGGCAGTGGAAGAGCATCCCCGTCTCAACGGGTGGAGCATGGTAACGATTCAGCTGGAGACCGTGCAGCCCATCAAGGGCAGCCCAGAGATTTGGAACGGCCGGGTGGGACAGGCGCAAAAAGTCGCCATCCGCAATGGACTGCTGAAAGCGCCCGGGAGACAGTCTGCTATGGCCAGGGCCGAAGCCTCTGCTCTCGTCAATTTGAAGCTGCGCTGCCCCGCCCAACTGACCGTGGACGGCATAATGTGCAAGCCCTACCCGGCAGAAGGCACCTTCAACTTGGGTTCACAGACCAGTGGCAGATTTGAGCTGTAATGCAATCTTTCGCCTCTTCATGCTTCTGTTTGGCGAAAGTGGTAGGAATCTGGCCGCCCGCAAAAGTGCAGGGCTTCGTCGCAGCACGAAGGACACACTTCCTGCTAAGACTTGTGATGACTTGAGGTCGGCGGTGCCAGCGGCGCATTCCGCACTGGAGACCATACGCCACCCACGGTTTGGGCTCAACGAAAAATCGGCCCCAGCCGTCACCGCAAATCTACCAGTCCACGATTCAATAACTGGCAACCCGACTCGAACTGGCAACCCGACTCGAACTGGCAACCCGACTCGCGCTTTACATCCTCTCCCCTAATGTCTGTCCTGCCACACGCAAAAGCCTGCCAGAGTGTGCAATGCCTGGAGAAACCGCCCTCCTAAAATCCAGTCACCGAGAGCATTGCTACTAATGCAAAGTGCTGATCACCGCCAGAAACAGGGTCGCTCCTGTCCCCAGTGTCAGTGGAGTTCGTCCTTTTGGGGAGGTACGCGTGAATCTAGGACAAGTCCATCCATCCCTGAATGCCAAACTCATTTATGGCATATGTGCCGCGGATTCTGGTAACGCCGTAGTAACGCGTCATTGTCCATCATGTGCTTGCTTTAAGCGCTGGAGTGAGGCTTCAGGTGCAGTAGGAACTTACGGGAAGGCGTCAGATGTCCAGGAATCTCGTCCTGTGTCTCGACGGTACAGGTGCACAATTACGTGCCAAGGGCAACACCAACGTCGTCCTGCTGTACAAAATGCTCGATCATTCAGATCCCGCCAAACAGATCGCCTATTACGACCCAGGGGTGGGCACTTTTGCGTCTGCTGGCGCGTGGACTCCTCTCGCTAGAGGAATCTCTCGACTAGGTGGCCTCGCATTCGGGTGGGGTCTGCGGCAGAACCTGGCCGAGGCCTATACATGGCTAATGCAAAACTGGGCGCCGGGCGATCAGGTTTTCATTTTCGGGTT
Source organism: Arthrobacter sp. SAFR-044 (assembly GCF_059414985.1). NCBI lineage: Bacteria > Bacillati > Actinomycetota > Actinomycetes > Micrococcales > Micrococcaceae > Arthrobacter > Arthrobacter sp. SAFR-044. The sequence goes on along the minus strand of NZ_JBPFDN010000005.1, from coordinate 67,711 downwards.
CAGTCGTGGAGCCTACACCGCCCGCGCCCTCGTCGGCATCCTTCGCACCGTCGGCATGCTGAGACCTGGATCGGAGAACCTCGTCCCGTACGTCATCGCAACGTATGCCCGCCGAGGCGGCGAAGACAAGATCGACTGGGACGAGGTCCATTACACCTCCGAGGTGTTCGCGCGCCAGGTGGGCGGCAAATCCACGGTACCGGTGAAGTACTTGGGCTTATGGGACACTGTCAAAGCCGCCGGGTTCCTGCGCTGGGAGATCACTTGGCCTTTCACCCGCGAACTTCCCAACGCTGCGCGCATCCGCCACGCCGTGTCAATCCATGAGAAACGAGCGCCCTTCAAGGAGTATCTGGCGGACGCGCGGACAGACGGATCGGTCGAAGAGGTTTGGTTCGCCGGGGTCCACAGTGATGTCGGAGGAACCTTCGACGACGAACCAGGCCCTGGTCCTTCACACAGACTGCACAAAGAGACTCCTAGCCCTCGGCTCTCTACCATCCCGCTGAAGTGGATTGTCGAGGGTGGAATTGCGAACGGTCTGCTGGTTCGGTCCCGTGCTGCCGAGGCTACCTGCTCGGTCACGGCGGCAGATGCATCTGCGAAGCTTCACCGCCGCGGCTGGGCATGGGTATTCCTCGGCACACGCAGCAGGAAAGTCCCCGCCGGTGCATCGGTCCATGAAAGCGTGAATGCCCGAGCCCTGGCGGATCCCAGATTCAAGGCACCGGCCAACGTGGTCTGGGTCGACCCACACTGGGCCGGGCACCCGGCTGTACCCGCATCGGCGGGGCCTCAGCAATGACAACCACGAAGAAAAACCGGCCTGAGTCCCTGTTGCCGGCCCGGCGGCTACTACGTGCTTACGCATTCGATCCCATGTCGACTCGTCTGTCCGGCCGATTTCTCATCATTGACATCGCATTCGAAACAGACCTCAGGCCGGGACCGTCCGGACGACTCTTGCAGGTCGTCGATTATGACGGGGTCCGCGGCCTCTGGTATTTGCCGGTTGACCTCAACGCCGCCGCACCTCTCGCCCAGCAAGGGATGCGCCCCACCGAAAGCGACCCCAGAACCCACCAGCAAGTCGTCTATGCAGTGGCGATGAGCGTAATCGAACGCTTCGAACGTTTTGGCGGGTTCCGCTTCCGCTGGCGTGGCGACGACAAGCTCCGCATCGTCCCGCACGCCTTCGAGGGACGGAACGCCTACTTCGACAAGGATCGGCGCGCTGTCCTCTTTGGCTACTTCCGTGCCGACTCGAGGGACCCCGGCGCTAACCTGCCGGGGCAGATGATGTTCACCTGCCTGTCCGTAGACGTTGTCGCCCACGAAGTCACTCACGCCATCGTGCACCGCATGCGCAAGTACTTCTCCGAACCTACCCACCCCGACGTGCTCGCATGGCATGAAGCAATCGCCGACCTCGTTGCGTTGTTCAACCACTTCAGCTTCCCCGAAGTCGTCTCCGACGCGGTAGCTAAGTCGCGCGGGTCGCTCGAGGAAGGGTCTGCACTCCTGGACCTCGCAATCGAGTTCGGCGAGTCCACCGGCAGGGGCGCGGCACTGAGGTCAGCAATAGGCTCCCCCCGGAGCCCGGATGCTTTCCTGAAAGCGGTTGAACCGCACGATCGAGGTGCCTGCTTCGTCACCGCGGTATTCGATGCGTTCATTGACACATACACATCGCAGATTGCCGATCTCCGGCGCATCGCCAGTGCAGGCACTGGCGTTCTGCCCCCTGGCGCGCTGCCGCCCGACCTGGTCGCACGCGTCACCGCCGCAGCGGCGACGAATGCCGACCGTATCCTGGGAATGGTGATACGCGCTTTCGAATACCTCCCCGTGGTGGACGTGACCTTCGGGGATGTCGTCCGAGCGATCGTTACAGCCGATCAAGGACTCTATCCCGATGATGCTGCACAACTCAGAGCAACACTGGTCGAGGCGTTCCGTCGACGTGGCATTTTCCCGCCGAAAGTGAGCTCGCTTGCCGACGAGGCCCTGCTCTGGCCCAAACCGCCGCTGGACCTCAACCTAAGCCGAGGAATAGCTGGCGTCGACTTGGCACCGCTGTTCTCGGCAGCAACCCTCGAACTTGACCCCGGCAGCACCGTCCCCTTCGCCGATGATGCGGACGCCCTTCCACCTCCCCGGGAATCCGCTCCGGCTCCGGCGGTCCCCAGACAGGCAGTACGTGCCCATCTAAGCTCGCGGGTCACTGCGAGAAATCTTCGGGAAGTCATTCACCGCTGGGGCGAGGTGCACGCCTACGAACTCGGCCTTGACCAAGCCGCGGGAAAGATCGAGATGGTCAGCGCCCAAGCCGTCTACCTCCAAGCCTCCGACCGGCAACCTCGGCCCATTGTCGTCATCCAGTTCGCCCAACGCCGTGACGACCTGGAAGATCAGAGGACCGACGAGACCGGGGCGCAGATCCCGCGGATCCAGCGAGCAGCTATACGCGCTGGCACAACCGTCATCGCCCGCGTGGACGGCCGGGTCGAATTCCTCGTCACCAAACCCTTGCCACTCTCGGACCGCACGAAACTCGACGATCTGTCGGCGGACATCAAAGAGGCCGCCCTCGCGTTCGACAAGAGTGGCACCGAACGAGTGCAAGCGATTCGCGACTGGATGGGGGAAGTCGAAGACAGGGACGCGCTCTCGGCCTGGACAGTCGAACCGGCTACACTGCGGCTGTCCTTCGCGCGCCTGCATGCTGTCATGGATGGAGCCTGAACATGCCCGCTTCCTCTGTCACCGTCCGCATGTATGATGTCGGCTTCGGCGATGCCTTCCTGATTACCGTCAAGCAGGGCGAACGGGCATGGCGGATGCTCGTGGACTGCGGCGTCCATAGTCTAGGCAAGGCACGACCCCTCCTCGACGTCGTCCGGGCGATCATTTCGGACCTTACCGAAGCGGCCCCACCGGGAACACCACCGACCCTTGATGTGCTCGTGGCAACACACCACCACGCCGACCACATCACGGGATTCGCCTACGATGACTGGGACGCAGTCCACGTTGGCGAAGTCTGGGTGTCATTTGTTGAAGACGAGACCGACGACGACGCCAAGAAGCTGAAAAACGGGCTCGTCCGCGCAGCGAAAAGCTTGCACACCATAGTCGGACGTGCACCCACGGCCCTCGACGGCACATCGCAAACCGTGGCCCTTCGCCTTGCCGGCACCCTGGCCCTGAACTCCCTTGGAAACGAGGACGCCATGGACCGTCTGCTGGGACGCAACGGCAAACACTTCCTCAACATCCCGAAAGTTAGCTACCTCCCCGACAGGATTGCCGAGCTCAACGTCATCCGCACTTCACTGCCAGGTGTCACCGTGCACGTCCTCGGACCGTCACGGGACCCGGACCAGCTCAAACGAATGAACCCTCCGGCATCGGCTCAGTGGCTCGCCATGCAACATACCCTGGAAGAGGAAACCACCCACGAGCCGCCCGGTCCACTCTTCGACGATATCTACAGCGTCACTCCGGACGAAGTGAACCAGCACATCGGTATCGACCTGGTCAGCACCCTGCCGTCGCTCAACCTCGGGACACTTAATGATGCTGCGACTGAACTTCTGGCGGCGGCATCCATACTCGAGCGCTCCGTTAACAACACCAGCATCTTCTTCGTTCTGGACGTCGACGGCACCAGGCTCGTCTTCGTGGGTGACTCACAACAGGGCGCCTGGGAACACGTCCTGCAAGACCCTGCGGCCCGCGCACTCGTAAAAAACCCCGCCTTCTATAAGATCGGCCACCACGGGTCCCACAACGCCACTCCGCGCGATTACGTCACCAACGCCATCGGCAACCACGGTACCTACGCCATGCTCCCGTATGGGAAGGTCGACCAGTGGGGCGACATACCCAACGGGAACCTACTGGCCGCTCTGGCCGAGGTGAACGCGCAAGTCGTGCGAGCTGATGCACCCGTTGCCGATGCGCGCGTTCAGGTCGGGCCCCAGAACCTGTGGACTGAAATCACCTTTCCTGGTTCGGATTGATCGGACGGCCGATCTGTCCACTCAATGGCAACAGGGAGGGTGGTAGCACCTTGGTGCTGGTTCCACCCCAAGGTCGTGTCCTTGGTGTTGCCCCTTCCTGCTTCGGCTGGCGCAATGCGAGGGAAAACTCACCGCGGGTAGGTACGAGGATCCACCTAATGCCGCTTTCAACACATGCTTGATCTCCTAACTTCCCGTTCAAATATGGTCAGGAATGCGCCTTTGCCGCTGCAACCAGCCCGGCAGACAGCAGCCTCGCATGAGGCTGGCCTCTCAGCCCTCCAAAGCGTCGCGGTCCTCAGTAACGCCCCAGTAACAGGGCGCATGTTCCACTTTTCGCGGCAGCAGGCTCACCAGGATGCGTGGTAGGCCTCAGAACCGAACCGTTTAGGAGTAACAAATGGCCGACACCACGACTCGCCCACACTGCAGCGTAAAGCCGAGAACTGTCCGGTTACTGCCCAGCGAACTGCCGGCCAATCGGCTGGAGCTCATACGCGTCCTGGCATCCAAATGGGTCAACGGCACCGTGCTGCACTACTTTCTGACAGAGGGGCCTGAACCGCAGCATCAGGCCGTCCGGGACGCGTTCAGCGAATGGAAGAACCTGCCGATCGGACTGGAATTCGTGGAAGTCACGGACCGAAGTGAATCAGAGGTACGGGTCGGGTTCGACCAGGCCGACGGATCCTGGTCCTACGTCGGTCGCGACATCCTCGGTATCGGAACCACGGAGACGACCATGAACTTCGGTTGGGACCTGACAGACGATTACGGCCATACCACTGCCCTTCACGAGATCGGCCACACTCTCGGCCTCCCCCATGAACACCAAAACCCGTTCGCCGGCATTGTCTGGGACGAAGAAAAGGTCTATGGGTACTTTGGGGGCGCCCCAAACAACTGGTCCAGGGACCAGACCTTCCAAAACGTCCTGCGGAAAATAGATGCCGGCGAAGTCGAAGGCTCCAACTGGGACCCGAACTCGGTCATGGAGTATTGGTTCCCTGCAGGGCTAATCGTGCAGCCAGCGCAGTACCACGGGGGCCTTATTCCGGCCGGCGGCCTCTCCGCGACCGACAAGGATTGGGTCAAACGCTTCTACCCGGCCCTTCCAAACGTACTCCCGAAACTCGAGCCGTTCCAGACAAGGACCCTGTCGCTGAAACCCGGGGAGCAAGCCGACTTCAGGCTTGAGCCCTCGGCATCGCGAACCTATCAGATCGGCACTTTCGGCACAGCTGACTCAGTCCTCGTCCTATTCGAGGACGTAAACGGTGAATTGCGGTACGTGGCCGGCGACGACGACAGCGGGCAGCAACGCAATACCAGCATCTCTGCCAAACTCTTCCAAGGCCGAAACTACGTTGTCCGCGTACGCATCTACTGGACCGGCGGTTCCGGCCAGGCTGCGATCATGTACTGGTAACCCAGGGCCCCACTGGACCGAAGAAAGGCCTCTCCTTTCAAACACAGACGGGGACGTCAGCACAGGAAGACCCGGCAACAGCGAAACGCGGTAACCAAGCGGGTCGCTCCGGTCATGGCGGTGCCTTGGGCTTTCAAAAAGCGGACAATGATCGGGGAAATTCGGCGAGCTCAGGGCGTCCGTGCCGCGCTCGTCGTCGCTGCCATGTTGATCTTGGCGGTGACGTGGCCCCTCAGACCCCTCTCTATGCAGAAGCGGATCCTGACCCCGACACGGGCACCGTTAATGAGGCAATCACTTACGCGGGACTTGACGCTGGATTCGATTCCGAGCGGATCACCCAATTCGAACCCACCACCTTCAGGGGGACAGTCATCTACGGAACTTCCTCGCCAAGTTTGCCGACACTATAGGTTGCCTGGAGGAACGAGACCCAACTTACGGCTGAAAGTGAGGGGACCTTTGACATCGAACCGACATCAGCGTCCCTGCAATTCCTCGACGCCGGCAGACGGCGTTCAAGCGGTGGCTAAGAGCTGACATGAACTTGGAACGTGGCGCCCGTCCTCTCGGGAAACAGACGCCCCTACTCAAAATTCTTCCCGTCGTTGTCGTAGAAGGCGAAGTTGTTCCGTGCGGCAGAGAAAAACTTCGGTCAATATGTGTAAGCTGGCGAATTCTTTAGGCATTGTCAACGGATGTGACGGCATGTACCTGCGACTCAGCAAGTGCTGGCAGTAACGCTGAAGTAACGGCCCGCGTGCTGAACTTCCAGAATTCTCAGAACTCTTACAAAGCTTCCTACCTTTAGGGGGTTGCATTGGAGGCACGGTACCCCGAGGCATAATCGCCGTCGTGCTGGCAGCGGCACTATCCGGCTTGAGGCGGAGCTGTCACCTATGTCCCACAAGTCGCGAAACTGCTATTGCGGCGAAACCCTCCACTTGACATCGCCCAACATCCTCACAGGGAAATAGTGTCACTTCCCAGCTTTCGAAATTTAGACAAACCAACGAGAGTGATCTAGATGCCTAATAACAACGCCGGCACTAAAGGTGTTCGGATGATCTTTGAATACGACGGCGACGACATCCGCCTTATCCACCGCTCCGAGGTCGATGTCGCCCTGACCGGTTTCGACACCCCACCCGAGGTACGCTCGGGCCGGTTCGCAGAGGTCCGGGACGCTGAGGGAAAGGGCTTAACGAGGGTTCCGGTCAGAGTCGAAACGACCAGCGCGGAAGTCTTTCCCGAGACCCCAGGTGAGCCGATCACCCGCGTGACGGTAGATCGACCCAAGGGCGCCTTCACGGTTATCGTCCCGGTACCCGTTGGCGCGCATTCTGTAGCTTTGCTAGACGTCAGGAGGCCGACTCCGCCGCCCGAGGGATTGGCGGCACCATCGCCTTCCGCCAAAGGCGAAGAAACAGTACTTGGAGTATTCAACCTTGAGCTCGGAGGGCGAGAACAGTGACCACGTCAGATGGCTCGGTGACCGGCACGACGCAGATCAGCGGTTCAGCCCCCCGCAAACGCGCGTTCAACATCGTCATGCTCGGGGACGGCTTCCAAACATCCGAACAGACCAGTTTCAACTCCGCCTGCACATCATTCGTGACCGCACTGCTAGGCGCGGCTCCATTCAGCGACTTGGCTCCCGTCATCAATGTCTTCCGGGTGAACGTAAATTCCACAGACTCGGGGGCTGATGACCCGTCGTCGGCCGGCGGTACAGGCGCAACAGCCCGCACGTACTTCGACGCGACGTTCGGCGGGAACGGCATCCGTCGTCTGCTGGTGTGCAATGCCTCAACGGTGCTGATGGTGGCCGCCGCACAAGTGCCAGAATTTACTGTCGCGATCCTCGTCGTCAATTCAACGGTCTACGGCGGTTCCGGGGGCTCCGTGGCCACGTATTCGCTCGCGGGCGGGGCCACTGAGATAGCCATCCACGAGTCCGGCCATACAGCCTTCGGTCTGGCCGACGAGTATCCCTATTATGCAGGCGGCAACGAGACCGGCCACGACCAGCACCCCGCGAACGAACCCTCCGAGCCCAATGTCACGGTCAACACCAATCGCACCACGCTCAAGTGGCGCTGGGCCGTAGCCGCGACGACTGCGATACCCACGATGTCGAACCCGAACTGCTCGACAATTGATGCCAGGCCCAGCCCAGTTCCCTCCGGGACTGTCGGCGAGTTCGAAGGCGCCCACTACTACCACTGCGGCGCATACCGCCCGGAATTCGACTGCAAGATGCGCAACCTGGGCGTACCGTTCTGTGCGGTCTGCCGAGCGGTCATTTGGAACAGGTTAGCTCCCCTGGCCACCCTCGATGCACGGCGCCGGACGCCAATATCAGTGGTGGCGAGATACCCGGAGCACCTGGACGTGTTCGCCGTCGACGCGGCTGGCCGGACTGTGTCCGATTGGTGGGACGCCTCGAGCGGATGGGCCGGCTGGTTCCACCTCTCGGGCGGGATAGCGTCACCGGGCGGTCCCGGATCCCCTGTAACGGCAGTCTCCCGCTACGCCGGTCATCTGGACGTGTTCACGGTGGGCACGGACAACCGCGTGTACAGCGCATGGTGGGATGTGAGCGCGGGCTGGTCACAATGGTTCGCCCTCGGCGGCCTCGTCGCCAGGCCTGGATCGACCGTGAACGTCGTCTCGCGGTACACCGGGCACCTCGACGTCTTCACGATCGGTTCCGATGGTCGCGTCATGTCCTGCTGGTGGGACCAGGCCTCGGGATGGTCGGGGTGGTTCAACGTCTCTGGAGGCATCGCGGCCTCCGGCGCACAAGTTACGGCCATAGCCCGCTATCCATTCCACCTGGATCTGTTCGTGGTCGGTACCGATAACATCGTTTACAGCTGCTGGTGGGACGAACGGACCGGCTGGGCGGCCTGGTTCCGGGTTCGCAGCCAGGCCGCGAAGCCGGACGCGACCGTCAATGTCGTCGCCCGTCACCGTGACCAACTAGACCTCTTCACGACCGACCCCTCCGGCCGCATAGTCAGCACATGGTGGAACGTCCGCAGCGGTTGGGGAACATGGTTCCAAGTGTCCGGAGGAGTGGCGTCACCCGGGTCCCAAGTGACCGCGATCGCGAGATACTCCAATCAACTGGACCTCTTCACAGTGGGGACGGATAACCGGATCTACAGCACCTGGTGGCATGACACCTCCGGCTGGGCTCCCTGGTTCGTGGTCTCCGGCGGAGTCGCCTCACCAGGAAGCACCGTCACGGCCATTTCCCGGTACAGCGAGCACATTGACGTCATTGCAGTCGGCTCGGACGGCAAAGCCTACAGCTGCTGGTGGGACGACGGGGCGGGCTGGGCTAACTGGTTCCAACTATCAGTCAGCTAACCGTGAACAGAACTGCTCCGGATTACGACGTAAAACATTCACCCCCTTAAAAAGCCCAAATTCGCGTAGTGGTTCCGACTCTGCAATACGCAACAACATTGACAAGCAAACTGGCGAAGGGTTCATCCGAGGTAAGGCGTCAGCAGACTTTGACCACACCGTCGCCGTCGTTGCGCCCGTAGAGGCTTCGTGGCGCAACGCATTCCGCGTCAAGTTCCTTTGCAGCCGCTCAGGAGAACTTCGCGGTGTGGTCGGCACTCCTAGATTCCTGACGGATCAGGGATCGGTCCTCGCGCCGAGCCACTCCGTAAGACGTGATCTGCATCCGTTGCACAAGCAAATCCAAAGCGTTGTGGCGGACCGGTTGGCCAACCTGTCGCCCGGCTGTGCGGACATACGCAGACGTGCAGTACGTCTGCCAAGTTGGTACGACGGCTGGGCCATCTTTGGGCAAGCACGACTGAGCTATCTACCACCAAAGCAGGAGGTAAGACCATGAGCGACGGGCAGAGCAACGGGAATTCTGAAACCCTTGTCTCCGGTGCGCGACTCAGACGGTGTCTGGATAGCACCGAATTCTGGGTTGTCCAACTCCCACAATACGCCGATCGAAACCAGCGCAGAGCCGACTTCTGGGCGATCGCCGCTGGCATCTTGGCAGCGGTCACCAGTCTCGCCATCTGGCCAGCTCTCGGTGAAAGTCCTACGATCGAAGCCAAGATTCTCGTATCAGTGGTGTCCTTGGCCGCCGCGATCTGCGCTTTAGTCCCCCGGATCAAAGGGCATGGGGAGCTGGCCGGGGCTGCACGGGTCCTGAGCGCGCAGTATGGCAGTATCCTAGGCCGTTTAGTCGATCTGCTCGCCGAGCAGCCTCTCAATCAGGAGACGGCCAAGGTTGTGGTCAACGAATTCCAAGCTGTGAAAGAGAAAAAGGATGCCTTACGAGGCCTGCCTATTCGCGCTGGCGCGCAGGCCGCCCACCGGGAGTAGGAGCGTCCGCCTCGGCTTCACCTAGTCAGATGCAGCCCAATATGCCGTCGGGCCGGTACCGAAGACACATGAGGTTGAGCTCAGAGGCGTTTTTCAGACATTCTGGTAGTGAAGTCTGTAAATCCAACCCGGCACTGGACCTAACCCTCACATGCCTCGGAAAAACCAGGCATGAGTGTGGACATTGTACACACCCGGTTGGACAGGACAAAGCAACACAGGCCACTCTCCGATTGTCCTTTAGAGCCGCCGGCCGCCGTGTAGGAGAGCAGATTCGCAACAGTCATGTCGTTCCTGCTCCCCCGGCACATGAATAGGTGTAGGCCAACACCGACCTACCAAACAGAACCGGAATGAGGAATCGCAAAACCCGAGCTCAGCACACGGAAGTCTCACCAGCCAGGGACTTGGACCCGCCACCCCACGCACCTGAATAGGCTCCCCGGCAGCCAGGCCAAAGCCAGCACCCCTAGCGTCAGACGCGCCCAAGCACGAGCTTTGTGCACACGTCAAAGCAAGAAAGCCCCTGACGAGGCGATCTGTTGTGCCCGAGGTGGGACTCGAACTACATTCCAGCCCCTGCAAACACTGGGGACTCTCGAAAACATGCGGAAACCGGAGCAGTTCGTGGGGGTACGAGGTACTCCCGATACGAAAAGTGTGGACATTGTCCATAACCTCCGCTGGGGTCAATTTCTCGAACTCGCTCGGTCGTTTTCTGGGCGAATTCACGCTCCCCGATCACCGCCGCCCGCAGCTCCGAAAAGGGTAGTCGGCCAACGATTCCACTCGACGGGAGTGTAGTCATTCTGAACGGCCCGATGATAGCTGGGTGGGTCCTCCGCGCAACCAGGGCACATCCGAGCCGGCCCCGAGAACCGGAAACTTCCCCCCAACGTGACTGCTACCTCGGCCGGACGAAGTTTCCGAACCCCGACGCCGGTCCCCCAAGTTGCACTCCAGCCCCTCCACCCAGCAACTACTCCGCTACCAGAACGACGAACTAACTCAACGATTCCGGGCGGGTAGTCCCAGTCAAAGCCTCCGGCGAGCACCGCGATAGTCGCCTGTCCTTTGCCCTGGCTTCCGGCCAGCACGGCGCGATGGGCGTGGGCGTCGACGCCGTAGGTTCTCTAGCCCGTTGGCGCTGTTGCAGTGCACCTCCCGAAGCCCAGAGCACAACCCTCATGAGTCACCGCGCATGGAGGGTAGCCGTGCTCAGCCAGCCGACCACCGAAGTCTTGCAAACCGCGAGCGGAAACAGGCCATCGTGACACAGCATGGAGGGACACCCCTCGCGTGACATTCCGCATCCGAACCGAATCCGTGGAATGCCGCGTCATATTGTTGGCCCGGGAAAAGTGCACGATCTTGCCCGAACATGCTGCACGACATCCCTGCGACTCGTCGGGGTTTAAATTAACACAGCAGCGTCAACATCCAACCATTTATCGACTGTGTCGAGATAGATTTCGACACGTGCGGAATACGTCGCCTTGTCAAGTCCAACCAAAATCTAGGTCCAAGCCGGTCCGACACTGAATCGAGTGGTAATTGAGGTATTAGCGGAAAGGTCCCAGATCCGCAGCAACACCTTCAACGTTGCCTTGACCGGGAGCGGATTTCAGCCATACCGAAAATTGTAAGGAAGTGGCGACAGCCGCATAAGTCGGGAACACGTTGCCACTTACAATATTGTTGAATATATGTTGGCAACCTTACATCCTGGGCCACGGATCCACCCTGCCGAGAAGTTTTGAACCGCATAAACTTGTCGCCCTGTTTGGCTTCACCCGGACTTGTGACCAAGGAAGTTGTCACGGCTTGGGAAAGATTGAGCGGCTGCCAAGCGCCCAGGCCTGATTCGAAGTTTCCCGTACTCAGGAACATTTCACCATCTCTCCCCGTTGTGGACTAGGGCCGGCAGTTCGGCCCCCGAGATTATTTTCCCCCCACGTGGTTCCTCATAGGTTGGTGCTGAACTCTACTCTTTAAGCTCCAACGAGTCCAGAAATCGACCAATTCTCCAGAGAGCTGTTGGGTAAGGCATCAAGATCAACTGCTGTCGTTGGAGCTGCGATTTGGTTAAAATCGCGCACCCGCGAAGAAAGGAGAAGTCCCTTAGGCCGCCGGTGACAACGCTACCTCGAGAGTCGGCCTCAGTCGCTTACTTAGTAACCATCGCAGCGACAGAACGTTGGCTTTCGTCGGAAAGCCACACCTGCTTCCCGATATCACCCCGCCGCGCAGCAGTTCCTTTCCGCCGCATCTACAAATGATGGCCGTCGGCGGCCTCAGCGTCTAACCGGGTAGCGGTTTTGAGGGCGATCAGGTGCTGCCGAGCAACCGGGAAGGGAGCATAGATACACGGCCGTGGGGAACGAGGGACTGTTCGAGCGAGTGCCCAAGGCTCACCCAGATCGCTACCGCCGCAGCCAACTTACGACGGCGGATACCGTTGCCCCAACCACCCGACGGTGCGCGGACATCCACTTCCTCATGCCGGCCACCCTGCGCGTCTTATCTGTCCACGAGGCAGCTGGCGGGAGAGGAGCCGCGCTGTCACCGTAGTGCGTATCTGCTGGTAATGGGTTTCCCCGTTCCAGTCGACGAAGTCATTAGGGCAACAGATCCAATAAGATTATCCGCCCGTAACGCCGCAGTAACGCGCCAGCTGTTCAGATGATCACGTACTCGAGGATCCGTTCCTGAGAGGTGAACAAAGTTGAGTAACCCCCTAGTCGACATCGTCCCTGCCGCCGTTCGGAAAATTGCCTACGCAGTTTATGCGGCCGTTGGCCTAATCCTAGGGTGCATTCAGGTCGGCATATCGGCCGCCGGAGGCAGCCAACCGGTCTGGTTAAACGTTAGCCTCGCCGTCTTTGCTTTCCTCGGCGGCGCCTTGGGCTTCACCGCCGCATCCAATACCCAACCAATCGAGAAGCCCGTGCGACACCCCTAGGGCAGGACCGATCTGTGGGCCGATATGCAGCTACCACCCAATAAATAGTAGAAACCTCTACTATAAGTGCCAGCCAACGGCGACTCGGCCCGTGCGTTGCGTTTCCGGCGCTGAGTAGTGCGCGAGTTGTTACATGCTCCCGCTCGGACTCTAATACCTCTGTGATGACAGATGCACACCCGCGCCCCGGTCGCCGCAACCAGGCCGGCGTTCGCGCCGGAGGTCACCAACTTCACCCCGTTCAGGCCGCGGGCAGTGAGGTCGCGGAAGAATCCCAGCCAGCCCACGCCGGCCTCGGCCGAGGATGCGCATCGGGTCGGGGGCAAGCCTGGGTGGGCTGTGCCGTTACACCAAGCTAAAGCGTACTACTCATGCCCAATGATTATGCGGAGGAGTTCCGTCAAGATGTTATTGATGTGGCCCGCAAGGGCGAGGCGTCGCTCGTGAAGATTGCGAAGATTTCGGGCTTTCAGTCACGCCGTTGAAGCGTTGGATTGCCCTCGCCGAGCGTAAGGACTCCGGGCCGGCCCGGCAGCGGTGGAGTCCGGCCGACATGCGGGAACTTAAGAAGCGCAACCATCTGTTGGAGCAGGAGAATGAGATCCTGCGCCGGGCTCCTGCCTATTTGGCCAAGGACATCAAGCCAAAATAGTCTAACCGCCGGTCACGGATGTTGCCGCCGACGGTGTCCCCGTGGCAGTGACCTGAAGGGTGTTGGGATTCAGCAAGCATGACTATCACCGGTGGAGGGCCAGTCCGGTGGCGGAACGGGACTGGGAGGATGCGCACCCAGCCTCCTGGCATGCACGCCGATGATCCCGCCCGGTTACCGGTTCATCGCCGACGAACCCCGAGAAAGGCATTACGGCGGGAGGAACAGGGTCCAGCGCTTCTGCCGTGACCACGGCATCTGGGCGGTGTTCTCCAGGAAGCGGAGCGGGACCGAAAGCCGGGACCGCCGGGTCACGACGACTTGGTTGAACGGTACTTCGCCACCGCTGCACCGAACGACCTGTGGCTGACCGACATCATCCCCGTCAGGCCCACGGCCCGGCGGGGCGAGCCATATACACCGCTATTTACACAGTCCTCCCATCAGCGGATACCAATCGCCGTCTCTTGCATTGGAGTGGTAACGACCCAGTAACGGGGCGCATGGGATCCTAGATCCGGCCTGACGTCTGCGCCGGTGCGTAGCCAGCCTTGAGCGTTTTCACGGTGAGTCACTCGACACCTAGGAGGCCGACGATGGGGGGAGCTGGGCGCGAAGGAATCGTTCTGATAGGTGCACTCATCTACGCCGTCGTGTTTGGTATCCGGAAAATGCACGACGGAACTGAAAGCGAAGTCAAAACGGGCCAGCGCATCTTGGCTGCTGTTGCGGCCGTCGTCCTCCTTTGGGTGGCACTAGCCGTGATTTTCGCCCTGAGCTAATGAAGTACCGGTGCAGGGCCAGATAGGCCGTTAGGTGGTACCCGACCCAGCTCCTGCCGCTACCAATGGCTCCAGCGTCCATTTACGCCGGCCCGTGTAGAGTGTCCGCAACCACCGTTAGACGGTTGGGGTCGATACAGAAACCGTGCTCAGAATGCTCAAGTGGAAAGGCTTGTGCAAGGGGCGTCATTCTTCGACTGACTATGTTCAGAACGGAATCGACCGCCGAACGAAGCGCATCTGGATCCAGCTTCTCAGTGAGCAGCTCGGCTTGGTTCTTGCCAGAAGCGACCTGCTCTTCTAACGCCGACATCGTGTCGTCGCGTTCGAGGGAGGTAGTTTCAAGCAACCTACGAACAGATACAGTTCAGGATCCGTTGGATCATCCATCCGAAATCGCATTGGATGCCTGGGCCCTGCTTTCGGATCTGCCGTGACAGGCGAGCCTTGCCAAGTCGTTACCAGATATCCTGTGTCGGAATCATGTGTAAACCGTGGCGGGCACCGAAAACCTCACCCTTCCGAACGAAGAGATCCTATTTCCCGAAGTTCCAGGCGCGAAGTGGGCTGCCCAAGGGAGCAAAAGCTGGGCATTCACCCTTCCAGGAGCCGCCGTCGCCGGCAACACCGACATCTCAAAGGGCTTCACCGGCGGGGCTGACGCGATCTCGCTTGTTTACAACCGAAACTTAGATGGCTACGCCAACGAGAACCTGCTTCCTACGGAGCGCAGAGAGAACGTTGTCCCGACACCTGGTCCGGGAACATTCTCTTGGAGCATAAAAGGGGCAATTATGCCAGCGCCAAGCGGTTACGTGACGGACCTGACGCGAGACGGTATCCAAGCTCAAGTGACGTTTGTCATTGGGGCTGCGGGCGGGCTCCGCACCGGCGATCGCACCTTGGCTTCGAGATAAATTCGAGGGTCTATTCTCGCGACCGAGGCTGCAACGTTTCCCGGCACACCTGAAAGTGCTAGGGAACGGAAGAACCGTCCTCCACCCGGGCGTCAATCGTGCCCATAAAACCCCACCTCAGGGCCCCGGGTCAGGCGGCAAGGACACGATGCGTCTGACATGGGATAAGCGGCAGATGACCACGTGGCCTGCGCCTGGATCTGCTCCCCCGAGGAGGCATGGCCGCGACCCCGGGCCGTTCGGTGAAAATCGCTTTGATCCCGGCGCCTCGAGAGAGACTTAGGGTGCCTGGGTTGTTACGGGGTGGACGTTGCACTGGGTACCGTCGGAGTCAGGTCCCCGGACTCTCGCTCCCGAACGAGCGCAGCACCCGGCCGCTCCCACAGGCGAGAAAGGCGATCAGTCGCGGGCAACTCCAGGGCAGTTCCTGCGTATTGGTACGCGCGCAGTACGCGAACCGGTCGATGCGCCGATTCGAACTCCGCATGGCGCTGGGGTACGAACCCCGAACAGGCACCGGCCTCATTTGACCGGGTCTGGGACTGCCCGAAGGCCGCTCGAGCGGAAGAGCCGAAGTAACGCTGCAGTAACGCTGAGCGGCGATAGTTTCATAAGGCGAATGCGGAACGGAGTCCAGAGCTCATGCGCTGGCCCGATCATCCGGGTCAGCGCCCCGATCACGCCTGCCGCCCGATGATGTTCAGCCTCGGACGGGGACAGGATTCTCAAAACTAAACGGAACACGCTGAATGGACAGTGACATGGATCGAGTTAGAGACACTGCAAACCGCGTCGATGGATCAGGAGTTCCGGTCCATGGTCTGAGTGACTTCGCGGGCGCAGCACTCCTAAACGGCGATAGCCTTGAAGCAGCCAACGAAAACTCGACGGCACTCACCGGAGCAACAGGTGTCCTCCCGAAAGACATTCCCCCGTCAGTGACCATTATTGTTCCATCGGGCGTGCCCGTCGGTGCCCCGTTTAGCGTGCGCGTTAAGGCTAACCCGGGAACGCATTACTATTACACGACCGGTGATGACCCCAGCAACCCCACAAAGCCCCAGCTTCAGGGTGATGACATTGTTCAGTACGAGGGCGGATTTCGCCTGCAGTTCGATAGCGGGGAAACGGCGACCGCCACGGACGTACAGCTGCCGGCCACTGTGACACTGAACCGGCCTGGCTACCACGTGGCCCAGGTAAGCGCACTGATTGCCGGGGGCGGTTCCATCGATTCCCGTGCCGCTCAGTTCATCGCAGGGGCCGTATCCGTTGTCGTCACAGCACCCGGGGAACAGAATCCCCCGGCCGCCGTACCTCTGATGGAAACAGGTGCCGGCGTTACCGTCACGGCCACCGCAGACTGGCTGGGGGGGCTGGCAGTGACCGCCCAAAGCGGACAGAACACCGTCGGCCTTTCTGCCACAGACGCGGCTGGGACGAACTGGCAGGGAGTGCTGCATCTGGATCCGATGCCTGTGGGCCCGCGTTCCATCACAGTAGTGGCCACCGCAACTCTGGATCAGCAGCGCACCAGCACGGTCGTGCGCACAGTCACGGCAATCGACGCGGCGGCACCTCACGTGACGGTGAGCCATCCGACCTCCGGCGGTAAGGTCCTGCTCGGCACCTCCGGCGCCGTGAAACTGAACGGGGTGTGCAGCGACACGCAGAGCGGCATGAGCGGCGGAAAGGCCGCGGTCGGTGTCTCACTTTCACCGATCGGGCCGTTCGCGGCCGCAGAGCCCGGTTCCCCCAGTGATTTCTCCCTGTGGTCTGCGACAGTCACAGCACCGGGCATCGGACCGTTCACCGTATATCTGCGGGCCTCCGACGCGGCCGGCAACGCCGCCGAGATCCTGCCGTGGCCGCTGGAGGCAGTCAGCGACTATCTCCCGGCCACTGTAGACGATCGTCTGAGCGAGACCGAATACCTCGCCGCCCTCATGGTCTTTGCCCGCGACGCCGTGCTCACGCCCGGGGGCCAGGTCAAGACGGCAGACCTCACCGCGGCGCTGCAGCAACCTGTGGACCGGATGAGCCAACCGCTAAGCGCGGCGGCAGTCGCCGGCCTCGCCCCGGTGAATGAACTCCGCCTTCCCGTCGAGCTTCTGCGCGCACGGATTGCCTCCGGCGGAATCCCGCAAGCACCGGGACGGCAGGGGGAAATCGACTACCTACAGACGGCATACCAGACACTGCTGGTCGCTGCCGGAACCAGCTATGACGAGATGCGGCAGGCCCGCGGCGCCGACACCGCAACTCGGGCGGCCTTGGCGGCACGACTAGGCCTCACGCTGCATGGGCCGGCAGGATCGGCAGAGGGCCGGCCTGACCAGCTAGATACCCTCACCCTGGACGGGGCCGCGTTAACCGAGGCCGAACTGGAGCGCCTGTTCGCGCTGCCGCAAACCACCGCAGGTCTCGATCCATTGCGCCCGATCCAGCAGTCCCAGCTGCTCACCTGGCAGCTGGTCACCCAGGCCTCACAGTGGCAGGCCGAAGACCTCAACCCGCCCTCTAATCGGGCATTCACAGTCGTGGTTGACCCTGATGTGATCACCACCGCTGATATACGAGCCGGCAGCACCCTCGCGACCCGCATCGACCAGCTGTTCAAGGCCCGTTCCGGCCTCCTGGCCGAGCATGCCGTCAGCCTCACGGCTACGGTGGCTGGCGCCGCCGATCCGCCGGGCTCGCTGGCTGCTTTACTTGCCGCCGGACTCCCCAACGGCACCCCTGAGCTGCTTTCTGGGTGGCAAGCCCAGGAGGCCCAGGGCGTCGACATCAGCGATCCCCTCGCTGCCGCCGGACTCGACCGCACCGGCTACCGGTATCTGCTCAGCCTGGCAGGCCTAACAGCGGTCGCCCACCCTACCGCCCGGGAGTGGGACGACGGGGTGCAGGTTCTCACCGGAGCCTTCCGACGCCGGAAGTACCCGGAATGGCTGTCCGAGGAAAGCGGCATCATCCTCTCCCCCGAATTCTTCACCTGCGGGACGGAGCGCCCCGATGCGGGCATAGTCCGTATCGACCCGCGCGCACGCGCCGACTGGACCGGCGTCCTGTCTGCACGCACGACACGCCGGCAGAACCTTAGCGACGCCGCTACAGCAGTCATAGCAGCGGCGGAGCAGCGTTCCCTCCCTGTCCTGCGGGACGCGCTGCTCGCCGATGTGGCAGCCACGGTTACCGGGGACGTGGGTGAATTCCTGACCGGCATGTATCAGGTCGACTTCCGCGCCAGCGGAGCGGTGGCCACGACGCGGATGGCTCAGGCCATCGCGAGCCTGCAAACATTGCTGGAACTGGTCCGGTCCGGTGATGTGAGTGCCGCCTCGCCGGCCCATGTCTGGACGCTTGGCGACAGTCAGGCCTTCGACGTGGCGTGGACCTGGATGGGTGGCATCGACAGCTGGCGTCAGGCGATATCTGCATTCCTGTTTCCCGAAGCGGCGCTGGCGCCTCAGGTATTGGACCCTGCCGTGGACCCAACGTCCGGTGCCTCAGAGGAGTTCCACACCCTGGTTCTTGCTTTCCAGGACCTGCCAGGAGATGCCAGCCCGTCACAAGTCCTGGACTTGGTAACGGACTACTGCCGTGCACGCTCCCCCTGGCTGATCAACCAGAATCCGCCCGAGCCCGGGCAGCTGAGCTATCTCAGCGGCCGTAACCGGGACCACCAGGGGCGTCTTGCGGCGTGGTCGGGGTCGCTGCTCGTCCAGGGGAACGACGTCGGACCCGCTGCCGCTGGTGAGATTTTTTGGGCTGTACCCATGCTGGCCGCCCAGCGGCTGCTCGCGGCAGGCCATCACCAGGAGGCGATGGACTGGCTATGGGTCGTATACCCCTACAACGATCCGCAGGCGGTGTCCATTTACGAGCGCATCAACGATGAGGGCGACATGGCGCCCACACCGCCCGATATGAGCTTCCCGCCGAACTGGACCAAAGACCTGAATCCATTTCACCTCATCGCCGCCCGGGGCGGCAGGCCCGCCCCCTACCTGCGCAACACGCTGCTGACAATCATTACCGGCCTCATCGACTACGGCAACAGCGAGTTCAGCGTAGACCGCGACGCCTCACTCGGGCACGCCCGCACCCTCTACCTCACCGCCCAGGGACTGCTTGCCCATCCGCGGTTCGTGCCTGTACAGCCATCGGGCCCCGGCGAAGCAGCCCTTGCGCTGCCGCAACTGGACATCCTGACCACACGCGTGCAAACTCAGCTGGCCAAACTCCGTCAGGGCCGCAACATCGCAGGTCTGCCCCGGCTCGTGGCTGGAGCACCCAGCAGCAACAACGCCATTCGCCAACCCACGCCCTACCACTTCAAAATCCTGCTCGCCCGCGCCCAACAGATGGCCCAGCAGGCCGGACAACTCGAAGCACAATACCTGTCGCTCCTAGAAAAATACGATACGGGCACCCTCAAGCTCAGTGACGCACGGTTCGCCGCGGGCCTGGCCGAGCTCCAATCAAAAGTGCATGAGGCGCGCGTGCAAGAAGCTGACGACGCCGCAAAAGCCGCCGACACGCAACAGACCAAGGCCACCGTGATGGAAGCGGCCTACCGTCAGCAACTGGAAGCCCCCCCGAACCAGTATGAAACTACGCTGCTGGATCAGTACGGTCAGCTGCGGGACTTGCAGGACGTCGTCTCCGTCGCTAACGGCGCCATCGGCATCGCCCAAGCTGCCGCCAGCGCGGCTAGTCTCGATTCGGCGATCTTCAGTTTCGGAGCCAAAGTCGCTCTCGGGGGTATCCAAATTGCCGGATATGGCGTCAAAGCCGGAGCGGAGATCTTCATCAACGACCTTCAGTCCCAGATGCAGGCCAACCAGCTCAGGGCCGGTATTGAGACGCGCCGTGAAGAGACGGCTATTCAGCACACGTCCGCGGCGCAGGACGTGCTCGTAGCCACCGCCCAGCAAACCGTCGCCAAAGACCAGAGGACCATCGCCAAGGCGGAGCAGGACGTGTCCACCCGACAAAACGAACAGGCCAAGGCGACGCTGGCGCTACTGACCAGCCAGTTCACATCCCCCGATCTTTACCTGTGGATGAGCGACACTCTCGGGTCGGTGTACCGATACTTCCTTCAGCAGGCCACGGCCACGGCGCGCCTCGCTCAGGACCAGCTCGCCTTCGAGCGTGCCGAACCGGTCAGGACCTTCATCGGCGTCGACTACTGGAAGGCACCGCAGGGCAGCCGCAAGGCGCCGGTCATGGACACCAAGGGCATGACAGGAGCTGAACTTTTGCTCCAGGACCTGCTGCGGCTTGACCAGTACGCATTCTCCACCGATGAGCGAAGGCTAAACCTGTCCCAGACGTTTTCCCTCGCCCAGATCCTGCCGATGGACTTTCTGCAGTTCCGCCGTACGGGACAGCTAAGCTTCGCAACACCTATGTCCTGGTTCTCCCAGGATTTCCCCGACCATTACCAACGGCTGATCCGGCAGGTCCACCTCAGCCTTATTGCCCTTGTGCCGCCCGACCGCGGCATCCGCGCCACCCTGAGCAATACCGGAATCTCGAGGGTGACGACACCGGGCATATTCGGATCTTTTACCGACGTCGTCCTGCGCCGGGACCCCGTGTCCGTGGCGGTGACTTCACCGTTGAACGCGACGGGTGTTTTCGACCTGGATCTGCAGCCAGAGATGCTGCTCCCGTTCCAAGGCAGCGGGGTCGCGACGCAATGGCAGTTCAGCCTACCGAAGGCGGCCAACCCGTTCGCGTTCGCGAGCATCGCCGACCTGCTCGTCCGTATCGACTACACCGCGCTGGCCGACCCGGACTACGGGGCCCTGGTCATCCGGGAGCTGAACGCGAACCTCGACAGGTCTTCCGATTGTGTGTTCAGCCTGGCCCGCGACTTCCCCGACCAGTGGTACGAGCTAAACAATCCCGGTCCAGACGGCGTCCGCAGCACAACACTGACCCTGTCACGCAACAACTTCCCTGCAGATCTTCAGGGGCTGCTCACAACCCAGGTTGCAATCGGTCTGTCCACTGCCGGAACAGACCCGGTGCCCCAGGTCCAGCTCTCACTCAACCGCACTATCGGCGGCACGTCGGTGGGTGGCAGCACGGAAACGGACGGAAACGGCATCGCCAGCACACGGCGCGGCGCTATTGCATGGTCGCCGTTGGCAGGAACGGATCCCACGGGCAGTTGGCAACTGTCCCTGGGAGCGACGGCCGACCCGCTATTCACCGCCAGCCGGGTGGAGGACCTGCTGTTCGTCATCAGCTGGCACGGCCGCGCACCCGCGTGGCCCGCCTAACCCCGACACACCTATACGGAGGAGTAATAATGAGAAGCCGCTCCGATGCCGTCGTGGTTCCGACGGCCAGTACGGGTCATGCCTGGGCCTGGTTTAGTGATGCATTTCCTCCAGGGGGCGCACGAGGGCTCGAACAGGCCTTGCACCGGGTCTTACGCCATGCGGGCACGCATGAGGCCTTTCTCTGCCTTAGTCGGTGGCTCCGGGGCGTCCGATGAGCGGGCCGAAAATGGGCGGGATCAGTGTTCCCAAGGGTGGCGGGGCACTGACCGCGATAGGCGAAACCTTCCAGCCCGATTTGCATACCGGTACCGGGAACCTGTCCGTTCCCATTGCCCTTCCGGAGGGACGGAAAGGCCTGACCCCATCAATGTCCCTGGCCTACAGCACGGGGGCCGGCAACGGGGCCTTTGGGCTGGGCTGGACCCTCGGCATACCGCAAGTGGCCCGGCGGACGGACCGGGGCATCCCACGCTACGATGACGCGCTGGATACGTTCGTGCTCTCCGGTGCTGAGGAACTGGTGCCCGTACCGGAGGGCACCGCTGCTCCGGCGGCGGGGGCCGTGGGTACGGTGAGCCGATACCGGCCCCGGACCGAAGCCGCTTTCGCCCGCATCACCCACGTAACTGGCGAGAGCGGGGACTATTGGGACGTCCGCAGCAAAGACGGGCTGCGCAGCTACTACGGTACCCCCCGGCCAGCGGACGCCTCGGCCGACTGGGCCGATCCCGCCATCGTCGTCAACCCTGCCGGTGGCATCTTCACCTGGCTGTTAAGCGAGACGAGTGACCTGCTGGGTAACCGGATCAGCTACACCTACCGCCCCGACCCGACGGGTAGCCCGCAGCTTTATCTGGCCGGTGTGCGCTATGCGGACTACGGCGACAAAGCGAACCCGGCATACCTGGTCAGCGTCCGCATCATCTACCAGGACCAGGACCCGGACGGCCCACCACAGCGGCCTGACCCGTTCTCGGATCGGCGGCCCGGCTTCGAGCTGCGCACCACGCTGCGGGCCAAACGCATCGAAATCTGGATCCAGACCGACACACCGGTGCTGGCCACCAGCATCGCCCTGAACTACGTCGATGAAACAGGAACACCCCCGAGTAACAGGGTCTCGCTACTGGGCCGGATCCAGGTCCGCGGTCACGACGGTGCCGCGGAGCAGGCCCGGCCGCCGCTCGAGTTCACCTACAGTGACTGGGATCCGGCTTCCCGCAGGTTCCGGCTGCTGGACCCCGTTCTACCTCCAACCCCGCTCGGTACCGGCGGGCTGGAGTTGGCCGACGCGTTCGGTGACGGTCTGCCGTCCCTGCTGCAGCTCAACGAAACGGCCCGGTACTGGCGCAACCGCGGCGGCGGCCTTTTCGATCTTCCCCGTTCCATCGCCGACACCCCCGCCGGAGTTTCCCTGGATCAGCCCGGAACGCGCCTGACCGACATGAACGGGGACGGCCGACCCGAGCTCATCAGCTCCTCGGCGACCCGAACCGCATCTTGGTCCCTGGCCGCGCCACGTGACGTGCCCGGAGCACAGGCAGGCTTCGACCTGTCCAGCTACACGGCCAGGACCGCCCCGACATTCCCGCTGACGGACCCTCAGGTCCGGCTGCTCGACCTTGACGGGGACCACCAGGCGGACGTGCTGCGCGGAGGTAACCCGCCGATGATGGCCCACGGTGACGGCCACGCCGGGTTTAGCGGCCTGCAGCGACTGCCGGCAACAACGGACCTGCCGGTCCTGGACTTCACCGACCGGCGGGTGCAAACGGCCGACATGACCGGCGATGGATTGACCGATATCGTCTTTATCAACAACAGGTCGGTGATCTACCGGCCCAACCTGGGCTACGGGCGGTTCGGACTGCCCGTAGCCATGAGCGGTGCGCCTGACTTCAGCGACGCCGCCTCCTACACCCGGACCGGATTCGATCCCCGCCGCCTGCTCATCGGCGACGTGGTGGGCGACGGCACCGCTGACGTGCTCTACATCGGTGAGGGCCAAGTCACCCTCTGGGTCAACCAGTCGGGCAATGGATTCGCCGCCCCTGTGATCGTCCACGGAACCCCACGCACCACCGATCTGACCGCGGTACGGCTGGCCGACCTGAACGGCACGGGGGCGCCCGGCATCGTATGGTCAGGGGTCGGCCAGGAGAACCGGACCGCCTTCCTGGACCTGACAGGCGGGAGCAAACCCTACCTGCTCACCGGCATCGACAACCACGCCGGGGCAGCAACCACGATGAAGTACGCGACCTCGACCGCCTACGCCACCGCCGACCGGACCGCCGGGCGCCCGTGGCGGACCACCCTGCCCTTCCCCGTCCACGTGGTGGCCAGTGTAACCACGCATGACGCGTTCGCCCACACGGTACTGAACACCCGGTTCAGCTACCACGACGGTTATTGGGATCCCGGGGATCGGGAGTTCCGTGGGTTCGCCCGCGTCGAACAGACCGACGCCCTTCTCCCCGTCACTTCTGAACCGCTGCCCCCGGTAAAAATTGAACCGCTCGACCCCCTGGCCGCCCCGGCCAACGTGCCAATAGGATTCGATTCGGCCGCCGCGGGCAACCTGCTCGCCAACTTCAGCTTCGACGCCCCCTCCCCCGGCGGCCCCAGCACTCTAACCACGACCGGCGACCACCCGTCGGGCGGCGGCCCATCAGCCGCTGATTCCTGGACCGTCTGGAACAACGCTGCCACAACCACAACCACCGAACTGCTGGCCTCAACCCTGCCCTACGGCCGGGGCGGGTCGATGGTGCACGTCACCACCGGCGCCGGCGGCTGCGGCATCGTGCAGACCTTCCTTCCCGCGCACACAGGCCCCGTCCACGTCATGTCGTCCGCATGGCTCTACGTGATGCGGGGCAGCGTAATGATAGGCACCGGCGACGGGGGAAATACCAGCGAAGATGCCGTCTGTGCCGAAACGGGCCGCTGGATGCTCATGGAGGCTGGCAATCAGAGCACTCCTGGTAATGAGATCGTCATCTACTCAGCCAGTGCAGACGGGGCCGAGTTCTACATCGACCACGCCTGGGTCCGGGAACCGTCCGGACCCACAGAGCCCGTGGACAGCCCTCCGCTGCGCACCGTCACCTGGTTTCATCCCGGCCCGGTCGGGCCGCCTCATGGGGCCTGGCACCAACTCGACTTCAGCGAGGAGTACTGGCCCGGTGATCCACAGCTGGCCGTACACGTCGATTACACGGAATTACCGGATCGGCTGCCACGCCCCTCGCTCCGCGAAGGCGTCCGGGCAATGCGCGGCCGGGTGCTGCGCACTGAAACCTACGCCCAAGACAGCTCTGCCCGCGCCAAGAGCCCTTACGAGGTCCACGACTTCGCCTACCAGGTCGCGCCGGTGCTCGACGGTCGTACCGCCGAGCATGCGGACTGGCAGGCGTCGCCCGTGGTCACGGTCCATCCAACCATGTCCCGGTCGGTTGTGTGGGAACGCGGTATAGATCCCATGACAAGGCTCCTTCTCACCGGAGGCTACGACAGCTACGGCCGTCCGCATGCCAGAGCAGACATTGGGGTTCCCCGCGGCAGAGACCCCCGCGCCCCAGGCGCTGCCTGCCTGGCCACCCTCACCGCCACCGAGTACGCCACCCGCGATGACGCCGGGATCTACCTGGTCGACCGGGTAGCGCGCACCGTCCGGTACGAATGCGGCGACGACGGGACCGGACCCGTGCTCGCGTTCGGGCTGGCTACACTCACCGGCGCCACCACGACGAATCTGCGCGGACTCGAGCTCTCGTACTATGACGGTGAGGCCTTCACTGGTCTGGACTTGGGCCAACTGGGGGACCACGGGCTACCAGTTCGCACCGAACACCTCGTTATCACCCCGGCGCTCCTCACCCAGTCGGGCCAGCCCGGACCCGGCGGCACCGGCATCACACTCCCGCCCTACCTCAGCCTCGATGGGAGCGCTGCCCCGGCCAGCTGGCCGGCAGTCTACCCCGCCGCCTTCCAGCAGGCCATCACCGGTGCCCCCGACACCCGGGGGCCGCACCTGGGCTACAGTTGGCATGAGGATGTCGGAGACTACGTTGCCGGCTACTACGCCCAAACCTCCCGGGTGAGCTACGACATCCACAACAGCCCCCACATCGGTCGCGGCCTAGTCACCGTGTCCCTAGACTCGGTTGGCGCAGAGATTGCCACGAGTTACGACAGCTACCAACTGCTGCCGATCAGCATCACTGACCCGGCCGGACTTACCACCACCGCCGACTACGACTACCGGCTGCTCAGGCCGATCCTGGTCACAGACACCAACGGCAACCGTACCGCCGTCGGTTACACCCCGCTCGGATTGGTCGCCTTCACCGCCCAACTGGGAAAGATTGCAGGAGCGGAGGCTGACACCGTCGCGCAACCAGGCGTGTCCTACGAGTACCACTTGACAGCCTGGGACGACAGCGCACCCACCGGAAATTCCCCCGCCAATGCCCGGCAACCCATAAGTGTCACGACCGTGCGACGGGTCGAGCACCGGTGGACCATCGTAGACCGGGAAAATTCGCGCCGCACCGCCGCGGGCCAGCCGCCACTGACCGACCGGGACATCGCCGCCTTGTTCGGTCCGGAGGAGCAGACCAGCCACCCGGAACGGTTCATTCACATAGTCGAGTTCAGCGACGGACTTGGACGGCTCCTACAGACCCGCACCCAGGCGGACGACTTTATTATCGACGACCTTGGTCTGACCGACGACCCGGCAGTGGCAACCGGTACCGTCACCGGCCACAATGCCGTGCCTGAGTCCCCGGCGGTCGTCGTCAGCGGCTGGACCGTCTACGACAACAAGGGACGGCCCGTCATCGGCTACGAACCATTCTTCGACACCGGATATGGCTATCTGGGGCCCGCTGAGGGGCTTCTGGCGTCTCTGGCGCGTACTGTCCGGCATTACGACCCCCGCGGGCTGTGCATCCGCACCGTCACGGCCGATGGGACGGAAACACTCACCCTCCGCGGCGTTCCTACCAGCCTCGCCAACCCGGACGGCATGGAACCGACCCCCTGGGAAACCTGCACGTATGACGGCAACGACAACGCCGGCCGCACCCACCCCACGGTCAGTCTGGCGTTCGCCGACCACTGGAACACGCCCTCCAGCACCGTTCTTGACGCGTTCGGCCGGACCACTGCTACCACCGCCCGCAACGGTACCGAGATACAGGTCACCACCACCAGCTACGACATCGACGGACACCCGCTGACCGTCACCGACCCGCTGGGTCGCGCATGCGCGGCCACCTTCTATGACCTTGTCGGGCAGGCGTGGCGCACCTGGCTGCTGGATGCAGGCACCACCCACACGATCCGGGACGCCGCCGGCGCCCCAGTCGAACAACGAGACGACAAGGCCGCACTCACACTGTCCGCCTTCGACCGTGCCCATCGTCCACAACTTGGCTGGGCCTCCGAGCATTCCGGCCAGACACCCACGCTGCGCCTTGTCACCGTCTATGGCGACGACCCGACCGGGGCCGGACTGACCCTCGAACAGGCACGCGGCGCCAACGCACTCGGCCGACCCGTGCTTATTCTGGACGAGGCAGGGGCGCACTCCATCAGCGGCTACAACCTAGATGGCAACCCGGTGACCGTTACGCGCCGCATCTTGCAACTGGAACTGCTGCTCGCTGCCCTCCCCGCATCAGGCACAACAGGCGGTGTCTGGGACAACACGAGCTACGCCGCGGACTGGCAACCCGCGAGCGGCAAAAACTACACCGAGCACGCGGACGCCTTGCTAGATCCCATCAGCTACCAGACCGACAACGCATGGGACGCGCTCGGACGCAAAACTGCTGAAACAGGACCGACCGACGTGACAGGGACACGCAGCCGGTACGACTACAGCTACGGCCGGGGCGGCGGCATCACCGCCATCGCTTTGGACGACACTCCCTACCTGCAATCGGTCGCGTACGACGCCCACGGCCGCCGCCTCCTGGCGCATCTCGGCAACGGCCTTCTCCTTCGCTACCGGTACGACCCGCAAACATTCCGTCTCTCCCGCCTCCACACCGCCAACGCCACCCAGCTAAACCCCGTTAGCTGGCAGCCCCACGGGCCAGCACAGCAGGACCACACCTACCGCTACGACCTTTCCGGCAATCTCCTGACGATCGCCGACCGTACCCCCGCATGCGGAATTCCGCCAGCCAACCCGAACGCGCTCGACCGCCGATTCAGATACGACCCGCTCTACCGGCTAACCGCCGCCACCGGCCGCGAAACCGACATCCTGCCCGATCAGCCATGGTTGGAAACACCCCGCAGCCAGGACATCACCCGCGCCCGCGCGTACACGGAAACCTACGACTACGACCGTGCCGGCAATCTTCTTACCCTCCGGCATGCCGCGGACGCCACAGCGGCTGGCGCCTACACGCGCACCTACACCGCCACCGCCGGCAGCAACCGACTCGCTACGCTCGCCACCGGATCCATTACCGCAAGCTACACATACGACCCTGCCGGGAACCTGACCTCCGAAACTACCAGTCGCCTCTTCGAATGGGACCACGCGAACCGGCTCGCCACCTACCGCACCCAGGCCGGGCCCGAACCATCCGTCTACGCCCAATACCGCTACGACGCCTCCGGGACGAGGACCATCAAGCTCGTCCGCAACCAAAATGGACCCGACACCGTCACCATCTACATCGGCGCCGGGTTCGAACGGACTCTCCACACCCTGCCAGCTGCGGCCGCGCCCACCACCCACGACGCAGTGCACATCCTCGACGTCGCCAACCGGATCGCCACCAGCCGTAGAGGCGACCCGCTCCCCGGCGACGTCATGCCACCGATCATCTACACGCTGCCCGACCATCTAGGGAGCAGCACTGTCGTCACCGACCCCGCGGGTTCGCCGCTCAACAAGGAAGAATACACACCGTATGGCGAAACGTCGTTCGGCAGCTATTCACGAAAACGGTACCGATTTACCGGCAAGGAACGCAATGAAGAAAGTAGCCTCTCTTACCACGGAGCGCGCTACTACGCCTCCTGGCAGTGCCGGTGGGTAACTTGCGATCCGATACCAACCACCGGTGGCAACGTATATGGCTACTGTCATGGCGCGCCGCTCGTGCAGAGAGACCCTGACGGGCGAAGCCCAATACCCGTAGTGGATGGCATCGAGAAACACTCGGGCTCAACCGTAGCCGTTTCCCCTTCAGGATCTCGGGCAACGCCCGCGCCCACCCAAGCGAGTACAACGAATGGGCCTGGAACGCTTCCGGACGGACGGACGGATTGGGGCTGGGTAGCTAAAGAGACGCTGAAGCAAATTAACCCTTTCTCCACGCACGAAGAAAGAGTTCAGAAAGTCAATGCAGCACTGGCGCGCAACACGGACTCACTCAGGAGGGCCGGACTTCCTACCGATAACGGTGAGGGAATTCTGTCGGGATGGAGTCTGCTGGGACAAACCTTAGGGGCCGTTGCGGCCGGACGGCTATTGGGTCCCGTCCTGAACAGATTCCTCGTACCCAAGCCCGTGTCGGGCGTGAGGTCAGTTGTCCTGCCGAAGGCGACCGCCTCTACGGAAGCAGTCGTTCCGGAGACCGCAAAATCACCACTAGTAATCGACGTTTCAGAACAAACCCTTCCCGAGCCTATCCGGAGGGCAAAAGCACTTGATGAATGGAATGAATATTTGGGCCCGAACCAGACAAACGTCCACCCTCGCACTGGACTTCCGGACGCCGACCGATTGGTGTCGTCGGATGGCCTACGGAGCATCCGCTTTGGACAGCATGAAATGAATAGTAGCCGCCTGCATTACCACATGGAGGAATGGTTCCCGGATCCAGATCCTGAATTGCCGACACTTATGATTACCAATGACGTTAGAAACGTGAACAAATGAACCTAAACTCGCGTGCAGTCATAGGGCCGCTCGCGCACGAACCGCTGGGTGGCGGCCGACGGCGCTGCTGGTGCGGGTCCGCCCTTACAAATGCACCGGGTGCGGCCGGGTGTGGCGGCAGGACAGAGCGCCTTCGCCCCGTCGGTGACTGTTTTCATGCGTGCCTTACACACGGGGTCCATGAGATTCCTCGCTTTCGCCCACCACACTCAGCGCCCGCGTTCACGAACTGAAGTGTGGAGGCGGCCCGGTATTCGGCAGCCTCCGTGGTTGGAGCCGGAATGATCTTGGCGGGCACTCTAGGCGCTCTCAAATGAGGCACCAGTCGGGATGAGCCACAACGCCTTTTCGTCCGTAGTGCTTGTCCTGGTGGGAGTCGCGTTGATCGCTTTCAGACGTTCTGTATCCCAGCTTCAACTCACAGCACTGGCCAGTGTTGAGTATTTCAGGAAGAACCCCAAGATCCATCTCAAGCGGCTGGGTGCGGCCGCGGTAATTTTCGGGGTGCTGTTCATGCTTATCGGCATTTTCAGATATTTCGCGGTTTGAATCCTTCTACGAGAGTTTCATCCATCTGTGCGTCTAGCGATGGAATCTGCAACACTGACGGACCAGTGGGACTCTGGCTCTGTCCGTGACGGTCGAAAAGCGAGTCTTTGTGGGGGGGCAGCGAATGGGTGAAGGCGTAGTTTTCGCGCTGGTGGCCGCTGTCTGGTTCGTCTTCCGTAAGCGGATAGCGGCATATCAAGTGTTCCTGGTTACAGAGAAGTTTAAACTTCTCCCCGTCAGGGACAAAGCCGAGCAGCTGCGGGGCGTGGAACTTGTAGGCACCTTGTTCTGCGCACTGCTCTTCGTTGCAGGGGTCTTGTTGATGGTTCTCCGCACACAGCTCGGGTAGACCGTTGAGGCGTCCGCTGCTGGATCCTTTTACGGGCGATCAAGTCCTTCGCGAAGTGTCTCAAACCCGAAAGCGCCGATCTGCCTTTCTGGCCTGAATACCGGCAAACAGAACGGTGGACAATGTTGCTGGACACCACCCCGACAGTGGTCCCGGACCCCCGGCAGCAACAACGGCAGGCATGGGAAACGGCAAAGTGGCAGCCGGACACCTGGTGGGAATTCCCCGCCCTGCACTCGACCAACACCACCACCGACGACTGAAAGAGTCCGTACAATGACGTACACCCACAACACAGCTTCCGAAGGCACCGGGGACGACCTGCCAACCACCCTTTACAAAAAGCTTGCCTGGCGAATTCTGCCCCTGGCCTCCGTCTGCTACGCCGTGGCCATCATCGACAGGGTCAATATCGGCTTCGCCAAACTGGAGATGAGTGCCGACATCGGGCTCTCGGCCGCGGCCTACGGCCTTGGCGCTGGCATCTTCTTCCTCGCCTATATCTTCTTTGAAGTGCCCAGCAACATGATCCTCGAACGGGTCGGCGCAAAAGTGTGGATCGCGCGCATCATGGTCACCTGGGGCGTTGTCACTATCGCTACGGGGTTCGTCCAAAACACTGGACAGTTCTACACTGCCCGGATCTTCCTGGGCATCGCAGAAGCGGGCTTTTACCCGGGGATGGTCTATTTCCTGTCCCAGTGGTTCCCACGCAAACGCCTCGCCCAGGCCTTGGCGCTGCTGGTCATCGCAGGACCCATCGGCAGCATGTTCGTCGGTCCTCTGTCCGGGTGGGTCATGTCCGGCCTGGGGGGACTCGCCGGTCTCGCAGGCTGGGAATGGCTCTTCGTGATGCAAGGCATACCGGCTGCCCTCCTTGGCATTATCTTCTTCTTTGCTGTTGCCAGCTCGCCGAAGGACGCCGTGTGGCTCACCGCTGAGGAAAAGGCCGCCATCGCGGCAAGCCTCGGTCCCGCCGGGGCACGTGAGAAAGCGTCAAAACAGTTCAAGAAGGCCATCACCACCAAGCGGGTTTGGCTCCTCGGCTTCATCCTGGCAGCCAACTACATAGGCATCTACGCCGTCGTCTTCTGGATACCGAGCATCATCAAAAACACCGGCGTTACGAATGTAATGACGATCGGGTACGTGTCCTCGGTCCCGTTCGCTGTCGCTGTCGTGGCGACCATCGCCCTTGGCATTTACTGCGACCGTAGCCAGGCGCACCGGCGGGTACTGGTCACGGGCATGGTACTGGCCGCGCTGGGGCTCGTGATCAGTGTGGCCACCGGCGACCAGCTGGCCCCCACCCTTATCGGCATCTCCCTCGCCAGTGCACTCTTCACCGCTACGGGCCCCATCATTTGGGCGGTCACCAACCTCGAGCTCAAGGGCATGACGGCGGCCGCCGCCGGCATCGCGCTGATCAACACCATCGGCTCCATTGGGTCCTTCCTTGGCCCTTACGTCATGGGGCTCGGCCAGGACTGGACGGGCAATGTCATCGTTCCCCTCCTGTTCATCGGAGGCGTGGCGGTAGCCGGGGCACTGGCTGCCCTTGCCATCCCCCGCACCCCAAGGAACCCGGAACACCTCGACAGAGGGCGTGACACTGCCCTGAAACCGGTCCCCCAAGGGAAAGCGGGCGCCCAGTAGTGAACACCCTCTCCGAGACAGTGCGAACCGTGATGGAGGCCTACAACAAAGGCAACCCGGAACCCCTGATCGCCACTTTCCACGACGACATTCAATACACCATCGTCGAACTCGACAGGACATACCGGGGCCTAAAGGCAGTCAGCGCCCTGGCCCGCGAGGGGGCCGGACAAACACGGTTTCACCTGCAGGAAGTCACATCGCACGGGCCGTTGATCGCCTTCACCTACGACCACCACAACCCTCTTGCCGGAATGAGCTACAACGGCCCAGGACTGGCCGTCCAAAAGTACGACGACGACGGACGGCTGCTCGGACAATGGGCTTATAGAGCCTGAAAACCAAACAAAGGACGACGGCGGGATTCCCGCCGTCGTCCTTTGTCATTCTGATCGCTGCTATCGCAGCAGCCCCGAGCCACTACGCCCGAAGACCTGCCGCTGTCAAGCTTTGTCAACACTAGGCACGCCAACAAACGTTTGACCTGCGGAAACACTGTGCCCGAGGTGGGACTCGAACTGCATTCCGGCCCCTGGAAACAGTGGGAGCCCGCGAAAACATGCGGAATCCGGGCCAGTTCGAAGGCTATTGGGCCCAGTACGAGAGGAAAGGTGTGGACATTGTCCACACCCCGTTTCGGGGGTGTTCAAGGACTACCGGGGCACCAGATGTCTGGAAATCTCGGCGGCAGAGTCCAGCAAGTCGATGGTGCCCGCGGCGACTCCGACGACGAGGTCGAAGCCTTCATCCGTGGTGAAGCCATGCCGGTAACCGTTGATCCACAGCAACAGCACCATGAGCGTCCACGCCGTCCGTTTGTTGCCATCAATGAGCGGATGAAACCGGGCGACCGACTCCAACAAGGCAGCCGCCTTCACCGCCAGTTCCGGATAAGCTTCCGCGCCCATGACAGTCGTCGCCGGCCTGGCCAATGCCGAGGCCAGCAACCCGACATCCCGTATATGGAAGCCGTACCGATCAACTACCTGCAGGGCATCCTCAATGTCCAGGTACGCTGTCACGCGTCCTCAAGGCGCTTCAGCAGCTCAACGTCATGACTCATCACGAAATCAAGGCCCTCGCTGATTTCACGCTGGCGAGCGTGGCGCTGAAGAACCAACTCAGCCCCCTGCAACAAAAGCGCAGACTTTGACGTATGTTCCTCGGCAGCCAACTTCTCCAGCCGTCGATCGAGCTCTTTAGGGACACGGAGATTCATAGCCATGTCCTTATGGTACCAAAACGGTACCCGTCCTGCCGCCGTCATGCTGTGCGATCTCTGTGCAGTCAGGACGCGTTGTAAGCGGCAGCACTTCCAAGCTTTATGACGGTTCCATCATCGGCTCTTTAGCAGAACGAGCAGAAGCGGATTAGACGACTCGTGGACGCAGTCCCGTAGAGCTCTGAAAGGCAACCCGTGTGCTTCCTTAAGGCGCAAATGGAGGCAGGAGCTCTTGTGGTGTGACTGCGCTGGGGCAGGCACACTGCCTCCATGCCGGGGGTGTCACTGCAAAGCCGCTGTGCGCTGGCGTCGCTCTTCGCGGGGAATCATCGGAGAGGTTCCGTTCAGGTCTGGAAGTAAAAATGCGTGTGGGCCGCACACCGCTCGTTCAGTCGAGCGGCACAGTTGGGGCACGATGTGGTCGACAGATAAGCGTTTATGGACATCTCGCTTTTGCACACACCGCACAGGACTGCTGGCTCTGCCCACTCGTTTCTTGGCCATGTTAGGGCCGGGTGGTCTGCCTCCTCCTCGTGACAGAGATGGCAGGGATAGTACCGAAGACAGCACTTGAACTTTATGGCTATGACATCTACGTCGGTGTGATAGTGAATGCAGCGGGTTTGGTCGTCTACGGTTTCCCCGAAGATCCTCATAGCCATGCTCCGGCCTCGCTTACTTCACGCGGCGCACGAGGATGTCCGGGAAGGCCTTGTGGGCGGCCACCGCGGCGGCGGATGCCAGTGCGTCCTTTAGGATGTCGCCGGGGTAGAAGATGAGGTCACTGGCGAAGGCAGCCTGCCATGACAGCTTGAGGTTGACCATCATGCCGAGCACGCCGAGCAGGTGCGATGCGACCACGGTGACCACTACCGCGGCGAGGAAGAACCAGAGGCCGCGCCGCTTGGCGGGGAGGCGCCGGATGATTTGCTCGGCGGCTATGCCAACGAGCAGAGCGGCGAGGAGGAACCCCACGATGTATCCGGCGGATCCGCCGGCGAGGACGGCCAGGGCCGCCCGGCCGCCCGAGAAGATCGGCAGCCCGGCGAACGCAAGGAGTAGGTAGAGCGCCACCGCTGCGGCGGCACGTGATCCGCCCAGGACGAGGCCTGTCACCATGATGGCGAGGGTCTGCAGCGTGATGGGCACCCCGAAGCCGCCGACGGGAATGCCTGGGACGATCGCCGAGGCTGCGATCAACGCGGCGAACACGGAGATAAGGGCCAGCGACTGCGCATCCCACAGTGGACGCGGCGTGCGGGGGCTGTTCTGGGCCGGGCGGCGCGGTGCCGAGGTCGAGGTCGTCTCGTGGCTCATGGTTCCTCCTGTGAATGGTGGTCGGTCCTCCGAAGAAGGCTACAGAGCCCTGTCTACGGTCATTTTGTAGCGAAGCCACGACTGCGCCGATGATCTATGGATCAATTGCCACAAACCAGCCATCTGCCTTGCACAGCTCTCGTCCAAGGCCTCACGCGCAAAGGTGTCCGCGTCGAGTTCGTGAAGCAAAGCCTGGTCTCCACAGGCGAGGACTCTCCCCCATGGCCAACCTGATGCTCTCGGTCATGGGCGCCTTCGCCCAGTTCGAACGTTCCCTGATCGGGGAACGGCAGCGGGAAGGAATTGCCCTGGTGAAGCAGCGCGGAGTCTACAGTGGGCGGAAGAAGACCCTGCCCCCGAACGGGCAGCCGAACTCGTGAATCGCGTTGAGAACGGTGTTCCGAAAGCCGTTCTGGCCCACGACTACGGGATCAGCCGTGAAATGGTCTATCAGTACCTTCGTCTGGCCAGGGTCACCTAGAACTCCTGGCAGACAGGTTCACAAACCCTCTTATGACAGCGCCAAGACTGCCAGTTCCGCACTTCGGCAAGCTGACGGAATCTCCATTATCGGCTATCAAATTTTGCCGGGGGAGTGCCCTCAAAAAGGGGCTGCTTCCGGCCATCATTCGTGGCTTTTTCTCCAGGTTCCGTACTTTCAGTGACACACCATGGAACAGGCTCCATTCCTACCGATTCTAGGCGCCGTTACCTTTAGCAAGGTCCATAGCTGCAGTCTTGTCTTAGGGAAGGTTTGCAGTATGAAGGACGCGTTTGATCATTTGCGCCGTCTCGAATTCGAGCCGGCCGTTGTAGAAGCTGTCAGGCTGGATCCGGGAGCCAGAGAAGAATCTGTTTTTGAACACCTGGATAGCTCGATCCGTGCCGTCGTCATATGTGCTGCTTCCAGCGGAAGGGATCGCATATCCGATGGCAGCTAGATCGGATTTGACCTCGGTGACCACTGCGCTATAGTTCGGGGGCTGCCCTCTTCTAATGGGCAGCTTGATATTGGTATCGGCCTTGAAGATGGCGCCGTAGATGTCCTCCACTGGGTTTGACGCTGTGAAGATTGTTGAAGCGTCTGCCGGGGCGAGGCCGAAGCCTGCGGTTTCCAGTCTGGGCCAGTCCAAGCGCTTTCCTGGGTCGAGTGCCTTTCGTCCGACATCGCCGTTTGGATGCAGTCCGATGTCGCTGTGGCCAATGAAGTTTTTCGCTTTTGTTGCCGGGTAAGTGGCTTTGAGTTGGCCCAGTAGCGCAAGGAGGGCGACATACTGAACCTCTTCGTAAGCGACAGTGTCATTGAGGTGGACGATTTCAATACCGATGGACGAGGTATTGAGTGATGGCCTGCCTTTCCACATTGATCTTCCGGCATGGTTGGCGGCGTCGGATGCCTCGTGAGCCATTTTGATTATTTCGCCCGTCCGGGTAATCACGTAGTGCGCTGCTGCCTTCTCAGTTGCCGTCGGGTCCACGAAGTGGGGCGGCAGGTCACTGTTTCCGGCTGTGTGGTGCAGAACCACATAGTCTGGCGATACTCCTGTCGGGCGCGAGGATTTGTGTGGTGTTTTGGCCCAGAGGGGACGGAGTTTGACCGTTATGCTGTCGCCGCGAAGCACGATATTGGGATTGCCGGTGATAGCCGTGATGCGGTTCCCGGTGACCGTCACTTCCGCGCGTTCTTCCAGCCACATCCTGTCAGGTAGCGGGACGGCTGCCGTTGCGGCGAAGCCAGGCCAGTCCGCTGGTTCGGTGACAGAGTGGTCAGGTGTGATGGTCAGGTCGTGGACTCCGTCTTGAAGTTTCTCGTTCACGTCCTTCCAGGTGTTTCCCTTGACGTTGACGGTGAGGTTCATGCTCCCACTGACGATTGAAGCTTTGAACCGGACGTCCGTGTCGGTTGCCAAGAATTTGTTGACGCCCTGGATTCTGAAGGTACGTTTCGCCGCACCGGTTGGAGCGGTTGTGCCGGCGTCAGCCTCCAGTCCCGGCAGGTAAAGGATCCGCCAGTCTTCGAAGATGGCGAGTTTGCTCAGGTCTCCGCCGTTGAACTTCCGGTTGAGCTCGTCGACCGACAGGGTGATGGCTGTTCCTTCATTTGGTGGATTGAAAACTGTTGGGTCGCTGTCGAATGTCTGGCTGATGTCCCATGGGTCGAGAACCTCGACGCGTGCCCCGGTCGCCGTCTCGTCCCCGGCTATGCCGTGAATGACTATTGCGTGGGAGGAAGGTTCCCCGACAACCGTCACGTAGAGGGGGCCCCGCTCGCGCAGCCATTGGCGCCATTGCGCCGCGGTGGGGTATTGGCTGCCGACGAGTTGGATGTCTTTGAAGCCGTAGAAGTCCTTGACGTCCTCCAGGCGGTCCCATCCGTATGACTGCTCGAGGCTGTAGCCTACTTCTGCTGCCAGATGAGTGGCGGTGAGCACCACGCTGGCGGAGGCAGCGATGCTGCGCCGGTATCCCTCAAGCATCGCCATTGCAGCAGCCCAGCAGGAGGTTTTGTTGGGCTGTGGGACCAGTGCTACATCGTAATGTATCGGTTCCTGCTGTTGCGATCGCCCGGAGCTAACTTGGACCTCTTCGGTGCTTCCGTCCGAGTGGGTAGTCTTGGCAGTTACGCTGCGGCCGTCATCGAGGGCTTCCACTGCTGCCGTTGTGAGCGATGGTCTCCGGCTTGCTTGCGCGGCTGTTTCAGCTTGTTGCCGGGCGCCGCCGTCGATCTGCTGGCCCAGGTGGTCTCGGACCAGTTGGCGGTACTCGGGGTCAGTGATGGCTTCGGCATCGTGTGCTTCTTCCAAGGACCGCATGATGGAGCGGGAATTGGCTGAATTGTGGTCCTGCATGGCCATGGTCTTGGCCATTTCCGCGAAGGCTTTCGCGTTCTCCTGGTTTGAAAGGTAGGTGCGAATGACGTTTTCCTGGTTGCCGGCAAGGCCTGTAACGTCCCGGAAAGCTTGGCTGTTGACGAGGGCCGTTGACAGCCCTTCCAGTCCGCTGCCGGGTGCGGGGGCTTCCCTCGGGGTTTGCATTGTTACCAGAGGCTGGGCGAATTGGGCCCAAATCGCTTTCCAGTCGGTCCGCTGGGGTGTGGGTGTGACGACCTGCTGGATCGCTGTTGGTTCTTCGGTTCGGAAGAGGTCCCAGTCTTGAGAGGAGTCCGGCTTGACCTCTTCGCAGGCGTCGCACTGCCCCATCAAAGCCTCCATGTAGACTCCCCGGGTCGGGACGCTCAGACGGTAGGGTTCGACCGGGTGGAGGGGCAGATAGTGATCACGCAGGGTTGGCGTTGCTTCTTCCTCTTCCTCTTTGTTCTCGACGATGAGGGCCTGTGAGACGTTGTATCCGTCGGCTACGGGAAAGACCAGCGAGTTCCCTGCGACAGTGATCAGTTCGTGTTTGACTACGGATGACAGGCTTCGATAGCCGAGGGGTGCCCCGAAGCGGTTGAATATTTGAATGTTGAATCCGTCTAGCAGCATGAAGCGGCGGTCGGCGTCAAGAGTTCGCCACAGTGCCTTGTTGTAGTGCTCGAGGTTGGAGTTCAGGTGGGCCACTAGTTCCTCGACCAGGTAGGTATCTTCTTTGCGGGGGTTGCGGCGGTCCTGGGACGTCAGCGGTGTGGCGAGCAGAGCCCCGCTCGTAGCGAAGTCTTCGTCCAGCAGATCGTTGCCGGAGTAGCCGTTGTGGATATCACCGCTGTAATGCGCTGTTATATACCGGATGCGCACTTTGTCCACGATGAGCGTGGCTAAACCAGCACTCCGTAAGCCGTGGATTACCTGGCTGTTGGAGTGCAGACGCATCTGCTCCGGCAGATCCTTGCGGGGTACGGTGCTGCCGCCGGACAAGCGGATCTGCATGGCGCGTTCTCCACCGTTGTACCTGCTCATCGCTGTCAAGTCGAGATTAAGTGTCCCAATTCGGATAGTGTCAACGATTTTATTGAAAATCAGCGGTGCAATATCCCGATTGAATATTCCTTCCCATTCAGAGATGAGCCGTCCCGCAAAGTAGTTGTCGAGCATCTGGTGAACATCACTGAATTCTCCCAAGATGTTCGAGTAAGACTCCCACTGCTGTCGATCGATGGGGTTCTGAAAAAAGTCGATAATGAATGAATTTCCAGAGATCTCGATTGTCTTTGGGGCAAATGACTTGACACGTATTGCATCGGCTGGGCGCACGGATTGGAAGTTGGCGTCCAGGTCCATGAATGCATCGAAGATACGCGTCTTGACCAGGACTTCTTCTTCCACCGTGTTGGTACCGGGCCCCCCCAGCAGGGATAGGCCCCCAGTGAAGACCGCCACGGCGGCGGTCTTCACGATATCGATTTCTTGGCGTGACACGGTCTTGGTAACGACCGGGAGGGAGACGATGCGGTCGTATCTGGTTCTCGGGCGCGGAAGGCGGGTGCGTAGAGTGAACTCGCCGGTGATTTCGGTGATGGGGTCTTCGGCGTAGCTATTCAGCGGGAAGTCTACCCTTGAGTATCCGCTCAGGATTCGTTCGTTGGCGTCGAAGGCGCGGGTCAATGGATGCTGCTGCCGCACGCTGCCGCGCAGCAGCATGGGACGTAGATAGGTGCTGGACGGCATGGGGAGAAGGTGTGTCGTCAGGACGTCTTTCCATTTTGAGATGTTCCTGCTGTTGAACTCGGTCAGCAAAAATGGGACAAAAACGCATTCTTGAACGTCGGCGAGTTCCTGCGAGATTGCGTAGTGCCGCAGGACTTCGAAATACATCATCGTTATGGAGTGGCAGTGGTTATGGTTGGACACGACTTCGGTGGTGACCGCGTACTCCTGCCCCTCCTTCACGGTGGTCACGACGGATGCGTTAAGGCGTCGGTAGCTTTCGGCGTTCTGTGACAGGGCTTGTCGGAGTTTTTCACCGAAGAATTGGGTGATGCCACGGGACCCGCTTTGTGAGGCCGAAGAGTTTGAGTTTGCGTAGCCTCCTGCGACGCCGAGGGATCCGCTGATGGCGCCGATGGATCCACCTAGGCCAAGGCCGGCGCTGATCCCTGAGGTTGAGGCCGAACTTTGCCCGGCAAGGGTTTCCCGGATTCCGCCGCTGAGCACGTCCGTGATGCTGCGGTCATCCACGAGGGTTGCGCTGAGTCGTTCACTTTGGGTAAGTCTTTGCTCTTCGCTGGCTTCGAGCGTGTTGGCCATGTCGTATGAAACGATCTGCTTTTTTTGTCCTGGGGCCAATGGCAGGGAGTAGACCAGATCACCCAGAGAGTACCCGTCGGCCTTGAAGACGGCTTTGTAGAAGAGTATGTGTCCTGTGGAGACGGTTACCGCCTGGTAGAAACTCAAGGCATCACCTGCCAGTGGCGCGTCCTGCCAGCGGATTGGGTTGCCCAGGTCAACTGGGGCCCGGTTGATCTTCTCGGCTCCCCCGCTTAGTTGGAATGAACCATCGCCATTGCGGGTCAGCGTGTAATTGGCTACGTCCGGGTCGGAAACACGGACGATGGCGTTATATGCATACTCCTGCAACGTCCGGTTGGGTGTGGTGATGCTGATGCATCCACCCCCCAGATCTTGGGAATACTCGTCTGAATTGATTAGATCCGACTGGTCAGGCAGCCGCGTCACACCGGTATTTTTGGTCGCGCAACCGCAGTCCTCCGGATGCTCGGCATGCCCTCCGTCGTCGAGAAGAATGTAGATGAAATCCTCAGAAACCGTCTCCTCCGCGGAAGTGGATGCGATTCCGACATCGACCGCCGCATCGGGAGCGGCGGAAACAAGCGCTTGAGCGGCCACGAACACCCCGCGGGGATAGGGCATCGAAAAATAGCCCCGATCGTTTGTCTCCGCGGCTGACACAATCCGCCACACCACGTCGGTAGCGGTTTTCCCTTGAAGGACGACGGTAAGGCCGCGGACCCGCGTACCGGCGTGGCGGGCTAGCACCTGCCCGCGGATGCGTTTACGGGCAGTGCTGCTCCCCGATCCCCCAGTTCCTTCGATGACTCCCGGGCGGTGAGCCGGAATTTCAATTTTCAAACCATGAAGCAGCGGATCCGAGGCGCCGAAGTCCTGACTCCAGAGCGTAGCCCCGTCGAAGCCTTTGACCCGCACCCGGACCATCCCCTCGACGCCCTCGGCAAAAAGAGTTGGTTGGGTCAGCATTTCGAAGTTCACTGGAACATCGAGAGGGTCCGCCAATGTTCCCCAATCAGCGGTCAACGTACGAACCTCGATGGATCCCGACGCCGACCGGACGGGCACGTCCGCAACAACGCTGTAAAAATCCAAGTCTTTCCGGGTTAGCGGCTCCCCATCTGTTTTCACCAAGAAAGTCCCGGCAACTGTAACTGGTGTCAGTGAGCCCAAGTCAATCAGAAAAGACGTCAATTCATCGAAGCGGGCGTGCACGGATTTCACGAACTCAGCAGACACACTATGCCTCTGGGCCAGTTCCTGGAATTCAGCTTCTGACAGGGAGTCAGCTTCAGCGGATTCCGACGTGAAGGTACCGATGTTGACCAAGAGCCTAAGCAGATAGTTACTGCCTTGCCGTGGCGGGGGCGGGTTGTCAAGGACCATCCGGTCATAGATTGCAGCATTGACTAGGAAAAGCTTATTGGCGAACTCCAGCGTGTCATTGGAGTCGTCATGGGGCCCCACCCGAGGGCCGATGTCCAAAAAAAAGTAGGCACGAAGCGCCCCTCTATCGAGCACAGTCCCGGTTGAGTCAGAAACTGCAAAGGGAACTTCCAATTGCAGCTTCTCGAGGTCCCCCTCCCCCACCCAACCCGTGAACATCTGTCGGTCATCGCCAACAACGAACCGGCCATCATACGGGAACAAAAACGTCTCGTTCGGCACTACCCGGTGAGTCACAGGCTCATGGCGATCCAGGTCCCTTCTGACCCGAAGCACCTCCCTCTCCTCACCAGCGATGTAAGAGTAGACCGGAAGCCGCAGAGTCAGTCTTGTGATAGGTATCGAAGCGCTTCCCGTGTCAATGCGGA
The DNA here is from genome assembly GCF_059414985.1 of Arthrobacter sp. SAFR-044. Lineage (NCBI taxonomy): Bacteria > Bacillati > Actinomycetota > Actinomycetes > Micrococcales > Micrococcaceae > Arthrobacter > Arthrobacter sp. SAFR-044. Next base: position 26,272 of record NZ_JBPFDN010000005.1, on the reverse strand, counting down.
GGCTACCTGTCACAATAGCCATCGTTCAGGCCCCCATCCCAGCACCAGGCCACGATTGCGTCGACTCGCGGGAGCCCAACATCTGGCCACGCCGACCGACTGCTTGGACATCGGGTGGAGTGGTCCAGGCCGTTCTCGCCAACAGTTCAGGGCCCCGGCGTCCTACCGTGGATGTCGACGCTGCTGGGCAGAAGGACGTGTAGCAGTTGAAAGGTGTGCTCATCGCGCGCCGCCTATCCGGGCTTTCATGGCAGTAGGAACAGCCCAGCCTATTCAGCGACGTGTTACTGCAGCGTTACTGCTGGCAGCGCACGAACTGCCCATTCCAGACATACGATGGCCACCCAGCGTCAGGGTGCTTATAAATGCACCTTGCAAGGCATAACCCCTAGCCAAGAAGGTCACAACGCCTCCACACTGATTGCACCAGCCTGCTGGGGAGCACCTAAAATCTAGGAGGCTAAAGAAGTGGCACGCTTTTCAACTCACGGGGTAGCCGCGGTCGTCGAGTTCCCGACAAATGTCCGCAGAATCATGCACAACCTTCAAGGAACAACGATTTTTCAAAGCGCCCGAACGGATAACTGGCTACATCTGCCGATAGCAGCGGAGCATTTATCCATAGGTATTCAGCAGCGTGTATCCGAGGTGTTCTTTAAATGCACTTTGAATGAGAACGCACGTATTGATGAGGTTCGCCTGACCGATGAAAATCAAATTGTTTTCCGAAGGACAATCAATTTTGTCGGCGAAGATGTCGATGAACGCATGAGGTTCACCGAGGTACCTTTTGTCGGCGGTCTGGTGCTCACCCTCCATGTTGAATTCCTGGACGGCACTCCTGAGGGAAGGATGGAATTTAGGAACGGCGGCGCCACCACCAGGGCTGTGGGTGTATTTCCAGTTGGGGGATCCGGCGCTTAGCTGGCCATGGAAAAATAGGGTTCCTCCTGGTCCGAGCAGGCCTCATCGCCTGCGTTCGCCGCTTCCTCCCACCGATGTAGTCGCTCGAGAGGTGGGTCTGCCCGTGCTGCATCAGGCCGATCAGGGACTGGGAGAAGCAGCCATCGTAGGAAGACCTCCGTTAAAGGTGGACGTCAGGATTTGCATGCGCTTCGATCCCGGGATGTCTCGGGCCTCTGACATGATCTCGACGGCGCCGGTCCCCGAATGGCAGGCGTCAAGAATCAGGAACATCCCGTCAAGCCATTGCTCAGGCCCGGACAAGAGGGTTTCCACGTGGGTTCCAACCTCATAAGCGGTTCAGGACGTGGATTTTCCGGATTCCCGTCCTTGGGGAGCAGGAAAAACCGTGTGCCTCCTCTGGACTTGTCCCTGGTAACCCCGTGTCCAATGAAGACGATCAGCAGGCTCGCCTGCGCGGAAGCGGCGGACACCACAGCCTCTTCAACACTCGGATCCAGCCGGTGAATGCGACCGTTTCCTTCAGCTTGACATCCCCCACGGCGGGGATCGGTCAGCAATTCAAACAACCGACTCACCCGGTCGGGCACGAAATCCAGATGCTCCAGAGCGTCACACTGCGAGCCGATGACCAGGGCTGACCATCGGCAGCCCACTCGGGTTGCGCACCATCATCTACGACCGCATCTCACCGCAGCCCCCCGAATACCCGGCCATGGTACGGAAGTGGGTCAGCATCGCCGACCGCAACGATCTCGTAGCCGCCGAGCCGGACTTGACCAGACTCTTCGATCGGAACAAACCCGCCGAGGCCGTCCTCGAATCCGCATGGACTGTCGACAATGGAGCCAAACCCCATCAGGGCGAGTACTACCTCGGAAAAGCACAAGCCGGTCGACCGATTGCCGCCGCCCTGGGTAACCGGGAAGCGTCCGATTAGGACTGTGCTGCCCGACCCGTGCTGAGTTGCTGGCAGCCTGCCCCGCAAACTGCTGTGGTCGGGGAGTGTGCCTCGTCGATCATCCGCACAGGAGGCAGTTCGCTCCAGAGCGTCGTACTCATTAATCGGCCGAGGCAGTTGTCATCACTAACTACGACCCCTATTTCCGACGAAATTCACGCCGTCGCCGGCCGCCCGGACGGCCTCACCTCCGCTGCAGTCCCGCTGGCAAGGGATCCACCCGGCTCTGACGCTGTCAAGGGAGGGGGACATCAGTAGCAACGCGCCCTTAGACCGGATAGCCGTTCTGCTCACTCCAGTAGACCAGCCGGTCGCGGGTGGTGAGGGTGTCGGGGTGGTCGGCGCCCTGGATCCGGATGCGGTCTGTCAGGATCCGCCGGTACTCCTCTGAAGCTTCCGTGGCCCCGCCTGTCTCCGCCGTCAAGGTGGCTTGACGTCAGCGGTGTGGGTCAAAAGAACTCGATGTTGGAATTCCTTCGGCCCAGGCGGGGCGATACCAACCCGATCGGCCAGGTAGGTGTTCTTCTAATTATGACTAGTTTGGTTCAAGAACGATGTCGTGGCCGCTGCCAGTGCCATGGCCATCCCTTGAACGGCTCATCCTTCTCATTGAAAAAGGCGTTCCTCTCAACGTTGTCGGCTTCCGTCATGAAACGTAGGTTATCCACTTTCAACCAGAGGTTCTCGCCCGTGCTGCCCGGAATCTTGAGTTTGAGGCTGCCCGGAATCTTGTGATCGATTGACAGTCGAAACTGCTTCGGTGAGTCATTTGAATCGCGATTCGGAAGTAGGTCAAGAATCGGCGCGCCTTCACCTCGGCCAAAGTTATATCCGGCGAGTTCCAGCATCTTCCGAACCTCGTGCGCGTTTGCATCCTGATCTGATTCATTGTGGAGTATCTTCCAAAACTCGTTTCGCGCCGCGTCATACCCCCGCCTAGTATTCGGCTGCTCACTACTCGCACGCTCCCAAACCTCACGCAACGCCGTGGTCTGTCCGAAGTCCGAATGGTACGCCTGGATAGCGGCATACAACTGGGCCCGGTCTTGTGCTTGCTTCGCCGTGCCCTCTTCCTCGCGTCGGAATGATTCGGCTCCGGCGTCGGGGCTCAGCGGTTCGACGGTGCGTTCGGGCTGGGCTTCGGCTTTGGCCCGTTCTGCCCGCTGGATGTCCCGCTCGATCTGCTGGGACTGGCCCCGGTTGAACTGGGAGACCCAGTCGTAGGTTTCCCGGCCGGCCCGTTCCCGTTCGGCCCTGCGGGCCTCTTCCTCGCGTCGGAATGATTCGGCTCCGGCGTCGGGGCTCAGCGGTTCGACGGTGCGTTCGGGCTGGGCTTCG